>JAYUFU010000374.1:0-4148 GCA_043738505.1 Fimbriiglobus sp. | reverse complement strand
TTGTTAGCCCGCCGCGCCAGCAAGGGGCGTGGAGTTCGGCGGACAACCGGTCACACCGAATCCGCTCCGCACGGGTGGTTCGCCCCTTGCTGGCGCGGCGGGCTAACAAGACCGTCCCCACCCTGTCACGCCGCGTCGGCCGTCGGGACGATGGCGCGGCGGGTGGCGGCGGCCGCCGACGGCGCGTTCTGGGCCAGCGACTCGTCGGTGTTGTGGTGGCTCAGGCGGACGGCCAGGGCCTGCTCGCACACCAGCACCAGCACCAAAATCAGGAAGATCCAGCCGGCCTCGGACAGGTCGGACTTCTTGTTCTGGAGGGCGTCGGTCCAGCCGGCGTCGTCCGGCGAGTGGATGGTCAGGCCGGGCGCGTGCTGGGCCAAGTCGTCGGTCGTCACCCGCTTCAGGTCGCCCTCGCGGCTGTCCGGGTTGACGACGACGGTGCGGAAGTCGGGCGACTGCTCCGGCGGCTTGGTGCCCTCGCCGGGCCGCGTCTGCACCAGCCCGAAGAAGTAGACGCCGGGCTTGGCGGTGTCGCCGTGCGCGACCGTCAGCACGCCGTCCTTGGCGACGAGCGACTGCTCTTTCAAATCGGCGAAGTCCACCTTGACGGCGTTGTTGTTCCGCACGCCCGGCTTCGGGTAGGTGGTGACGAACCCCTTGCGGACCTTCGCCTCGTAGCCGACGGGCGCGTCCTTGCCGCCGGCCGGCAACTCGAACTGGATCGGCTGGCCGCACGCCACCCCGGCCCCGCCGCCGCCGCCGGACAGGTACGTCACCATCTCCTTGACCAGCGGGATGTAGCAGTAGTTGGCCGGCTGGGACGACGGCCAGTCGGTCCACCCGTCGTTGGCGGTGGTGAGCATGACCGTCACCCGCCCGCGGCCGAACTGCTTGGCCAGGTACAGCGGGTCGCCGAACTTCACCCGGTCGCGGAGGCGGGCGATCTCGACCCGCAGGTCGGCCGCCTTCGGGTGCGCCCAGAACTCGCGGAGGATCGGCTCGTTCGGGTCGCCCTCGCTGCGGCCGTCCACCAGTAGCCGGTCGAACTGGATGGCCAGCCCGCCGAGGCCGGCGTCGCTGTCGAACAGCACCTTGCGGATGCCTTCGCGGCCGTCGTTCACCGGCTTCTTGAACTTGGCCAAGTCCGGCTCGGCGACGAGGCCGGCCAGCTTCTCCAAGATGGCGTTCACGGCGTCCGCGTACTCCTTCAGTTCGCCCTCGTTCGGCATGCAGTACAGCTCGGTGACGGACTTGTCGTCCCGCCACTTCCCGTTGCGGTCCAGCTTGTAGTACTGCTTGATGGTGATGAACTGCGACCAGCGGACGATCTCCTCGGCCGGCTTGATCGGCTGGCCCCGCTCGTTCTGGTACAGGCCGGCCAGCGCCGGGTGCGCCCGCACCGCCGGGTCGCGGAGGAGGAACTTCTGCTGGGACAGGCGGAGCAGCATGGCCGTCAGTTGGTCGTCGGTCGGCTTCGGCGTCGGGCCGTCCGGCAGCGGCACCGGGAAGAACCCCGCGCCGTCCTTGTACAGCAGCTTGTTGTACTCCTGCGGCTTCACGTCCTCGCCCAGGAACACGCCGCACCCGCCGCCGTTCTTGACGAACGCCTCGACGTTCTTGGCCGCCGGCTCGGTCAGGCCGGGCACGTTCAGCAGCAGCAGCAGCGAGTACTTGGTCAGGTCTTCCCGCTCCAGTTTGGCCGCGGTGGTCTCGGCGACGGCGAACCCGCTGCCGCCGGTGGACGGGTTGGCGAAATACTGCTTGAGGAACACGAAGTGCCCGTCGGCCTTCTCGCCGGGGGCCAGGCCGGCCTTCCCGCCGTCCACCACCAGGACGGGCAGCTTCTCCCGCACCTCGACGACCGCGTGGCGGACGTTGTCGGCCGGGATGCCGCCGCGCTCCGGCGTGTCCAGCGACGCGGTGACGATGCTGAACCGCTTGAACAGCCCCTCGGCGTCCTTGTCGGTGCCGGTGAACACGGCGGACGGGTCGGGCAGCAGCCGCGGGTCGGTGCCGATCTCGTCGAACGACAGCTCGAACCGCTCCATCGACACCTGGCCGGGCGGCAGGGTGGCGAACTGCTTCGACAGCCCCTTGTTGTCGTCCCCGTTCACCTTGATGGCGAAGCGGGCGTTCTCGACCGGCGCGACGCCGTAGTTCTTCACCACCAGGGTGAACTCGACGGCCTCGCCGCGGGCGGCCACCGGCTTGCCGGGGATCAGGTCGATGATGCCGATGTTGTCGTTCCCGCGCGGGGCGCGGCGCTCCGGGCTACGGTACGGGTCGCCGACCACGTCGATCAGGTGGACGAGGACGCCGGCCTTCTTCAGTTCGTCCAGTTCGAGCTTCACCGCCTCGCCCTGCTCGGCCCAGTCGTTGGCCCGCAGGTCGGACACGAAGTACAGCACCTGCGCCTTGTCCGCGCCGGCCTGCTTCTGGAGGGTCTGCTTGGCCGACCGGAGGACGGCGGCGAGGTCGGTGCGGACGGTGCTGGCGGCGACGCTCTTCAGGTAGGTGTCGAGGCTGCCACCGGCCACGCCGCTGTCGGTGCCGACCTGCCCGAACGGCCGGACTTCGCCGGGGCGGGAGGCGACGGCCACGTCCAGGAACTGCGCGGTCGGGGCCTTGCCGACGGCCTGAGCGATCTGCTCGGTGACGACCTTGCGGGCCTGTTCCATGCCGTCCACTTCCGGCTGGTCGGCGGCCGGCTTCCACTTGTCGGCCATGCTCGGGCTGTCGTCGAGGACGACGAGGTGCTGGGTGGCGCGGTTGTCCTTGCCGGCCAGGTCGAACCCGCTGAACCGCGCGATGAGCAGGCCGACGAGGATCATGAGCAGGATGCGGAGGATCAGGAGCAGCAACTGCTCGATGATCATCTTCCGCTTCATCTTCTTCTGCGCCTTCAGCAGGAACTCCATCGCCGCCCAGCGGACCCGCTTGAACCGCATCCGGTTGATCAGGTGGATGATGACCGGCGCGGACACGAGCAGGCCGCCGGCGAGGGCGGCCCACTTGAGGCCGAAGGCGGCGGAGAAGAAGCCGGACAGCGACTCGAACATTACGCGAGACCTCGATCGGTTCCGGGATTCGTCCTGGGTACTGTGCCTGGGCCGGGAGCTTGCGACCGGCCGCCACTTCGTCACCGCGCCGGGCTGCTGGCCCGGTCGGACATGCGGCGGAACAGGAACCGCGACAGCACCGCGTCCATGTAGTCGCTGGTGCGGATCAGGTTGTAGTCCACGCCCATGCGGGTGCAGCCGCGGCGGCACTCGACGAGGTACTCCTCGAGCGCCTCCAGGTAGCCGTCCCGCAGCGCCTTCGGGTCGCAGAACAGGTCCGGCAGCTCCTCCAGCCCCTCGAACTTGGTCATGCCGGCGAACGGGAACGTCAGCTCGTCGTCGTCCAGGATGTGGAACACCACCACGTCGTGCTTGCGGTGGCGGAGCATCTCCAGCCCCTTGAAGATCGGCTCGCGGTCGGTCAGCAGGTCGGAGAACAGGCAGACGATGCCGCGGCTGGGGCTGGTCTCGGCCACCTGCCGCAGGGACTTGAACACGTCCGTCTTGCCTTCCGGCCGGGTCAGGTCGAGCACCTTGACGATGGCGTCCAGGTGCCGCTGCGAACTCTTCGACGGCAGCGCCTGCCGCACGTCGAAGCCGAAGCTGTTCAGGGCGGCCGAGTCCTGCTGCTTGACGACCATGTAGCCCAGGCAGGCGGCGGCGGTGCAGGCGTACTCGTACTTGTTCATGGCCCCGCGGCCGTACAGCATGGATTCACTGGTGTCCACGACCAGGCTGCACCGCAGGTTCGTCTCGGCCTCGTACTGCTTGATGTAGAACTTGTTCGTCTTCGACCACACCTTCCAGTCCAGGTGGCGGATGTCGTCGCCGGGGACGTACTCGCGGTGCTGGACGAACTCGACCGACTGGCCGAAGAACGGGCTTTTGTGCTGGCCGGAGATGAACCCCTCCACCACCTGCCGCGCGCGGAGGTCGAGGCGGCTGATCTTGGCGATCGTCGTCGGGTGCAGGAAGCGCCGCGGGTCGGAATCGACGTCGGTGGCCATGGTGCGGAGCCGAGGGGGTGTGCGGGGCTGTTCGGAGGCGGGCATTCCGGGCGAACCCGGCCCGCAAGGGCCGTGGGTGGGA
>JAYUFU010000373.1:0-4149 GCA_043738505.1 Fimbriiglobus sp. | reverse complement strand
TGGCGGGTCATCCATGAGACGGTTGTCGGATCGAGCGACACCACCGGAAGATGCCACACCCACTTCGCCGAGTCAACCCAGGTTCAGGAACTGGCTCTTAGGAAATCTGACTGCCGACCGTGTCACCTGACGACCCAGATGACCAGCACTCCCCCAGGTGACGAAGGCCGACCGGCAGTTGGCGAAGGCGGTGAACTTCGGGCTGCTGTACGGCGGCGGTGCGCCGATGTTCGCCGGGTACGCGAAGTCGAACTACGGCCTGACGCTGACCGCCGCGCAGGCCGCCGCGTACCGGGCCGCGTTCTTCGAGGCCTACCCGAAGCTGGCCGCGTGGCACCGCAAGCAGGGCAACGGGGTGACGGCCACCCGCACGCTCGCCGGCCGCCGGCGGAAGTCGGTGGCGAAGTTCACCGAGAAGTTGAACACGCCCGTTCAGGGCAGCGGGGCGGACGGCCTCAAGCTGGCGCTCGCGCTGCTGTGGGAGCGGCGGCACGACCACCCGACCGCCGTCCCCGTACTGGCCGTCCACGACGAGATCGTCGTCGAGTGCGCCGCCGCCGCCGCCGACGCGGTGAAGGTCTGGCTCGTGACGGCCATGACGGACGGCATGGCCGAGCTGTGCCGACCGGTCCCCGTCGTCGTCGAAACCAACATTGCCCCGACGTGGGGCGGATGACCGAACCTGATCAGGCCATGATCTCCGGCTCAATCGCCGATCCGCAGATACCCCCGTGAGGAACTTCCCGTGACTCCGACGACCGATACCGCCCACCCGCCGGCCGACGGCGTGCTGACCGAGTTGCGGGCGATCCGCAAGGTGCTCGCCGACACCCGGCCGGAACCGGCTGCGCTGCTCGACCGTCCCGCCCTCGCCGCGCTGCTCGACATCGGCGTCTCGACGCTGGACCGGATGAAGGCAGCAGGACAGATCGGCCTGCCGGAGGTGCGCGTCGGCGGTTCGGTTCGGTGGCACCGCGCCGAAGTCGAGGTGTGACTTGCCTACCGCACGCCGGCTGGCGAACTCCACGACGGGAAGGCATGGCCGCCCGTGTGGGCCGACCTCCAGCGCCGCCGGAAGTAACGCCGGACGCATTTCCGACATTCCCCGGCGACGTTCGCTGGATTACTTTCAACACAGCAAGAGGACCACAACCATGCCGAGCCTGTTCCGCTTCGACCAGACCCACCGCGTGCCGGCGGATGCCGAACTCGTCGTACGCGACGGCAAGCGGACCCGGCTGTTCCCGCTGACGAAGGACGGGACGTGCTACCTCCGCCCGACCGTCGTGTGGTGCGCGATGGTGCGGGGAGCCGACGGCCGGCGGAAGCCGGTGCGGTTCAGCACCGACAAGGACGCCGCCGCCGTCATGCTGGTGGACCTGTTGAAGGACATCGAGCGGCGGAAAGCCGGAGTCATCGACCGGTTCGCCGACCACCGCAAGACGCCCCTCGCGGTTCACCTGACCGCGTGGCGAACGTCCCTCTCCGCGAACGACCGCAGTCCGGAGTACGTCGCCGAGAAGTCGATGCGCGTGCGGAAGGCGTTCGACGCCTGCGGCTTCGTCTTCCCCCGCGACCTGAACGCCACTCCCCTGGAACAGTACCTCGCCACTCTCACTGTCGCCCCGCGAACCGCGTCGAAGGCCGGCAAGATGGCGAAGGCGCCGCCGCGCACCCGCAACCACACCCTCCAGGCCCTCAAGCAATTCGTCCGCTGGCTGGTGGTGAACGACCGCCTCGCCCGCGACCCGCTGGCCCGGTTGAAGCCGATCAACCCCAAGGCCGGCATCACTCGCCGCCGAGCCGAGTTCTCGCTGGAAGACTTGGCGACGCTGTACGCCGTCACCGCCGAGCGGAAGACGCTCCGCGACCTGAACGGCCCAGTTCGCGTGATGCTGTACCGGGTCGCCGTGAACACCGGCTACCGTGTGTCCGAGTTGGCCGCCCTGACGGTGGAGTCCTTCGACCTGACCGCCGCACCACCGACAGTGGTGCTGAGCGGCGACCACACCAAGAACGGACTCCCGGCCCGCCAGCCGATCCCCCGCGAACTGGCCCGCGACCTCGCCGCGTTCCTGACCGGCCGAACCGGGATCGTCTGGCCGGGCACGTGGGTGGACCGCTCGGCCGGGATGCTCGCCAAGGACATGAAGACAGCCGGTCTTCTCGTCGTCGTGCCCGGTCCCGAGGGGGACGAGACGCGGGACTTCCACGCCTTCCGGGCGACCTACATCACGAACGTCATCCGCGGCGGGGCGGACCTGAAACAGGCGATGACGTTGGCCCGCCACTCCGACCCGAAGTTGACGGCCGGCACTTACGCCCGCGCCCGGATGGAAGACCTGGGGGCGCTGGTGAACGCCCTCCCCACCGGCACCCTCCAAGTAGCAAACCAAGTAGCAACTTCCGACGGCGGGCGAGAAGGGTCGGAGACGGACGGGGAAACCAGTTCATCGGAACGAGGGTACACTGTCCCGGCGGAACTGATTGCCGGGCAAGGGCTGAGAGCGGTTGAGGACGACCGAGACGAGTTGAAGGAAGTGCCCCCGGGAGGATTCGAACCTCCGACCACCCGTTTAGGAAACAGGTGCTCTATCCCCTGAGCTACGAGGGCATTCAGGCTTTTCCCGCCGACCGTGGGGTTATCGTGTGGAGGATCGCCCAGAACCTCGGCCGCTGGCTTCGGATCCCCGAATAGAACGCGGGTAGACCTGAAACGTCACCGCGACATCCGAGAACCCCAACCGTCCCGACACCAGTTTAATGTTCACTCCCTCGCGCCGCAAGAGCGCGGCGCGGGTGGGGCAGGGCTACTCCAGGGCCATTTCATGTTTCACACTGCCGGGAGTGGATGAGGTCGATGGCTTCCTCGGGGTGGATTTGGAAGCGTTCGGTGGCGGCCTTGCGGTTGGACTCGCCGGCGTCGTGCATCAGGTGCAGGGCGGCGTTGCGCAACGCCGCCAGCACCTGCGCCGACCCACCCTTGCGGACCCGACAGCGGTCCTCCCCGAGCGTCTCATCCCGCACGGCGTGCCACCCGTTCTCGATCCCCCAATGTGCCCGGATCCACGTCGGGAAGTCGAACGCCGTGGCCTCGTGGCGGGCCAGGCTCGACACGTCATACTCCACGCTCACCGTCTTCTCCCCCTTCACGATTCGCACCCGCTCCACCCGGATCACTTGCGCCGCACCGACGAACCCCTTCGCCCGCAGCCACCACGTCAACAGGTCGCAACTGTGCGCCGTGCGGACCTCGACGCGGCCGTGGCCCTCGTTCGCCGTCCGCGCCGCCGACACGTCCGGATCGATCGTCTCCGCCGGGGGAAAAAGACCCGACCGGGTCGAGCCGTTCGGCGATCTTCTCCGTCACCGCCGGCCGGTTGTCCTTCACATGCAGGATGTAATCCGCCTCGTGCTTTTCCAGCACTTCGGCGATCTCGGTCTGGCAGAACATGGCGTCCCCGGTGACCACTTTCCCTTTCAACGAGGGCAGCACGCCGAGCAGCGTCAGGGCGGCCTTGTGCTCGTTCGTCTTGGCATCGACACGGAGTTGACCGATCACCGCCTGCACCTGCGGGGCGAACGCGGACAGCCGGTGAACGGCCGGGGTGTCGCCGTCGTGGCTGCGCCGGAGGGTCTTGCCGTCGAGGGCGAAATGATCGCCGAGGTCGGGGCATCGCTGGACGATCCACTGGCCGAGGACGGCCTCGAAGGCCTCCACGTCGAGTCGTCGGAAGAGGCGGGAGAAGGTGGACAGCGAGGGCGTGGTGCCGCGTCGGAATCCGAGGGCGTGAGCGAGAGGGGCTTTGTGGTCGCGACCGAAGCGGGCGATGCCGGCCAGGCTGGTGCGGCCGGCGAGGATGACGACGGCGAGGGAGAGCGTGGGCACCAAGTCGTGAATCGACCCGTGCCGCGAGCGGGGATCGAACACTCGGTGGAACATCTCGACGAGCGACTTCGGCATGGCAGGAGCTCCCGAACAGCGGAAGGAAGTCCTCTACCCAACTCGCCGACCTTCGCCAACCTCAAACGAGAAATGGCCCTGAGGGCTAGGCCGTGTGGACACGAGGTCCGGTGATCGGGTACAAGGCGGCCCGACGAACCTGCCACGGAGGGCCTGCCATGGGACGCCGCCACGCCATCTCGGAT
>JAYUFU010000372.1:0-4152 GCA_043738505.1 Fimbriiglobus sp. | reverse complement strand
CGCTCCCTGGCGGTCGCGGCTCGTCGGATCGTCTCTCTTCCTCCCCGTCGTCGCCGTCACGCTGTTCGCGCTCATCTCGCTGTCGCGGGTGAACCTGGGCGTCCGCGTGGCACTGCCCGTCCTCCCGTTCGTCTACCTCCTCGCCGCCCGGTTCGTGGCGCGGCCGACGCCGTGGCGGTGGGTCGTTGCCGCGCTCGCGGTCGGCTCGGTCATCGCGTCCGCCGTTCGCTCCAGTCCTTACCCGCTCGGCCAGTTCAACGAGTTCGTCGGCGGGCCGGAGCGCGGCGTCGAAATCCTCGGCGACTCCAACCTCGATTGGGGCCAAGGGCTGCCCGCGCTGAAGGAGTACATGACGAGGGAAAAGCTGGAAGTCGTGTCCCTCTCGTACTGCGGCACGGCCCCGCCGCGGGCCTTCGGCATCGAATGCGAACTGCTCGCCGGGCACGGCCAACTCGAACCGCCGCCCCTGTGTGTCCTCGGCCGGGGCGCGCCGCAAGTTTTGGTCGTCAGCGCGTCGAACTTGCAGGGGACGTACCTGAAAGACCCGAACGCCTTCGCGTGGCTCCGGTCCCGCCGGCCGAAGGCCATCCTCGCCGGCTGCCTGTGGGTGTTCGACGTGACGGCCGAGGACGAGCCGGTCGTGCGGCAGCTCCGCACCGCGAACTAACCTCCGCCAACGGTTCCCCGCCGGCCGCGTTCGGACTTATCGCATTTCTTGTTGCAGCCGACCGCAAGGCCGTGACCGTCTGGACACTCGAACCCACCCACGGCCCTTGCGGGCCGGGTCCACCGAAATCCGCCGGCGTCGAACTCCCGCGGAATGGCTGTCGCCCGGCGGCGTCTGGGAGGTTAGAATCGTCGTCGGAACCCGTCCTTCCGGTAGTCCGCACCCCGGCCTCCGCGCGAGACCCCAGCATGAGTACCCGGCCGCTCCTCGCCCTCGCGTTCGGCCTCGTCGCCGCGCCCGGCTTCGCCGCCGAGCCGTCCGCTGCCGACAAGAAGGTCGCCGCGCTGACGGCCGCCATCGACAAGCACCTCGCGGCGGACTGGGCCGCGCGGACCATCAAGCCGGCCGCCGAGGCGGACGACGCCGAGTTCTGCCGCCGAGTCTACCTGGACCTGATCGGCCGCATCCCGAAGGTGTCCGAGGTCCGCGCCTTCGAGGCCGACCCCGCCGCCGACAAGCGGGCGAAGCTGGTCGAACTGCTGCTCACCAAGCCGAGCCACGCCACCCACTTCGCCAGCGTCGCGCGGTCCAAGTGGCTGCCCGAGACGCTCACCGACCAGCAGACCATGTACCTCGGCCAGCAGTTCGAGGACTGGCTGCGGAAGCGGTTCGCCCAGAACGTGAAGATGGACGAGATCGTCCGCACCGTCCTCACGGCCGAAGTGTTCCTCGGCCAGCGGGGGCAGTTCCAGCCGGTGCGCAACCGGGCCTACGACGCCGACCAGAACGCCATTCAAGCCTTCTATCAGGCGGCACAGTCGAAGCCGGAGAACCTCGGCAGCACCGTCACGCGGGCCTTCCTGGGGGTGAAGCTGGAGTGCGCCCAGTGCCACGACCACCCGTTCGCCCCGTACACCCGCGAGCAGTTCTGGCAGTTCGCCGCCTTCTTCGGCGAGTTCACCCCGCTGCCGCCGAACCGCCCCAGCTTCGTCGGCCCGGTGAAGCCGCAAGCCGACAAGAACACGCTGGCCGTCGCAGGCACCAGCCGGAAAGTAACGGCCGCGTTCATGGACGGCACGTCGCCCAACTGGACCGAGGAGAAGTCGCCGCGCGAGGAACTGGCCGACTGGGTGACGGCCCCGGCCAACCCGTACTTCGCCCGCAACCTGGCCAACCGCCTGTGGGCGCATCTGTTCGGCGTCGGCATCCTCGATCCCATCGACGAACCCGGCGAGAACAACCCGCCCAGCCACCCGGAACTGCTGGACGCGCTGGCCAAGGGGTACGCCGACTGCGGGTTCGACCAGCGGGCGATGATCCGCGCCATCGTCGCCAGCCGGGCCTACAACCGGACCAGCCGCGTCAGCCACCCGTCGCAGGGCGACCCCCGCCGGTTCGCCCGCATGAACGTGAAGAGCCTGACCGGGCACCAGATCTACGACAGCTTCGCCACCGCCACCGGCGTGCGCGACAACCAGCCGCGGAATCAGGCCTTCTACGACCAGGGCAACGGCACCGTCACCCGGTTCAGCATCAAGACGCTGTTCCCCGACCCGCCGAAGCCGACCGAGACGCAGACCTCCATCCTGCAAGCGCTGGCGATGATGAACGGCAAGCTGACCGCCGACCAGACCAGCCTGGACAAGTCGGAAATCCTCGCGGCCGTCCTCGACGCGCCGTTCCTGGACACCGAGAAGCGGCTGGAGACGCTGTTCTTCACGGCCCTGACGCGCAAGCCGACGCCGGAGGAGCTGGAGAAGCTGGCCAGCTACGTGGACCGCGGCGGGCCGTCCGGCGACAAGAAGAAAGCCCTGGCGGACGTCTTCTGGGTGCTGCTGAACAGCCCGGAGTTCCTGTTCAACCACTAAAGCGAAAAACGACAGACAGACTAACCACAGAGACACAGAGGCACAGAGAAGAGAAGACAGAGAGGACGAGGAGTCTTGGAAGAAATTCTCTCTTGTTCTCTCTGTGTCTCTGTGCCTCTGTGGTTAGCTCTTCTTTATCGATCCAAATCACCACCGGAGTTCCCCGATGACCGCTCTGTCCACGCTCGGCCGGCGACACTTCTTGCGGACCGGGGCCGTCGGCCTCGGGGTCGGCGTGTCCGGCTGGTTCCAGCAACTGGCGCTCGCCGCCGAGGCCACCAAGGCGAAGCCGAAGAAGAGCTGCATCCTGCTGTGGATGAACGGCGGCCCCAGCACCATCGACTTGTGGGACTTGAAGCCCGGCCACGAGAACGGCGGGCCGTACAAGGAGATCGCGGCCGCGCCGGGGCTGAAGATCGGCGAACACCTGCCGCTGCTGGCCAAGCACGGCGACCGGCTGGCCGTGCTGCGGGGCATGTCCACGAAGGAAGGCGATCACGGCCGCGCCACCTTCCTGATGCGGACCGGCACCCTGCCGCTGGGCGGCATCCAGTTCCCCAGCCTCGGCGGGCTGCTGTCCAAGGAACTCGGCGACCCGGCCAGCGAGCTGCCCAACTTCGTCTCCATCGCCCCGCAGCGGTTCTTCAGCAACGAGGCGTTCGGCCCCGGCTTCCTCGGGCCGAACTACGCCCCGCTCGTCGTCGCCGACAACTACTTCCAGCAGGCCGGCCAGCAAGCCGCCAACCTGGACAACCTGCTGAAGGTGCAGAACCTGGACCGCCCGGCCGACGTGAGCAAGGACCACGCCGACGCCCGGCTGGACCTGCTGCGGCAGATGCACGAGGACTTCCTCGCCAGTCGGCCCAGCACGGTGAGTACCGGCCACCAGGCCGCCTACGACCGCGCCACCCGCCTGATGCAATCCGACGCCGGCAAGGTGTTCGACCTGAGCCAGGAGAAGGACGCGGTGCGGGACAAGTACGGCCGCAGCCTGTTCGGTCAGGGCTGCCTGCTCGCCCGCCGGCTGGTGGAGAAGGGCGTGCCGTTCGTCGAGGTGAACCTCGGCAACTGGGACACGCACGGCCAGAACTTCGACCTCGTGAAGGGGCTGTGCGGCACGCTCGACGGCGCGTGGGCGTCCCTGATGTCCGACCTGAAGGACCGCGGGCTGCTGGACTCGACGCTCATCGTGTGGATGGGCGAGTTCGGCCGCACGCCGAAGATCAACCAGGGCCGCGGCCGCGACCACTACCCGAACGCCTGGAGCACGGTCCTGGCCGGCGGCGGCATCAAGGGCGGGCAGGCGGTCGGCAAGACGAGCGCGGACGGTACGACGGTGGAAGACCGGGTGACGACCACCGTGGACTTGCTCGCCACCGCCTGCCAGGCGCTCGGCGTGGACTGGAAGAAGATGAACATGTCGAACGTCGGCCGCCCGCTGCCGATCGTGGACAAGACCGCCAAACCGGTGACGGAGGTACTCGCGTGACCGCCCGCCTCCTGCTCGCCGCCCTGGTTTGTGGCACCGGCCTCGCGGCCGGCGACGACGCGAAACCCGCCCGCGACGGCAAGCGGGAGTTCGCCCCGCGCGGGGCGGACTCCGGCGTGCCCGGCGTC
>JAYUFU010000371.1:0-12390 GCA_043738505.1 Fimbriiglobus sp. | reverse complement strand
TCGCGGTCGCGGCCCGTCGGTTCACGAATGAAGGAAAGGCCCTGGCGCGTGACTCCGCGCGGGAAAATTCGGCGCATCGGCCTTCCCGCTGGCACGTCGGCCGCGTATATTTCTCAATCCTTCAATCCTCCTCGCGCCGTCGGGGAGGTTGCCGTTTTATAGGGTCGAGCGTTCGACGACGCGAACCCGCCCCGGCTCCAGGTGTGTCATGGCCAAGCAGGTGACCGCGCAAGTCAAGCTCCAGTGCCCCGGCGGGTCCGCGACCCCCGCCCCGCCCGTCGGCCCGGCCCTCGGTCAGCACGGCGTGAACATCGGCATGTTCGTCAAGCAGTTCAACGACAAGACGGGAGCCCCCGACCTGAAGGGGCTGATGCTGCCGGTCATCATCACCGTGTACAGCGACCGCAGCTTCGAGTTCAAAATCAAGTCGCCGCCGGCCGCCGTGCTGCTGAAGCTGGCCGCCAAGATCCCGCCGGAGAAGAAGAAGGGCGGCGACGTGATCCCCGGCGACGCCAAGAAGAGCGGCAAGTACAAGGGGTTCACGATCACCAGTCAGCAACTGCTGGACATCGCCACCAAGAAGATGACCGACCTGAACGCCCGCGACGTGGAACACGCCGCCCGCATCATCGCCGGCACCGCCCGCAGCATGGGCCTGACCGTCGTCGATTGATGCCCGACGATTGGCCGCAAAAAACGCAAAGAGAACAAAAGAATTTTGAAGACTGTCTTGGTCGATTTTGCGTTTCTTGCGATCTTTGCGGCCGTTCTCTGATCGTTTTCCATCCGCCACCCCTCGCCCCGCGCGAAGGGGGAGGGGCCGAGTCCGGCGAACCGCCGCGAACTCCCCCGCCCACCGGAGTATTTTGAGTCATGGCGAAAGAACCCGAGGCCAAACCGGCCGAGGGGAAGGCCCCCGTCGCGGCCGCCCCTGCTCCCGCTCCGGCTGCTCCTCCCGCCGAAGCCCCGTCGGCCCCCCGCCCGCTGCAACAGCAGGGCGGCGGCAAAGCGGCCGACCCCGACGCCCCCAAGAAGAAAAAGAAGCCGGGCGTACCGCCCCGTCGGGGCAAGAAACTCCGCGCCCACCGTCGCAACATTGTCAAGAAGGTGGACGACGCCGGCCAACTGGCGGTCAAGGCCGCCATCGCCCTGCTGAAGTCCGTCAAGCGGGCCAAGTTCGACGAGACGGTCGAGATTCACATGAACCTCGGCATCGACCCGACCCAGTCCGACCAGATGGTCCGCGGCACCGTCTCCCTGCCCCACGGCATCGGCAAGAGCGTCCGCGTGGCGGTGTTCTGCCAGGGGGCGAACGTCGAGAAGGCGAAGGCCGCCGGGGCCGACTTCGTCGGCGGCACCGACCTCGTGGACCGGGTGCAGAAGGAGAACTTCCTCGACTTCGACATCGCCATCACCACGCAAGACC
Organism: Fimbriiglobus sp.; assembly: GCA_043738505.1. Taxonomy (GTDB): domain Bacteria; phylum Planctomycetota; class Planctomycetia; order Gemmatales; family Gemmataceae; genus JALHQU01. Next base: position 10,964 of record JAYUFU010000371.1, on the reverse strand, counting down.
TGATGCCGCAGGTGGCGAAGCTGGGTAAAGTCCTCGGCCCCCGCGGCCTGATGCCCACCCCGAAGGCCGGCACCGTGGTGCCCGTCACCGGCGACCTGGCGGCGGTGGTGAAGGAGTTCAAGGCCGGCAAGGTGGAGTACCGCTCGGACAAGACCGGGCAGATTCACGCCGGGGTCGGCAAGATCAGCTTCGCCGACGACAAGATCGCCGAGAACATCCTCGCCTTCGTCGAAGCGGTTCGCGGGGCCAAGCCGGCCGGCGTCCGCGGCAACTACATCAACGGCGTGGTGCTGTCCGCCACCATGTGCCCCGGCATCCGCATCACCGTGTAACGTCGTCCGTTGTCATTCGTCGGTCGTCATTCGGTCACTGGCCCGACCCGCCGCGTGCGCGGGTCCCGAATGCGATGCGGCGAAGGACGTGGGACTACGGACGAGGGACGACCAAGATGAGCAAGGCGATCAAGCAACTCGAACTGGACGCCCTCCGCGCCGACTTCAAGGGCGTGACGGACTACGTCCTGCTGGAGCCGCTGAAGGTGGACTCCGCCACCGAGTACCAGTTCCGCAAAACCCTTCGCGAGAAGAAGGTCCGCGTCAAGCTGGTGAAGAACAGCTACGCCAAGAAGGTCTTCGGGGAACTCGGCGTGTCGGCCGACTTCGGCGTCGGCCCGACCCTCGTCTGCTGGGGCGCGGACAGCATCAAGGCGCTAGCGAACGCCGTCGATGAGGCGGTGAAGGCGACCAAGAAAGACCCGAAATCGCCGGAGAAGATGAAGGAGAAGACGGCCGTCGCCGACGGGCAGTCGGTCGCCCTCGGCGTTGCCAAGACGCTGCCGACCCGCATGGAGGCCATCGGCGACGTGCTGGCGGCCATCATCGGGCCGGGGGCCAGCCTCGCCGCCGCCCTCGCCGGCCCCGGCTCGGACATCGCCGGCATCCTCAAGGCCATCGAGGACAAGAAGCCGGAGGTCGCCGACGCCGAGGCGACGCCCGCTCCGGCCGCGTGAAGTGCTCTGCTCGCTCCGCGAGCGGGTTCTTCCTGATAGCACAAGACCGCTCGCGGAGCGAGCAGAACACAAACCACTATTACGCCCCGCCGGCCGCTTCACCGGCATTGACCCTACCCCGAACCTCCGAACGCAAAGGACTCACCATGAGCGCCGTGGCCGAACTGGGCGACAAGATCGCCAAACTGACCCTCGCCGAAGCCGCCGAACTGAAAGGCTACCTGAAAGACACGTACAAGATCGAGCCGGCCGCTGGCGGCGGCGGGATGATGATGGCCCCGGCCGCCGCCGCGGGTCCGGCCGCCAAGGTCGAAGAGCCGACCGAGTTCAACGTGATCCTCGAAGCCGGCTTCGATGTCACCAAGAAGATTCAGATCATCAAGGTGGTCCGCGAGTTGACCGGTCAGGGTCTGGCCGAAGCCAAGGCGACCGTCGAAGGCGCGCCGAAGTCGATCAAGGAGAGCGTGGACAAGAAGATCGCCGAGGACGTGAAGAAGAAGTTGGAAGACGCCGGCGCGAAAGTGACCGTCAAGCCGGCGTAAATCGGAGAAAGGTAGTCCGCACTCTCCGAGTGCGGCTTCTTCAGGTCCGCACTAGGAGAGTGCGGACTACGTTGTCAAACTCAGTACGGAAAAATTCACCCGAATTTCGCAGCCTGCCCTTGACTGCGGAATCCGGGCGGACTATTCGTATTGATTGGATTGCAAAACTATTCCCGGTGCCGTCGAGTTTCCCGCCTCGACGCCCCCGTCCGCGAAGCCAGTGGTGACAATGCGCGCCGCCCACTTGCTCCGAACTGTCTTCCGCCTCACTCCCTCATTCCCGGCCGACACGCCCGCCTCCCGCTCGGCCCTCCGCCGAACGTCGGGACGCCACCCGTGTCCGGTTCGGGACCGCGTCCGCGCCGGCCTCACCCACCCCTCCCCCAACCAATAACGCACGCGCCCGTCCACCGCAAGCCCCGTTGCCGCGATTCCGCGGCGACCGGTCGGGCGGCTGTGTCGTCGCGTCCGGGAAGGAGCTGCCCGCAATGTCCATTCCGGCCAACCGCATCATCTACCCCACCGCCGAGCGGCGGTACGACCAGTTCGGCGACGCCTCCCCGGTGCCGTCGCTGACCGACATCCAGACCCGCTCCTACGCCCGCTTCCTGCAACTCGACGTGCCGATGGAGAAGCGGTCCGCCACCGGTCTGGACGGCGTGCTGCAAGAAATCTTCCCCATCGAAAGCTACGACAAGAAAACCAGCCTGGCGTACGTCAAGTACGAATTGGGCAAGCCGCGGTACGACCCGGACGAGTGCCGCCAGCTGCGGCTCACCTACGGCCGCCCGTTCCGCGTCTGGCTGCGGCTGCAGAAGGCCGACGGCACGTCCGAGGAGCAGGAAGTGTACCTGGGCGACATGCCCATCATGATCGGCGGCGGCGAGTTCATCATCAACGGGGCCGAGCGGGTGGTGGTGTCCCAGTTGCACCGCAGCCCCGGCGTGGACTTCGTCGTCGAGGAGGAGGCGGACAAGAAGCTGCACTCGTGCCGGGTCATCCCGGAGCGGGGGAGCTGGATCGAGATCAACGTCACCAAGAAGGAGACGTTCGGCGTCCGCATCGACCAGTCCGGCAAGTTCAGCGCCATGACGCTGCTCCGGGCGATGGACCCGATGTACAGCCAGACGGTCGCCCTCATCCGCGAGTTCCACGTCGCCGAGATCGTCACCGTCAAGTTGAAGGACCCGACCACCCGCCCGAAACTGGTCGGCGACGTGGAGCAGAACGTCCTGCCGTGCATCTCCGTCGACGACGTGATCGACCCGGAGACGGGCGAAGTGTACGTGGACGCCGGCAAGCCGTTCACGAACGTCAACATGGACCGCATCGCCCTGGCGAACATCAAGGAGTTCGAGGTCCTGCCGTACCCGAAGGACCCGATCATCCTCCAGTCCATCGGCGAGGAAGGCAGCGACGTGCTGTCGCACGAGCAGGCGCTGCTGAAGATCTACCAGCGGCTGCGGCCGGGCAACCCGGCGCAGCTGGAGAAGGCCCGCGACCTGTTCCGCGAGAAGTTCGCCGACCCGAACCGCTACCGCCTCGGCCGCGTCGGGCGGTTCCGCATCAACCGCAAGTTCGACCAGACGGTGCCGGAAACGGAGATGACCCTCCGCGCGGTGGACTTCGTCAACGCCATCAAGTACCTGCTGCAACTGCGGGCCGGGAACGGGCACGTCGACGACATCGACCACCTCGGCAACCGCCGCCTGCGGACCATCGACGAACTGGCCGCCGACGAGCTGCGGAAGGGGTTCCTGAAGCTCCGCCGCACGGTGCAGGAGCGGATGGCGATCAAGGAGCCGGTGGACATGTCCCCCCGGACGCTGATCAACCCGAAGTCGGTCAGCGCCGCCATCGAGTACTTCTTCGGCCGGTCGGAACTGTCGCAGGTGGTGGACCAGACCAACCCGCTCGCGCAGCTGACGCACGAGCGGCGGCTGTCGGCCCTCGGACCAGGCGGCTTGAACCGCAAGCGGGCCGGGTTCGAGGTGCGCGACGTGCACATCTCGCACTACGGCCGCATCTGCCCCATCGAGACCCCCGAAGGCACGAACATCGGCCTCATCTCGTCGCTCAGCATCTTCGCCGAGATCGACGAGTACGGGTTCTTCATCACCCCATACCGCAAGGTGACGGCCGGCAAGCTCCAGGACGGCGTGACGAAACTGCGGGCGGACGAGGAATCGACGCTCCGTCTGGCCCCCGCCGACACCGACGTGGAGAACGGCCGCATCAGCACCCCCCGCGTGAACGGCCGCGCGTCCGGCGACCTGACCGGCATCGACGCCGACAAGATCGACTACCTGGACGTGTCGCCCAAGCAGATGGTCGGGGTGTCCGCCGGCCTCATCCCGTTCCTGGAGCACGACGACGCCAACCGCGCGCTGATGGGGTCGAACATGCAGCGGCAGGCGGTGCCGCTGCTCGTCACCGAACCTCCCATCGTCGCCACGGGTCTGGAGAAGGAAGTGGCCCGGCACAGCGGCATGCTGGTGCGGGCGCTCGAGGACGGCGTGGTGGTGTACGCCGACGCCGAGCGGATCAAGATCGAGGAGAAGGACAAGATCGTCCGCGAGTACGTCCTGCGGAAGTACCACGGGCTGAACGAGCGGACGTGCCTGAACCAGAAGCCCATCGTCCGCATGGGCCAGAAGGTGAAGAAGGGGCAAATCCTGGCCGACGGGGCGGCCACCCACCAGGGCGAGTTGGCCCTCGGCCGGAACGTGCTGGTCGCGTTCATGAGTTGGGAAGGGTACAACTTCGAAGACGCCATCATCATCAGCGAGCGGCTGGTGCAGAACGACACGTACACGTCGCTGCACATCGAGGAGTTCGACCTCGAGATCCGCGAGACGAAACTGGGCAAGGAGGAGTTCACCCGCGACATCCCGAACGTGTCGCCCAAGGCGCTGTCCAACCTGGACGACTACGGCGTCGTGCGGGTGGGCACGTTCGTCAAGCCCGGCGACATCCTGGTCGGCAAGGTGTCGCCGAAGAGCCGGAGCGAACTGACGCCGGAGGAGAAGCTGCTGCACGCCATCTTCGGGCGGGCCGGCGAGGACGTGAAGAACGACAGCCTGGAAGTGCCGTCGGGCGTCGAGGGGGTGGTCATCCAGACGCAGCGGTTCAGCCGCAAGGCGAACATGACCGAGGACGAGAAGAAGGACCTGGCCAAGGAGGAGAAGCGGATCGAGACCGAGTACGCCGAGAAGATCGGCGGCCAGTTCCGCGAGTTCATCGAGGCCCTCGGCGACGTGGTCGAGAAGAAGGACCTGAAGTCGAAGGACAAGGTGCCCTACGGGGCGGACAAGGACGACCGGATCGTCGCCGACCAGGCGCGGCTGTTCAAGATGGACGAGCTGGACATCCGCACGCCGGAGAAGGCGAAGGCGGCCGGCAAGATCTACGCCCGCCACTGGGAGCGGATCCAGTTCTTCATCGACGAGCAGGAGCGGAAGTCGAACTCGCTCAAGCGGGGCGACGAGCTGCCCAGCGGCGTGCAGCAGATGGTGAAGGTGTACGTCGCCACCAAGCGGGTCATCAGCGTCGGCGACAAGATGGCCGGCCGGCACGGGAACAAGGGGGTCATCTCGAAAGTCCTCAAGGAAGAGGACATGCCGTTCCTGAAGGACGGCACCCCGGTGGACATCATCCTGAACCCGCTCGGCGTGCCGAGCCGGATGAACGTGGGCCAGATTCTGGAGACCCACCTGGGGTACGCCGCCGCCAAACTCGGCTTCAAGGCCATCACGCCGGTGTTCGACGGGGCCACCGAGGACGAGATCAAGGCGGCCCTGCGGGAGGCCAGCCTGTCCGACACCGGCAAGAGCATCCTGTACGACGGCCGCACCGGGGAGCGGTTCACCCAGCCGGTGACGGTCGGCTACCTGTACATGCTCAAGCTGCACCACCTGGTGGACGACAAGGTCCACGCCCGCGCCACCGGGCCGTACTCGCTCATCACCCAGCAGCCGCTGGGCGGCAAGGCGCGGTTCGGCGGCCAGCGGTTCGGCGAGATGGAGGTGTGGGCGCTGGAAGCTTACGGGGCGGCCTACATCCTCCAGGAGCTGCTCACCGTCAAGTCGGACGACGTGGAAGGCCGGACGAAGATCTACGAGAGCATGGTGAAGGGGGAGAACACCCTCGAAGCCGGCACCCCCGCCAGCTTCGACGTGCTGACCCACGAGATCCGCGGCCTCGGCCTGAACATGCAACTGGAGAAGAAGGGGACGTGAGCCTGAGGGGTGCCCGGTGGACGAGTACTACATCGAGGCCGGTGTCCACCGGGCGCTCGCGTTCCGCGAGAACGGTATCCGGGTCATTCCCGCGATGCTGTTCGTGCCGGGAAGCCGCCCGAGTCAGATTTGGGTGCGGCTGGAGCAACTGCACTCGTACAGGTTGACGGTCAGTCGGTCAGACCCGCGGCACGCTTACTCACAACTGGAACTGGCGTTGGGTACGGCTCTCGGTCGGGCGCGAGTGCCAATGATCCAATTGCAACCCCTCGGGCTGCCCGGCCAACCACCGACGATTCCGCTGGATCAAGTGGTGATCGTCGCCTGACGGAGGAGCCATCATGACGGACGCCGAACGCCGACTGTTGATCGCGAAGTGCGGGCAGTTGCTGCAAGACGTGTTGGTCGAGATTCGCCAACTGACGTGGCAGGAGGGAAATGCGAAGCGGGTCAACGACCTCGCCGACCTGACCCACAACCTCCCACAGTTCATGGTCGGTCGCGACGAGTACGTGATCGGCTACATCCGCAAGGGATTCCTGGACTACGCCCGGACGTACCACCCCGAAATCGACCCGGAGACGCACAGGTACGTCCGACTGCTCGATATGGACGAGGACGAGTTCAACGACAGCTACCGCCGTGCGACCGGGCTGTCCTGGCCCGCTCCAGCCGTACCTGTTGCCATCGCCGGCTGACCCACCGTCAGAGAAGACACACGACCCATCCGAAGGGGAAAAGAATATGAGTACCGCCACCGCTTCCGCCGCCGCCGCGGCCGCCGCCGCCGCCGAGACCGGCCAGTACGACCGCATCAACGACTACGGCGCGGTCCGCATCTCCCTGGCCAGCCCGCACGACATCAAGTCGTGGAGCTTCGGCGAGGTGAAGAAGCCGGAGACGATCAACTACCGCACCTACCGGCCGGAAAAAGACGGCCTGTTCTGCGAGCGCATCTTCGGGCCGGAGAAGGACTGGGAGTGCACCTGCGGCAAGTACCGCGGGATGAAGTTCAAGGGGATGATCTGCGACCGCTGCGGCGTCAAGGTGACGCACAGCCGCGTCCGCCGCAAGCGGATGGGGCACATCCAGCTCGCCGCCCCGGTCGTCCACATCTGGTTCTTCAAGGCCATGCCCAGCCGCCTGGGCACCCTGCTGGACATGAAGACGAGCAGCCTGGAAAAGGTCATCTACTTCCAGGACTACGTGGTCATCGATCCGGGCGTCCTCGGCCAGGGCGACAAGCCGATCCTGAAGGAGCGGCAACTGCTCAACGAGGACGAGTTCAAGAAGCTCCGCGAGGAGCACGGCGAGGTGTTCGAGGTGGACATGGGGGCGGAGGCCATCCGCAAGCTGCTGGAGAAGCTGAACCTGGTCGAACTGGCCCGCGACCTCCGCGCCCGGCTGGAGAAGGAGCTGGCCCGCGGCGACAAGGCGTCCAAGCAGCGGCTGAAGGAGCTGGTCAAGCGGCTGAAGACCATCGAGGCGCTCCGCGACAGCAACAACAAGCCGGAGTGGATGGTGCTGGAGTGCATCCCGGTCATCCCGCCGGACCTGCGGCCGCTGGTGCTGCTGGACAGCGGCAACTTCGCCACCAGCGACCTGAACGACCTGTACCGCCGCATCATCAACCGGAACAACCGGCTGAAGAAGCTGGTGGACCTGAACGCGCCCGAGGTCATCATCCGCAACGAGAAGCGGATGCTGCAACAGTCGGTGGACGCGCTGTTCGACAACAACCGGTGCAAGCGGCCGGTGCTGGGCAGCAGCAACCGCCCGCTCAAATCCCTGACGGACATGATCAAGGGCAAGCAGGGGCGGTTCCGCGAGAACCTGCTGGGCAAGCGGGTGGACTACTCGGCCCGGTCGGTCATCGTCGTCGGCCCGGACCTGAAGCTGCACCAGTGCGGCCTGCCGAAGAAGATCGCGCTCGAGCTGTTCCAGCCGTTCATCATCCGCCGGCTGAAGGAGCTGGGCCACGCCGACACCATCAAGTCGGCCAAGAAGATGCTGGAGCGGAAGGACGACGTGGTGTGGGACATCCTGGAAGAGGTGACCCGCTCGCACCCGGTCCTCCTGAACCGCGCCCCGACGCTGCACCGCATGGGCATCCAGGCGTTCGAGCCGGTGCTGATCGAAGGCAACGCCATCCGCATCCACCCGCTGGTGTGCAAGGGGTTCAACGCCGACTTCGACGGCGACCAGATGGCCGTCCACCTGCCGCTGTCCATCGAGGCCCAGGTCGAAGCGTATGTGCTGATGATGTCCACCAACAACATCTTCAGCCCGGCCAACGGCAACCCCATCATCACGCCGTCGCAGGACATCGTGATGGGCTGCTACTGGCTGACCGCCAGCCGGGGCGAGGAGGGGGAGAAAGTCGAGGCCGGCGAGGGCATGCTGTTCCACAGCCCCGGCGAGCTGTTCCAGGCTTACGCCGAGGGCAAGCTGGGCATCCACGCCCGCGTCCAGGTGCGGCTGCCGCTGGAGAAGCCGGTCATCTCGGAGGTGAAGGACGAGCGCGGCCAGTCGAAGCCGGAGGAGATCCCCCGCAAGGCGAACGGGCTGGTCCGCACGACGGTCGGGCGAGTCATCTTCAACGACATCCTGCACCCGAAGATGGCCTTCTACGACCTGGCCCTGGGCAGCAAGTACCTGAGCCGCATCATCGCCGACTGCTACCAGCTGCTCGGCCGCCGCGAGACGATCAGCCTGCTCGACCGGATGAAGGAGATCGGGTTCAAGGAGTCCACCAAGTCGGGCCTCAGCTTCGCCAGCTCGGACCTGAAGACGCCGGAGGGGAAGGACGCCATCCTGCGGGAGAAGGAGAAGGAAGTCGAGAAGCTGCGGAAGCAGTACGAGCGGGGCACCATCGCCAACGACGAGCGGTACAACAAGACCATCGAGGCGTGGAACAAGGCCCGCGAGATGATCACCAAGCAGCTCATGATCGAGCTGGCGCAGGACCGCCGGGCGGACGACACCGGCCGCGTGGTGCCGTACCTGAACCCGATCTACCTGATGGCCATCTCCGGTGCCCGCGGCGGCGTCGAGCAGATCCGCCAGCTGGCCGGGCTGCGGGGCCTCATGTCGAAGCCGTCGGGCGAGATCATCGAGACGCCGATCAAGTCCAACTTCCGGGAGGGGCTGACGGTGCTGGAGTACTTCAGCAGCACGCACGGCGCGCGGAAGGGGCTGGCCGACACGGCGCTGAAGACGGCCGACTCCGGGTACCTCACCCGCAAGCTGGCCGACGTGGCGCAGAACGTGGTCATCACCATGTACGACTGCGGCACCACGCAGGGGGTGACGAAGGGCATCATGTACAAGGGGCAGGAGATCGACCGCCCGCTGTACGACGCCATCCGCGGGCGGGTGTCGCGGAACACCATCCCGCACCCGCAGACGGGCGAGCCGATGGTCGAGGAGAACGAGATGATGGCCCCGGAGAAGGCCCGCCTGCTGGAGCGGCTGGGGATCGACAAGGTGACCGTCCGCAGCCCGCTGACGTGCCAGGCCAGCCTGGGCGTGTGCCGCCAGTGCTACGGCATGGACCTGTCCACCGGGGCGCTGGTCGAGGAGGGCATGGCGGTCGGCATCATCGCCGCCCAGTCCATCGGCGAGCCGGGCACGCAGCTGACGATGCGGACGTTCCACCTCGGCGGCATCGGCCAGATCGCCAACGTCGAGACCGAGTACAAGTGCCGCAAGGGCGGCGTCGTGGCGCTCGAGCGGATCACCGTCGTGACCAACGAGCACGGGCAGAAGATCGCCCTCGCGCGGACGGGCGAGATCCTCGTCCTGCGGCCGAAGGACCGCGAGATCATCGAGCGGTACTCGGTGCCGAACGGGTCCGAGCTGAAGGTCGAGGACGGCCAGACGGTGGAGCCGAACACGCTCCTGTGCAACTGGGACCCGAGCGCCATCCCGATCATCTGCGAGGAGGCCGGCAAGGTCCGCTTCGAGGACATGAAGGAGGGCGTCACCGTCCGCCGCGAGCAGAACAGCGCCGGCATCATGCAGTACACCATCATGGAGCACAAGGGTGACCTGCACCCGCAGGTGCGGATCGAGGACGCCAAGGGCACCCTGCTCCGCGCGTACTTCATCCCCGAGCGGGCGAACGTGACGGTCAAGGACGGCGAGACGGTGACGGCCGGCACCCTGCTGGCCAAGACCACCCGCGAGCAGTCCAAGACGCAGGACATCACCGGCGGCCTGCCGCGGGTGACGGAGCTGTTCGAGGCGCGCCGCCCCCGCAACCCGGCCGTCATGGCCGAGGTGTCCGGCCGCGTCCGCCAGGGGGACCGCAAGCGGGGCAAGCGGATCATCTGGGTGCAGCCGGTGACGGACGACGGCAAGGAGACGGGCGAGGAGCGGGAACACGCCGTCCCCGCCGGGGCCCAGTTGCGCGTCACCCCCGGCGAGTACGTCAAGGTGGGCGACCCGCTGGTGTACGGCCCGCTGGTGCCGCACGACATCCTCCGCGTGCGGGGCATCGAGGCGGTGCAGGACTACATGGTCCGCGAGGTGCAGGCCGTGTACCGCCTCCAGCGGGTGGACATCGACGACAAGCACATCGAGGTGATCGTCTCGCAGATGCTCCGCAAGGTGAAGGTGACGACGGCCGGCGACACCAAGCTGCTGCCCGGCCTGGTGCTGGACAAGTTCACCTTCGAGGACATCAACCGCCAGCACGTCGAGGACTGCGTGAAGGTGGTGAACCCCGGCGCGTCCGGCTTCTACGCCGGGCAGGTGCTGTCGCGGGAGGCGTTCGACGAGGAGCGGGCCAGCCTGACCGGCACCAAGAAGAAGGACCTGCCCACCTTCGAGACGCCCACCCCGGCCGACATGGAGGTGCAGCTGCTCGGCATCACCAAGGCGGCCGTGCAGTCGGACAGCTTCATCAGCGCGGCCAGCTTCCAGGAGACGACGAAGGTGCTGACCGAGGCGGCCCTGGCCAGCAAGGTGGACTACCTCGTCGGCCTGAAGGAGAACGTCATCCTCGGCCACCTGATCCCGGCCGGCACCGGGTTCAAGCTGCACCAGGAGGCGCAGGTGCAGATCAACGGCCCGGCCCCGTACCAGGGCCACGGCCGCCGCCGCGACAACTGATCGCGCTCCGAGCCGCGACCGCGCGGGAGCGGCATTCCTGACGAGCCGCGACCGCGAGGG
>JAYUFU010000370.1:0-32702 GCA_043738505.1 Fimbriiglobus sp. | reverse complement strand
AGCCGCGCGGGGGTGAGTTGACGGCCCGCCAGAAGGCGGGCAACCGGCGGGTGTCGAAGCGGCGGATCGTGGCCGAACACGGGATCGGGAAGAGGAAGGTCTGGCGGATCGCGGGCGAGCGGTACCGGAACCGCCGTCGCGGGCACACGCTGATGATGAAGAACGTGGCCGGGTTGCACAACCGCATGTTCGGGTGAGACGCCCGCGGGAGGGGAAACCTCCACCCTCACCACCGCTGCCGCCTATCGCGCAGCGACTCTATTCCCTAATTTGCAATCGTTGACTAGTCTGATCGATACCTCTATCTCTTGCTACCAGACCCATGTGTGCGACATTGTTGTCACCAGAGCCCAGTTTAAGGAGGGAAATCATTCCTGCGCTCCGTGCCACGCTGCAGGTACCCCGTCAGCCTGCCGCTCGCATCATGGACGCCTGCCCGTCTCCTGGATGCGCAGGGACCCTGACAACGGAGTCCGCGTTCGGGGTGTGTGCGTCCTGCCACCGCCCGGCGGCCCGTTGCGAACGTGTCGGCCGCCCGACCTGCCGCTCCTGGAACCGACCCATCGCCGTTCACTGCCGCGGGTGCGGCGTTAGCCTCCCGGCGGGCTGGTTCGGCGACGCCGACAACCGTACGCGGGACGCCGCCCTCGCACCGACGGCGGTCTCGACCGGCGGAGTCGTGCAGGTGATGCCACCTCCGGAGCCGATCGCCGAGTTGGCAGGCACAGCCAAACGCGGGAGCGGTGCACCGACGGAGTTTGAACTGGATACCGTGGCCGGGTGGGTGTGGGTGTGCGATTCGAACGGCGCGTTTCAGTTGCTGGAGCCGTTTCAGGCTGTCGGTGGGCTGATTGAAGTGGCCGGCTGGTGCGAACCGTGGTCCCACGATGACACCCCCCGGCGCTGGCTAGCCGCCTCCGATGGCCCGTGGCTGGTTACGGCATCCAAAGCTGGGGTGCGTGCGTTCTGCCTGCTGCCGCTGGCGTCCCACGCCGGCCAACTCGAAGATTACCTGTCCGACGGTTGGCGGTGCCCGGCTGGCCGGGCGGTCGTCGGCCCGCCAGTGATCGCTGCTCCGCCGCCCAACACCTCCGGCGCGAACACGCCCGGCCGGGCGGCGGAGCGGTGGGCGTACTGGCTGACCCATAGCAACGACGGCGGCCTGTCCCTTCACGGGTCGCGACTGTCGCTGACTGACCAGGCCAGCGGCGGCCTTGGCGAGTGGCCGTTGGAGGCGAAAGCGAAAGCGTCCTCGGTGGGGCTGGCGTCAGTTCGGGACGACACCGGGACGCGGCTGGTGCTGGTCGCCGGCCATACTGTGACGGTGTTCCCGCCGCCTCAGCCGGGCGAACGGCTGGGCGGGGCGCTCGCGGCGACGGCCGGTGTCGAACTGGATATCGGCGACGGGTTTGCCCGGACGCCGCGGCTGGTGGTCCTGCCGGCCGCCGATCCGGGCCAGCGGACGGTCGCCGTCGGGATGACCGGCGGGGACGCGAGCGGCGAGTTCCTCCGCGTTATCCTTCCGCCGACCGGCGGGATCCGCCTCGGCGGGGTGACGGGGGCCGGCCACCCGGTCGGGGCGGCGGCGCTCGCCGACGGCCCGGCGTGGGTTTATCTCAGCCGCACCGCCCTCGGGCGGGTGAACACCCTGGACCAGACGGCGACCGCGACCGACCTCCAGCGGACGGACGCGTTCGACCGGGTGCGGGTGGCCGGCCGGGTGGTCGCGCTGAGCGGGCTTAGCGATACCAGCCGGCCGGTCCTTCGGGTGTACGACCTGCTGTCCCGCCGGACGTTCCACTGGGACGACGGCGACCGCCGTGAGCAGTTCCCGCTGCCGGCCATCCTGGGCCCGTACTTGTTCACCGCTGACCGCACCGCCGGCGGCGCGGTCGTGCTTCACCGCCACCCGCTCACCCCCTCACCCCCAGGAGGCCGGTCGTGATCCGTCTGGTCGTGTTCGCCCTGCTCGCCGCGCCGTCGGCCGCCTACGCCGGGACGGTGGACGACACCGTGTTCGACCCACTGTCGTGGCAGTGCGCATGGTCGGCGTGGCGATGGCTGCTGTTGGCCGCGGCCGCCGCTGCCGCGTGGCTGTTCGCGTTCCACTGGTGGTTCCCGACTCGCCTGGCCGTCCGTCCCGGCCGCAGCCAACCGTGGCCGATGGATACGTTCGGCGGGGCCGCCGCCGGGTGGGTGCTGGCCGTCGCCGTCGGGTTCGTCGTGCTGTTCGCCGGCGCGTCCGACGAACTCACCCGCAAGCCGCTCCAAGTGCTGCCAGGGGGCAACTCGTTCGTCAATCGCAACGCGCTGTGGGTGGTTGTCCTCGCCGCCGGGGTGATGCTGGCGGCCGCCACCCGATACCTCGTTTTCCGCCACCGCGAGAGCTAACCGATGCCCGGCCAGAAACAGACGCCCACCCTGCTTGTCGGCCTCGGCGGGACGGGCAAAGACGTGCTGCTGCGGGTCCGCAAGCAGTTCTTCGACCGGATGGGGCGGAACCGGTTCGGCGGTCTCGGGTACCCGATCGTCGGGTACCTGGCGCTGGACACCGACGACCAGATGGCCGACGCCATCGCCGGGGAGGTGGTGTCCCCGTTCGTCGGCCGGAATATCCGCCTGCGGCGGGAGGGGGAGTCGCCGGAGTTGATCCTGTGCGACATCAAGCCGCACGAGTTCGCCGACTACTTCAACGGCGGCGCACAGGCGCACCCGCACGTGTTCGAGTGGATGCCGGCGGACATGAACAAGTACGGGTCCACCGCGGTGGTGAAGGGGGCCGGGCAGAACCGGCTGTTCGGCCGGCTGGCGTTCTTCCACCACTTCGCCGCCATCCGCGACGCCCTCCGCAGCAAGTTGTTGGAGATCCACAAGTACGCCGTCACCCCGGACCTGGTGAAGGCGTGGCTGCCGGAAGGGATGACGGCGGCCGACGTGCAGGCCGGGCAGCTCGAGGTGGTGCTGGTGTACTCGCTCGCCGGCGGGACCGGCGCGGGGATGTTCCTGGATGCCGGCATGTTGGTCCGGTCGGTGCTGGACGAACTGCAATTGGGCACCGCCGTCGTCATCCACTACCTGGTCCTCCCGGAGGTCATCACCGGCCCCCGCGGGGTGCTGCACGGGCAGGCCGAAATGCGGCGGAAGGTCGAGGAGAATGCGTTCGCCGCCCTCCGCGAGATGGAATACTTCGCGCTCCGCCGGGACGGCCTGTTCGATCTGTCCGTGCCGCCGCGGCCGACGGTCGGCGGCGGGCCGGGCCAGGCCCCGCTGTTCGAGGTGCAGTGGCAGCGGGGACGAGTGACGAAGGTGTCCGACGCCCCTTGGGACTTGTGCTATCTGGTCGGCGGCACCAACGAGCCGCTTGCCGGCCAACTCCAGACGCACGCCGACACGTACCAGATGATCGCCGACCAGATCGGCCTCTACTTCGACCCCGGCGAGTTCGGGGACGAGATGCGGCGGAACCGGTCGAACGACGTGGCCAAGACGATCGACGTGATGCCCCAGAGGGTGTACGCCGAGGACGGCCGGACCGAGCTGTTCTGCCGGTACGTCAGCCGCCGGTTCAGCATGATGGGGCTGGCCCAGTTGCAGTTCGACCGGTCGCGGATGCGGCGTGCGGCGGCCCACCGCCTCGCCCACTGCCTGATCGAACTGTGGTGGAACCGGAGCGAAGGGCTGAAGCCGAACGAGGTCCGCCGGAAGGCGGAGGAAGACCTGGGTACGGACGACCCGGCGGTGGTGCCGACGGTGGTGCCGGACGGCACCGCCGACCCGCTCGCCATCGCATTGGTGCCGCTCGGCCGCGCGCTGCTGCGGACTGCGGCCGGTAGCGCCGGCCACATCGGCGAGGAGGTGACCGAGCGGCACAAGCAGATCCGCCGCACCATTGAGGACGGCGACCTAGCTGGCGGGGAGCGGCAACTCCGAGAGTGGCTGGCCGACCACCGTGCGGCCGCCGCCCCGCCGCGGAAGGGGGAGCGGCTGCCGGCCGACCACCTCCGCAACATCGTCCGCCAGAACCGGGAGGAGCTTCAGAAGCAGATCGACGCGAGGCTGACCGAGGTCGTCCGGTACCGCGTCGCCGAGTGGGGGCTACCGGACACCGTGTCCCTGTTGACGGCCTACCAGGAGGTGCTGGAGGAACGGTTGGAGTGGGCCGCGTCGTACCGCACGGCGGGCGGCGGCGGGGAGGACTGGGAGAGCCGGGTGGCCGACGCCAAGCGGGTGCCAGGGTACTTGAAGCGGATCGCGGTGCGGGCGGAATTGCTTCGGGCGGCGGACGCCGGCAAGCGCGCGATCGCGGCCGCGTACAAGGCGGCCATTGCCGACGACCTGCTGCTGCTGCTGCGGGACGCCGCCGGCCGCGTCCGCCGCGAACAGCCCGGCTCGCTGCACGCCGGCGTCCGCGCGTTCGCCGACCGCACTGGCCGCGTTGCCGATTACCTGACCGCCCGGTTCGCCGAACTGAGCGGGGCCGAGCAGGGGCGGGCGGACGCGAAGGCCAACCCCGAGGCGGGCGGCCTCCGCCAGGGCCGCGCGGTGTCCCTCCTCCACCGGCAAACCGAGGCCGAGTACGACCGCCGCATCGCCCAGGCGGTGGGGGCGGCGGACGGCGACCCGGCCCGCGTGGACTGGGTGCGGGTCGGGGACGCGCTGCTGGCGGAGTTGGGGAAGAGCGGGAATCCGCGGTTCGCCGACGTCCTCACCCTGGCCGACCTGATCGCCCGCCTTCAGCCGCCCGGTGGCCCGGCGGCGGCGGACGCCGACTACGACGATCTGGCGCGGGAACTAACCGAGGCCGCCGAGCCGCTGCTCGGCAAGTTCGCCGACAAGGTCACGGCTCTGGACGAGTTCTTCAAGCAGCCGGACACCGACACCCCGCTCCACAGCCTCCGCACCTTCTCAGCGCCAATGCTTCGGAAGAACAAGGACGTGATGACCACCCAGGAAGTGGACACCGACGCCCGCCAGATCCTCGGCGTTGCCGGCCGCACCAGCCCGGCCGCGGCCCGCTTCCTGGACGCGCTGAAGCGGGCGAACGAACAAGAGGCGATCGGGCTGACCGGCCTTCAGTCGTTCGAGATCAAGTCCGACGCCATCGTCTTGTACCGGGAGAAGGTGGGCATCCCGGTGTGCTACTTCGCCGGCCTGGACGACCTGGGGGAGAAGTACGACACCAGTCGGCGGGGGCGGGAACTCCATATCCACGCCGAGTTCTTCAAAGGACGGCTGCCGGAGATCCGCAACATCGACCAGCAGAAGCAGACGCGGATGGCGCACGCGCTGGAGTCCGTGCTGTACGGGGTGATCGTCGGCCGGGTGCTGTTCGACCCCGGCCGCGAGGTGTTCACCTTCCAGTACCGGGATTTTGCCCGGCCGCTGGGTTCCCGGCTGGAGGAGGTGGTCCGCACCCTGACCGAGGAGCGGGACTTCGCCGCCGCCCTGACGGCCGAGGTGGACCGGTGGATGACCCTGGCCGGGGACACCGACGGCGGCCGCCCGCTCGCCCTGCTGTGGGCGGCCCTGCGGATGTTCCAGGAGGAGTTGCGGGCGCGGGTGGAGGCGGTCCTCCAATCCGGCCGCAGCACCCAGCGGCCGGACCACCCGCTGCTCGTGTTCGTCCGCGAGCGGATGGTCCCCCGCGTCCGCGGACGCCTCCAGCGGACGGCCGCCGGCAGCCAGCTCGTACAGCCGTTCGAGGAACTGGACCGGCGGGCGAACGACCCCCGCACCCGCCCGGACGAGCGGGCCGAGATGTGGCGGGAGTGGTGTCGGAAGGCCGAAGCCGACCTCGGCCGGTGCGACCCGATCAACGATACCGACCTGCCCATTCCGGTGATGGTGCGGCCGGCCGTATGACCGCCTGTTGGCAACCTGGATTCGCACGAGGAGGGTGATGGCTCCCACCGACGCATGCGCCGTCTGCAAGGCTTCGCTCGCCTGCGGCTGGACGTTCGCCGAGGCCGACCTGCACTGCCCGCTGTGCGGCGACCGGGTCGTCGAGGCGCGGCCGAACGGCGGCCCCGTAGAGTTCGCCGGCCGCCACGAAGTGTGGGGGTACGCGGACGACGGCGGCACGGTCAACTTCCGCCTCGGCCTCACCCGTGATCATGCCGGTCGGTCGCGCCTGCTGAGCGACGCCGACTTCGTGGACTGGTCCCGCTGCGGGGTGGAGCTGTTCGCGAAGACGACCGTCCGCGCCCGGCTGGACCGCGGCCCGGACGGTCGGTCGGCGGTCCTCCGGCTGCCCGATGTCGGCCGCCTGCCGCCGGACGGGTTGGCGGGGCGGATGCGGCTGACCGGCCTGACCCCGGCGGAGTGGCCGATCCGCCTGTTCCCGGCCCCGGCCGAGTGGCTGACGATCGCGCCGGCCGGCCCGCCGGGGGCGGGGATCACCGCCCTGCTCGACCGCGACACGCGGCGGGCGTCCTTCACCATCACGCTGCGGGCTCCGGTCGTCCCCGTGGCGGTGTGCGATCTGACCGTGACGCCGGGAACCGCAACCGCCCTGAAGGCCGTAGCGAGTGGCCTGAAGGTGTATCCTCGGCGGCCAGTCCTCCAGCCGGTGACACCCGACCGACCGCTCCAACTCTCGTTCTTGATCGCCGACTGCACCGACCGCGCGGACGGCCTCCCATTCGCGATCGAGATCCACCTGAACGGTCGCGCTCAGCGGATCCCGTTCGCCGCGCCGCTCGCCTTGCGGACCAAACCGGCGGTGCGGCTGACCCCCGGCGCGACGGCGGCTCGGGAGTTGGAATTCGCACTCGGCGGCCCGCCGGCCGAACTGGACTTCTACCTGACGAATGCGTCCGGCCCGGAGGCCGCCGTGCCGGCGCTCGGCGAGCGGTCGTCGGTCGAGGTGGATCCGCCCGAACATGCGGCGTGGCTGTCCCAGGCTGCCGACCTGCCGCCGACGCTCCCCGCGGACCCGGACGGCCTGCTCGAGCCGACGCGGTTGAGGATGCGGGTGGACACGTCCCGTCTGTCGCGGGACGACGGCCGGTTCGCAGGCGTCGCCCACTCGCTCACGCTGATCGTCCGGGACACCTCCGGGTACGAGCTTGCCGCCCACCAGTTGCAGGTGCGGTTCGCGCGGATGCGGCAGCACGATGGGGTGATCGGGTTCGACTGGGGCACGACGAACAATTGCGCCGCCATCGCCGACGGCCCGGACCTCCGTTCCTTAGCCCTGAATCCGGACGACCCGGACGAGTTCGAGCGGTTCCCGTCGGCGTTCTTCGTGCGGGAGGTTCCTGCCGATGGGCCGCCGGTGCTGGCGGTCGGCACCGACGGGCACGAGTTGATCGAATTGTCCGAACACCGGCAGTGCGTGGTGCGGGGGCTGAAGCGGCGGTTCCTCGCCGGCGGGGACATCCGCCTCCGCGACCCGCTCGGCCGTGAGCGAGATTTCCCGGTGGATGAGGTGGCCGCACAGTACCTGCTGCAAACGGCCGAGTACTTGGAGCGGCTGACCGGCAAGGAACTCGGCTTCCTCGGCCTGACGTACCCGACCAAGTGGCCGGCCGCCGCGCGTGAGCGGTTGGAGCGGGTCCTTGCCCGCGTCCGTCGGGAACTGGAGGGGGGCCGGCCCGGCCGGCGGATCGAACTCCTGCCGCCGGTCGTGGACGAGGCGACTGCGGTCGCACTCAGCACCGTCCGCGAGGTGGCCGCCGACCCGGCCGCGCCGGCCGAAGTGACCGTCATCGCCTACGATTTCGGCGGCGGCACCATCGACACCGTCATCCTCCGCATCTCCCTCACGGACGACGACCGGCTGACGACGACACTCGTCGGCGTCGGCGGGCGGCCGGACTTCGGCGGCGATGACATCACCCGCGCGGTCGTCCGCCTGTTGCGAGACCGGATGTCCGGTGCGCTCGCCGGGATCCCCAGCACCGAACTCCCGGTCCTCCTGGCCGAAGAGGGGGACCGGACGGATCGGCCGCCGGCGTGGAACACAGCCGCCCGTCAGAACGCCGAGCGGCTTTGGCGGCGGGCGGAAGAGATCAAGCGCGGCCTGTGCCGGCCGGATGCCGACGCTCCGGATCCGGTGACGGCCGCCCTGGACCGTATCGAGTTGGATCAGTTGCGGGTATTCCGCACCAGCCCCGCCTCCGACCTGCTGCCGCTCGGCACCGTCCTCCAACCCGGTGACCAGGACCTGCGCGAGGCATTCGTGAAGTCGGTCTGGTTCGGGCTGGATGAAGTGTACGCGGCCCCAGTTGTCCCCGGTGCCACCATCCGCGGCCGGTTGGAGGAAACGTTCGCCCACTTGGCCGGACAACTTGCCGAGTTGCCGACCGCCGGCCGCCGGGTCGTCGTGCTGGCGGGCGGAGCATGCCGGTTGCCCTTGGTAGGCGAACTCGCCTCGGCTACCCTCCTTCGCAACGCCGACGACCGACTCGACTACCGCGCGTCCTTCGCCAAGCAACGGGTGGCCCACGGCAACGCCTGGTATCTGTGGCTGCGGCAGGGGGGGCAGGAGAACGCCCTCTCGCTCAGCCTGCCCAGTGGCGTGACGCACCGGCCGTTGGCGTTCGTGAGGCGCGGGATTCGTGGTGAGACGCAGGCGGTGGTAGTGCCCGCCGGCTCACCGATCCACGCCCCCGCAATCTGGTACGACGCCGAGGTGCGGTTCGACGCCGGCCGGCACCTTTACCTGTGGACCCGCGAGTGGCGGCGGGCGAGTTGGACCCCCGTGCGGGTCGGCGAGTTCGCCCGCACGCCCGTGAACTCACCGCCGGATGACAGTCTTCGCCACGTGCCTCTCCCGGAGGACTTGGCGGGGTCAGTCGCCGTCGGCATCCGGCTCGTGCGGTCGGCCGACCCTGGCGGACCGTACCTGGCCCAGATGCGCGTCCGGCTGCCCGGCCAATCCGACTGGTGCGGGCCGTACCCGCTGCTCACCGACCGGCCCGAAGCCGACATATGCGATCTCCTCCAAGGCATCCTCGACGAGTGACACCCCATGCCCACACTCCCCGCCGACGAACTGCGACGACTCGCGGACGAGGTGACCGACCTGCGCGACGAAATTGACGGGCTGGAGTTCTCCTTCGAGGAGACCCGCCGTCAACTCGACGACCTCCACACGAAGTGGCAGGCGGCGAAGCAGAAGTCCGCGGTACTGGCCCGCCTGCTCGGGTTCCTGTCTAGGACAGTAGGCGAACCAGTCGAATCGCCTGCGACTCAGAGTCCCCCTGCTTCCGAAGCAGAACCGCCGGCCGGTGAATTGCTGGTCGATTTGAAGCCGGTGCCGGACCCGCCGCCGACCGGGGAGCTAACGCCCCGGCTGCCGGCTACGTTCGCGGACGTGCCGCCGGGCGGACCGGTGTCGGACCCAGAACCGCCCCTACCGCCGCCGGCAGCGGACCTCCGCGAGACTCATCCGCGACTCGGGGTTCTGGAGGACTTGGCCGGCGAGTTCGGCAAACTGGCCAGCCTGATTGAGACATACAACCATAAGCTCGGGCCAACCGCACGGGATGCCGCCGTGTCGCTCCGGCGCGAGTCTGATAAGGCGCGGCGGAGGCTTAGCCAAGATGAGGCGGAGGCGGCGGATCTGGTATTCGCATCGGCCGGCGTGGACGCGATGAGTCAGCTTGTAAAAATGACCGAGTTGGCGGCAGAAGTCACTCCGAGGGTCGGCGGGCTCGCACCGACGATGCCCCCCCTGTACCTGCCCGCGTTGCGTGACGCCCTCGACTGGTTATGGCAATTCGTCCAAAGTTGTTGTCCTGGTCGGTACGAGCAATTCAAACTCCGCGAACGTGAGAAGGTGACCTTACCCGCACAGCGGCCGGCGGGAGTGACTCCCGACGACGCCACTATCTACGTGATGCACAGTCGCCACCAGAAGCCGGGCGAAACCGCCACATACGTCGCAACAACGGTCACCCCCGGATACCTGGAGCGGTTGGCGAACGGCGAAGCGAAGATTCAACTGGCCTCGCGGGTGATCCTTGGCTTTACGTAACGGTTCGTGCCTGTTCGCCCCGGTTGCCGTCCACCTCCTAGGAGCCCGTGCCATGTCCCGCCTCGCCCTCCTCCCGGTCGTCGTCGCCCTGCTTCTGGTCGCCTGCCCGGCGGCGGCCGCCGACGCCGAACCGCCCATCGACCTGATCCTGGCGGTGGACGTGTCGCTCAGCATGTCGGACTGCCCGAACACGCGGACGACCGGCCCGGACGGGAAGGCGGGCGGGTACTCGTCCTCCGACCCCGACGGGGTGCGGTGGGACGGCGTTCAGTTCCTGCTCGACACCGCCAACGACGCCGACCGGGTCGCCGTCGTGCTGTTCAGGGGGGACGCCGTGCTGTTAACCGCAGGCATCCCGGGTCATCAGGGCGGGTTTGTGACCATGAAGGACGGTCGGGGGAAATTGAAGGATGCCATCCGCCGCGTGCGGGAGTACGAGCAGGGATACCGCGACCTGCCCAAGCAGGACGGCTGGCTGACGGAGAAGGCAGGCGGGTCCGTGGTCGGGGAGAAGCTGGCCGGGTGGGAGAAGGCCCCGCTGCGGGCCGGCGAGCCGGACGAGAAGGACCGCGAGAGCTTCCTGCCGGTGCCGTCCGGCGGCGGCGAGCGGTGGGTCTGGCTCGGGTCGGGCACGTCCAACCTGAATACCCTCCAGGCCATCGACCGGTGGAAGTTGCTGGTCCCACCCGGCGACGGCCCGCGGAAGAAGGTGGTCATGGTGTTCACCGACGGCGCGGACGGGGTCAACCCGGCGTACGTCGGCCACCGGTCGGCCAAGGAGAAGTGGGCCGACGGCACCGGCGCACGGGAATCCGGGACCGCGGGCGAGCCGCGGGTGCTCCTCTGGTCGCCGGAACAGTCCGATCACGCGGTCCGCCAGATGGAGGCTCTCGCCGCCCGCAGGCTGGCCGCCGATGCCGCCGGCCGGAAAGCCGCGGACGAGGCGGACAAGACGGCCCGCGCCGCCACCCGCAAGAAGACGGCCGAGGTGATGAAGCTGTTCCGGGTGGCCGCCGCGGACGTGTTCACGTTCGGCTGGGACAGCGACTTGGATCACGCCATGTTGCGGGAGGTGGTCGCCGACGCGCGGCCTGAGAACGGCAAGGACTTCCGCGGCGCGTACTACTTCGCCCGCGATAGCGTGGGCGTGTTCCGCGAGTTGCAGCGGGTCGGGTGGGAACTCCGCGGACGGTGGACGGTAACGGCCGCGGCCACCGAGGCCACCGACGGCGAGACCCGCTTCCCCACCCCGGCCCCGGAGGCGTGCCGCGATCTCGGGGCCCTCGTCTACACCCGTGTCGGCACCCGCGCCCGCGCCCCGACGGCGGTCAAACTGCCGGCCGGCGGGGCCGCCGTCACAGTGTTCGAATCGCGGTCGCACACCTATCTGCGGTTCCCGCCGAACGCCACGGCGCAGCCGGTCGCGGTCGCGCACCCGCCCCGCGCCGAGCCGGTGTGCGAGTTCGGCCTCCGCCCGAAGTTCCTGTCCGTCGGGTGGGCGGACCCGAACCCGTCCGAGCGGTACACGCTACTCGACGCCGTGCCGGTCGCCGTGGCGTTCGCGCTGGCGGACGAGGACGGGACACCGGTGCCGAAGGACCTGTTCACGGCGGACATGTTCACCGCCACCGCGCGGGTGTTCCGCGGCGCCGAAAACGGCCGCCCGGAGGTGTCATTCCCGCTGCCGCTGACGCGCGTCGTCTCGGCCGGGGCCGGGTGGACGTACGCCGCCGAGTGGGACGTGGGCCGCGCCGTCCGGGACGCCGGCGGGAACGCGGCCGGGTTCGAGGGGGAGTGGATGGTGGAGGCGGAGATCCGCACCGCCGCGGACAAGTTCAAGGACCACCCGCTGGGGCAGGCGCGGCGAACGCTGCTGCGGCGGCCGTTCCGCGTTGGCGGGTACCCCGGACTGCGGTTCGCCGACGGCGGGCGGCAGGTGTCGAACCTCGGCAGCGGGGCCGGGAAAGGCACCGTAACCCTGGAGTTGGCCACCGCATACGCCCCGGACGGCCCGATCCTGCTGCCGTCCGGGCTGCCGCTGACGGCGGACGCCAGGTGGGCGGCGGACGGGTTGCCCGCGCTGGCCACGCCGGCGTTCACGGGGACGAAGGGGCGGGCGCGGGCCGCGGTGCCACTGGATTTCACCAGGTTCGACTGGGCGAAGGTGCCGGCGGCAGGCCGCCGGATCGACCTGACGTTCGCCGCCCAACTGCCGACCGGCCCGGCCCGAGCCACCGCCGCCATCGACCTGGAAAAGAAGCCGTACCCGCTGAAGTTGTCCGCCCCCGGGCTGGTGTTCGACCTGTCCGGCGACCCGCCAGACGGTGAAGACGCGACCGCCACCGACGCCCTGACGGCCCGCCTCGACACCCCGCTGACCGACACCGCCGCCGTCGTCGGGGACGGGAAGTTGGGCGCGGTGACGTTCACCCGACTCGACGGCGACGGCGGGCCGAAATCGGTCGTGCTGAAGTGCGAGCTGAAGCCGACCGCCGTCCGCGGGCTGGCGGAACTGCGGGACGAGGGCCGCGCGCCGCTCGTCGTGTCGGTGTCCGGTACTGACGGGAAGCGGCTGCCCGCCGGCCGTTACCGGGCGACCCTGAACTTGGCGCACGCCGACGGGTCCGCGACCCAGGTCACCCGCACTCCGCTCACGCTCACGGTGCTGGCGGATCAACTGCGGGTGCGGTTCACCGGCGTCCGCGACGACCGACTGGAAGGGGCCGCCCTCGCCGGCACTACCGCCGTGTGGCCGGTCGAACTGAACCTGGCGCTCGCGGGCAAGGGGACGGCGGTGCGGGCGACGGCGGCGGCAGTCCTCGATTCGCCCCGCGCCGCCGAGGGAGTGACGCTTCCCCCGCCGCACCTCACCGGGGTGAAGGCGGCGACGGCGCTGGCCGCCGCCGGCGGGCTGGGCGCGCGGTTTGACCTGCTCCCCGCCGGGGCGACGGAGACGAAGTTCCTGCTGGCGTTGACGGTGCCGCCGAGCGTGGACGACGGGGACTACCGATTCCCACTGGAGTTCAAACTGGACGCCGTCACCGACCGGAAGGAAGCCAAGAGCTACCTCGTCGTGTCGGACACCGCGGTGGCCGTTCGGCGGTACGGGCTGAAGTCGGAGGCGGTCCCGCCGATCGAGGTGACGACCGGCCAACCCGCCACGGCAGCGGTCGTCGTCCGGCCGGAGATCGGGGGCAAGGTGCGGTGGACGGCGACGGTCCTCGATGAACCAGGGGCGACGGCCGCGGCAGGCCGTCCGTGGCACGACGCGGTCGAACTGGCCGAGGCCGGGAAGTCGCCGGCGCAGTGCGTGCTGACACGGCCGCACGACCCGGTCCGTCGGAAGACGGCGACCGAGCCGTTCGCCGACGGCCGCCCAAAGGAGTTCGTGCTGAAAGTCGCGTCCGCCGGGTTGCCGCCCGGCCGGTACCGCTGCCGCATCCGCCTCACTCCGACGGTCGATCCGGCCGGGGACGCGAAGCCGGGCGAGTCGCCGCCGCCCGTGTCGGACGCCGGAGCGGCGTTCGACCTGCCGGTGGAGGTGATCGTCCGCGGGCTGACACCGACCCTGACGGTGAACCGCGACAAGGGGGAGTTGGTCGCCGCGGTCACGGCGGTGAAGGCCGAAGTCGGGGGCTGGGTGCTACGGTCCCGGGAGTTCCCCGGATGGAACCAACCGCTCACCCTTCGTCAGGCGGCCGTGGATGACATCACCGCCCGATTCACGGCCAGCGTGCCGTTCCCGACCGGTCGTGGCGGTCCGTGCGTGTTCGAACTCGGGCCGGCGAATGAAGCGGCGGCGGCTACCCTCACCGAGGTTCTTCCCGCGCAGCTGGAACTCGACCGCCAGTTGTGCGCCGACGGGGAGACGGTGACCGTGCGGCTCCGCCTGACCGCGGCTGCCGGACTGCCGCCGGCGGTGGTGGTGTTCCGCACCGGCGGCGACCCGAACACCCCGTTCGCCCGCGTCACCCTCGCCGACGACGGCAAGGGGCCGGACGCGGCGGCCGGTGACTTCGACTATGCCGGGCAGTTCACTTTTCCGGCGGAGTCGGCCGCCCAGTTCGGCGAGTACGAGGTGCGGGCGGTACCGGCCGGGAAGGCGACGTACCCGACCCGCGACGTCCGCTGCGTCCTCGGGGTGTCGCGAAAGGCGGCCAGCCGGACGGACACGCTCGAATACTCGAAGGGCATCTTCGAGGCCCTTTACGGCCCCGACGCGGTGACGGCCGCCGACCTCGCCACCGTCAAGGTGACCGCGATCAACAACCCGCGGTATCGGGTTCAAGTGCGGTACTTGGTCGCGGGGGCCGATGCCGCCGGCGACCAGTTCCTAAAGGGGAAAGTCGGGCCGACCACCGACGCCTTCGACCCCGGCACCCACTTGCGGGCGACGGCGACCGCACCCGGCGGAGACGGCGCGGACGCCGGGCCGCTCTCCAAGGAGGTGCCGGTGTCGTTCGGCGTGAAGGCGGAGTTGAGCGACGCGGCCAAGGCGGCGGTGGAGGCGGGCGACCGACACGCCAGCCTGGAGAACGTCTGCGGGGTGGTGCTGGTGGTCACCGTCACCGGCACCGACTCCCAGGGCAACACGGTCGGTTGGGAGGGCAGCTTCCCGTACGCGGTGAAGGCGAAGAGTTTTGCCTACCGCACCGGCCTCGTGTGGGGCCTGGGGGCGCTGGTGGTGCTGCCGATCGCCGGGTGGCTGCTGGTGCGGTGGGTCCGTCGCAAGCGGAAGCAGAACGAAGACCGCGTCGCGGCGGGTGCGGTCGGGACCGGCGACCTGCTCGACGCGCCCAAACGACGCCCGCCGACGACCGGCCCCATGCCAGCTACTCCCCCGCGGCCGGAGGGGGATCCGCCGCCCCGCCGCCGCCCGCCGCCCACCGGCGACCTCTTCGACTGACGTTTGTGCGTCGCGGACAGGGAATGTGCTGTTCTGCATGTTTCTTACCCACCCTCGGAACACCTTCAGATATCCCCTCGACTGCCAGGAGTGAGTGGTATTCATGGCATTCAATGACTTCTGAAGAGGATGGCGAGACCGCAGTCACCACTGAAGGCTTGCCTCGACGGAGAGCGTCGCTCCTAATCCTTGGCCGACTTCCGCAAGCCGTGCGAGTTTATGAGCGTCCGATTTTCCCGAATGGCGGGCTTGTCGTCATTCCACGCTGGCTTAGAACTGCGGAGCGTAACCGATGGGCATACTGGAGGTCGTCCGATGGCGGAGCCGAAGCCGTTCGGGGCGGATGCCGAACTCGCGTTGAACCCGGAACCCCGGTGTGCGTGCGTGTTGCTGTTGGACACGTCCGGCTCGATGGGCGAGCCGGTCCCGGCGACCGGGACGAACCTCGTCTACACCGTTCAGCACGACGGCCGGATGAACTCGTCCCTCGCGGCGACGACAACCCCCATCGATCAGCTCAACGACGGCTTGCGGGCGTATCACGCGGACCTGCTAGGGGACTCGCTCGCCGCGCAACGGGTCGAATTGTCGGTCATCACCTTCGGCGGCAGCGTGCGAACGATTTACCCGTTCGTCTCCTCGTACCATTTCGTCCCGCCGACCCTCACCGCCGACGGCGACACCCCGATGGGAGCGGGGATCGAGGAAGCCCTCGACGCGGTCGCCGCGCGCAAGGCCCGTTACAAGCAGAACGGGCTGCACTATTACCGGCCGTGGGTCGTCCTCATCACCGACGGGAAGCCGACGGACTCCTGGCAGGCGGCGGCGAGACGTGTGCGGGAGGGCGAAACGCGGAAAGAGTTCGCATTCTTCGCGGTCGGGGTGGAGGGGACGGACTTCGACACCCTCCGGCAGATCGCCGTTCGGCCGCCGCAGCAGTTGCGCGGCTACGACTTCCGTTCACTCTTCCTCTGGTTATCCGCGTCGCAGAAAGCCGTATCCCGATCGAACCCCGGTCAGGAACATCAGGTCGCGCTGCCCCCCGTAGGTTGGGCGACGCTGTGACCGCCTGGCGCAACTGGGCGATCCTCGGCGACAGCGTGATCGGCACGTCCCACCTGAAGGGCGGGAAGCCGTGCCAAGACGCCTTCCGGGTGGCGGAGGTCGGGGAGTGGCTCGTCGTGGCGGTGGCGGACGGGGCCGGCAGCGCCAGCCGATCCGAGGTTGGCTCTCGTGTGGCGTGCGACGAAGCCGTTCGGTGGGCATGCCGCGCTGGGGTTGCCAACTTGCTCGCCGAAGCCACCTGCCGGGAACTGCTGGACGCGGTGCGGGAGGCCGTACTCGCGGAAGCGGAACGTCTCCGCCTCCGGCCCCGCGAGTTGGCTTGCACGCTGCTCGTGGCGGTGGTCGGACCGGACGCCGCCGCCGTCTTGCAAATCGGCGACGGGGCCGTTGCGTTCGGCGACGGGACGGGCTTCCGCGTCCCCCTTTGGCCGGAACCGGGCGAGTACGCGAACGTCACCGACTTCCTGACCGACGAGCGGTACGCGGACGCCGCGCGGTTCGCTCGCGTCGATGGGGCCGTGTCCGAGGTCGCCGTCCTGACCGACGGGTTGCAGCGGTTGGCCCTCGACTTCGCCGCCCGCCGCCCGCACCCGCCGTTCTTCGACCCGCTGTTCCGCCAACTCCGAGACGACCCCGACCGGGACACCCTGTTCGCCCGGTTCCGCGACTTCCTCGTGTCGCCGCCGGTCAACGCCCGCACCGACGACGACAAGACCCTCGTCCTCGCCACCCGCCAGCCATGAACCCGCTCGTCGATGACGCCGGCCGACCGTTCCCCCTCGGCCCGGAGTTGGCCCGAGGCGGGGAGGGCGCGGTCCACCTCGTGCCGAGCGACCCGACCTCGCTGGCGAAGGTGTACCTCCGACCGCTCGCCCCGCCGGCGGTCGAGAAGTTGACGGCCCTCGTCGCGTGCGCGCGGTCGGGACAACTGCCTGCGGTCGCGGCGTGGCCGAATCGCCTCTTGTTCGACGGCGGCACGCGGCGAGTGGCCGGGTACGTCATGCCTCGGCTGACCGACTACCAGCCCTTTCAACGGCTGTACAACCCGGTGATGCGGCTCCGCCACTTCCCCCGCGCCGGGTGGCGGTCTCAAGTCCGCGCCGCCCGGACTCTCGCCGCCGCCTTCGCGGCGCTGCACGCGGCCGGCTTCCTGATGGGCGACGTGAACGAAGGGAACGAGATGGTGAGCGGCGCGGGCGAGGTGCGGCTGATCGACTGCGACTCGTTCCAGTTCCGCGCGAACGGCCGCACGTTCCCGTGCGAGGTCGGCACGCCGCACTACACGCCGCCGGAGCTGCAAGGGTGGTCGCTCCGCGGTCTGGTTCGCACCGAGAACCACGACCGCTTCGGCCTGGCCGTGCTCGTGTACCAACTGCTGTTCGTCGGCCGGCACCCGTACGCCGGCGTGTATCGCGGGCCGGGCGATCCGTCGTTCGAGGAGTTCATCGCGGAGTACCGGTTCGCACAAGGGCCGCTCGCGCACACCTGGGACATGGCCCCGCCGCCGAACGCGCCGACGTTCGACGACATCCCGCCGGACCTCGGCACCCTGTTCCGCCGGGCCTTCGAGCGGGGGAGCGACCGAGGCACGCGGCCGACGGCGGCGGAATGGGCGTCCGCCCTCGAGCGATTGGAACAGAGCGTTGTCACGTGCCGGGCGGACGCGGGCCACGAACACTGGAACGGCCAGCGGCAGTGCGTGTGGTGCCGTCTGGCGCGGAACGGCGGACCGGAATACTACTTCGGCGTGGCCGGCGGCGGAGCGGCGTTCGCGGTCGATGAGGCGGCGCTCCAGCGGGTGCTACGGCGACTGGCGGCCGTCCCCTTCGCCGAATTCCCGCCGCCACCGACGATCCCCGCGACCTCGCCCGCGCCACGCCCGCTGCCAGCCGTCTTGACGGCGCTGTTGGAGGCGTGGCGGTTGGCGCGGGCGAACGCGGAGCGGAAGCTGGCCCCGCGGCTCGAAGTCGAACGCGCGGAGCTACAGGCTATCGAGGAAGCGGTGCGCCGGCGGATCGCGGCGCGGCGGCGGGCATTCCGGGACGAGTGCGAGGAACTCGACACCGACATCGAAACGGCGCGGGAGGCGGTACAGCAGGACAAGCGGAGTCGTGCGGCGCTGACGGGCGCTCTCGTCGTTGGTGTTGGCCTCGGGCTACTCTTGCTCCCGTTCGGATTCGTGGCGCGCACGGCCGGTCTCATCGGCGGGATAGTCGCCGCGGTGTTCGGCGTGTGGCTCGCGGTTCACCTTCTCACCGGGCATCGGTCGGCGGCTCGGCGTGAGCTGTCGGCGGCTCGCGCCCGCCGGCGGCTCGCGAACGACGAACTGGACGAAGCCCTCGACGAGATCGCCGTGCGGAGGGCGGAGGCCCGCCTGCGCGTGACTCGCGCGTCTGCCGCGATTCGCGAAGGTCTGTCGCGGTCGGTCGTCGAGGCCGCGCGGGAGTGCCGTGGGAGACTCCTGCACCTCGAAGGAGAGCGGCGTCTTGCCGGCGACCTCGCCCGCGAACGAGAAGCCGCGATGCGGCGGAACTGGACCGCGATCGCGGATCGCTACCGCGTGGGGCACTCCGAAGCGGTCGAACACGTCCGGCGGTTGACGGCCGAATGCCGGGCGCTGGCGGGCGAGTACGCCGGAGAGTACCGGCAACTGACGGCGAACGCGGAGTCGCTGTCGCGCGTCCGGCACCTCCGGTTGCATTCGCTCGCCGACGAGGAGGAGACGATTCCGCTGATCGGGATCGGGCGACGCGGCTCGCTGGCGGCGAACGGCATCACTACCGCCGCCGACGTTGCTCGCGACCGCATCATGCTTATCCGCGGGTTCAAGGGCGGGCTGGCGGGGAATCTGCTGGCGTGGCGGGAGGACGTTCTTCGCCGTTTCCGATTCGACCCTGCTACCGACGTTTCCCCAACCGAAACGAGCGCACTCGCGGACCGGTTCCGCTCACGGCAACGGGAACTGCTGGCCGAGGTGGAAACCCGCCTCGAGCCCCACGAAGCATCCGCCGAACGCTGTCGGGCTGCGTTGGAGGGGTTGGTTCCCGAACTGCGGTTGGCCGCCACTGAACGCGAGCAGGCCGACGCCGACGTTCTGCTCTTGTCGCACCACCTCTCCAGCGATTCGTGACCTCATTGTTCCTTGCCTGATGCCGACGACGGCACGACATGGCTGGACCGAAGCGAAATCGCGAGCCTGCCTCAGTGAACGGGCAGTGTAAGCTGGGCACCCCTTCCGGATCGACCACACGGACGAGGGTGGCCGGCCCGCTGTGCAACTGGCCCTGTTGATCGCCAGGAACGCGACGACCGGGTCCACCGACCCTTCCCGCCTATCACCACGGCTCGAACATCGCCTGGAGGACCGTCTCGCCGCCCCGCACGGGCGTCCAGCCGCGCCTCCAACGGCAGCCGTTCGGCGGCGAGGTACGGCCGGTAGTTGACGCACTGGCCGAGCAGGAACCCCTGGTCCGGCGACTTGCCGCGGACGGTGCCGACGGCGTCCACGTCGAGCAGCAGGCAGGCGGTGCAGCGGTCGGCATCGGCATGCGGATAGAAGACGTGAACCCGCCCGAAGCTCAGGTCGAACGACTGGATCTTGGCGGGGTGCTTGTGCAGCAGAAAGCCGAGGTCGGTGGCCGGCCGGTGGGTGGTAGCGATCGTCAGCAGCATGGGCAATTCCAGGGCGGTTCGTCCACGGCGTCCGATTCGGCCATGACACGGCCGCCCGCCCGCGAGTTCGCGGCTGACCAGCGAAAGCAGGAGAACAGGCTTAGCAGCCGTCCCGGGATGGCAAACCCACCGCCCGCGGGTCCGCAAAGCCGCCGGCGAGGACCGGTCTCCCCGCCGGTCGAGTTTCCCGATACTGACCCACCGTGAACCGCCCAACCGCGGCTCACGCCGCCCGCCGGCACCGCCCGCGAACGACCGGCCGCATGGCCCGCGCCCGCTCCAGCATGTCCATCGCCCGCCCCAGTTCCCGCGACAGGTGCGGCTCGTACCGCAAGACGGCCGCGAGCGCCGCCTCGGGCGGCACCGCCCGCCGGCCCAGGTCGGCGGCGGCCCGCGGCTCCATCTTCGCCCGCATCTCGACGGCCGCCCGCTCCAGGGCGAAGACATCGATGTCCCCCATCTCGGCGAGCAGCCGGTCGACCGTCCAGCCCGCCCACGCAGCCAGCCGCCCCACCCCGCGACGGACCGCGCCGGCCGTCCACCCGTCCCACTCCCCGGCCCGGTCCAGCCACTCGTCCGGCAGCCCGACGGCGGCCCGGAACGCCCCGTCGTCCAGACCCGGCGGCAGGTCGCATTTCAGCGTGTTGACGGGGGGAGGCCGGTTGAAAATTCCCGGCCGATCCTCCTCGTCGGGCGTCTCCGCCTCCCCCGTCGGCGGCTGCGGCACCCACTCGTCGGTCCGTAGGGGCACCGCGAGGTCGGCGGCGTCCAGCAACGCCAGGGCGTCGTCGGCGGTCAGCCGGTCGCCATCGGCCGTCGCCGACAGCCCGGCCAGTAGGGTGCGCAATCGACGGCCGCGCGCCTGTTCTCGCTCGGTGTCGGCGAGGTCCCTCCGATGCTTCGACAACTCCGCCGGATCGTCGGGGCCGAAGCGGGACGGGGCGTCCGGGTCGGCGGCCGGCGGGTGCGCGGCGGCGGCCACCTCGCACAGCATCGCCCGCCGCAGCCGCCACTGGAGGCTGGCGATCCGGGCGACCAGCTCGCCCTCGAACCGCCCGGCGGGGTCGAGGGCGGCCGTCATCGCGGCCAGGAACCGCTCCCATTCGGCCGGCTCCTCGCCGGGCAGCACCGGAGAGGGGGACCGCAGCCCGTGGGACACGGCGTTGAACTTCGTCGCCGCCTTGCCCCCGGCGTCCGCGGGCCGGTCGAGCGGGCGGCGTTGAGCCGGTTGGCGGTCAACTTGCGGGCCGTCACCATGTCAATTCTCCGGAAGGGCGTTTCGGCCGAACGAACCCACCTGAAGCATAACCGGTTCGCAAATTCGCGGGCCGACAACGGCGTGTGTCGGGCGAAGCAAGCCGCGACGGGCCGGCGAGACCGCCCCCGTCTCACGCCACAGCCAGACGGGAAAGGCGATTTCGCCGGACGAACCCACCGATCCGCGACCGGGAGTTGGCGACGAAAGGGTACGGCCAGCGATCCCATGTCGGGACGGGGGGCGGCCGGAGTGGGGGAAGCGTCCGGATCAGTCGGCCGCCCGGTCCGGTACCGTCGTGACGGACCCGTTCTCGAACACCACCGCCAGTTCCCGCGTCCCCGCCGAGTGGCCGAGGAACACCACGGGCGATGCCGGATCGAGTTGGGTGTCCGCGCCGGACGGAGCCAACCGGTTCCCGGCCACACGCAGGGTTCGGAGTCGGTTCTGCCGCGTGACGGCGGCGAGGACGTTCGCGGGCAGAATGGCGACGGCCGTGTACCTGTCGGGTGGCGAGGCGGAGACCGTTACCGTCTCCTTCAGCAGCGGCGATTGGATGGAGATCGTCGTCTGCATGAGATCGCCGTCCGAATCGATCCCCGCCAGGATCAGGACATCGCGTGCGGGGATGGCGTGGTCGAGTTTCCCGTTCGCGGGTCGCCAGCCGATCCGATAGCGGTAGTGGGGGTGTGGCGACTGCGGTGTGCCGCCGGAGTGGCCCGGGATGCAGCCGGTCAACTCGCCGTCCGACCAGTCGCAGATCGCGTCGCGAAACTCCCCGATCCAGCTCGTGTGCTCCGCATCCGGGTCGAAGCAGTCGCCGGGACACGTCGTCAGCATCTGCGCGTGATAGCCGGTCCGCTGGCCGTCGGCGGCGACCACGACGAAGTTGGCACGAGGGTCGTCGAAACAGCGCGGCTGGAGGAAGAGCGTGCGCGGGTCGGTGCACGGGATCTCGGCGACGGCCAGCGCCTTCACGCCCGAAGTCCCGCCGGCCGAGATCGAGTAGGCGATCAGGCGCGGATTCGGCGCGCGATCGACGAGGGCATACAGGTGTTGTCCGGTGCGGTCCACGCACAGCCCGCGCAGCAACCCCTGCGGCAGGTTGGCGACGATCCGGGTCACCCCGGTTCGCACGTCCCAGGCGGTCACGGTCTCGTTCGTGCCGAGGAACACAAGGCCCGCGTCGAGGGCGTTCGCCACCACGCGGACCGTCCCGGCGACGGCCGCTCGCGGCAGCGGAGCGACCGCGGCCGGAGGTTGCTTGGCCGTCGCGTAGGCGGCGTCCCGGCGGACGCTCGGCGACCACTCGCCGCGCGAATCGCCGAACAGCGGCTCGACCCGCCGCTTGCCGTCGCCCGCGCGGAGGTGGTCGGCGAACAGCAGGCGGGCGCGGTCGCGGAGGGCCGCCACGCGGTCGGGCGGCGCGAACGGCGGACTCACGCCGAGCGCGTAGTTGAAGAGGCGGGCGGCGTCGGCCGTGGCGGGCGGCGCGTACCGGGTGGCGGCTTCGTCGAGGAGTTCGTCGAAGCCGTCGGCGTCCTCGCGGACCAGCGCGTCGTCGATCAGCCGCTCGCCGCACGCCACCGCTTGCGCGCGGGCGGCCCGCCACCCGGCCCGGTAGTAGCCGTTGGCCAGGTCTTCGCGACCCAGTTTCGTGCGGACCAGATCGCCGGCGGTCAGGTGGTCGTCGCGCGCGGCCAACTTCGCGGCGGCCCGGTGGAAGAACGGTTCCGCCCGGGCCTCGTCGCCGATGCGGCGGAGCAGTTCGGCCGCCTTCAGGTCTTCCCCGCACTTCTCGTACAGCCGCACCGCCGCGTCGTAGTCGCCGGCCAGTTCGAAGCAGCCGGCCGCGCCGAGGGGGTCGTTCAGCTGGTCGCGGTACAGCACCGCCGCGTCGCGGTACAGGCCGCCGGCCGTCAGCACGTTCGCGGCCGCGCGGAGGTCGCGGAGCAGGACGCCCCACAGGTAGGCGGCGCGGCGGTAGTCGCCCCGCTTCACCGCCTCCTCCGCCAGCCGGCGGTATTCACTCCGCAGCCGCGCCCAGATGTCGTCGCTGCCGGCCCAGACGGACGCCGGCCCGCCGGACTTGCGGAACAGTTCGGCGAAGGAATAGCCGGTGTCGTGATCGCTCAGGTGGGAGTTTCCGGAGAGCCGGCCGGGCGTCGAGTCCGAATCGGGCGTGGCGACGGGCGCGCGGCGGAGGGCCTTCTCGGCGTCGCCGGACTGCAAGTCCCGCAGCAGCGCGCGGAGCGCGGCCTCCTGCGCGCCCAAGACTTTCTCGCTCAGGCGCGGCACCAGGTCCACGGCCCGGCGGGCCAGGTTCGCGCCGGCCCGCGCCAGCGCCCCCGCGCCGAGGGCACTCCCGAGCCACGCCATCGCGCGGCCGACGCCGAACGCGGCCCCGGCGGCGGTACGGAGGAGGAGCGACCCGGACGGCGGCCGCGCGTCCTCGGCGATGTCGGTCGGCGAATCGCCGGTCGGCAGCGGGGCGCGGTCGTCCGGTTCGCCGCCGCCGAGGATTTCCAGGACGGCGGCCGGCGGCGCGGGCCGCTCGATCACCCGCAGCACGTCCGCCCCCGCCGGCAGCTCGGGGAAGGGTTGCCACGTCGCGGTTCGCTGCGGCGGCAGTGTCAGCCACGCGGACACCGGCACCGGGTTCGTCGGATCGAACGCGAGTGACTCGCCCGGCAGCAGTACCAGCCCGCCGCCGCGCGTCAGGCCGGGGAACTCGTCGGGCAATACGGCCGGCGACAGTGCGGCATCGACAGGGATGTAGAAGTGCGCGGCCACCCGCCGCAAGCGGAGCCGGCCGGTGCGGCGCACGCCCCCGACGGGACGAGCAGGAACCCGCCGCGCACGCGGAAGAGTTGCGGCAATGCTCGGAGTTCCGCGAACACCTCGCCGAGTCGCGCCGCGTCCGCGTCGGGCAACAGGAAGGCATCCGCCGTGGCGGCCGGGCTGCCGGTGCGGATCGGTGTGACGGGAACGTTCATGACACCTCCCCTCGGGGTTGGATCGCGTCGGCGAGGGCGGCGGCAGCGTTCGGGGTCGGCGCGCCGCCGATCAGCGCCGGGTCGCCCCAGAAGCCGCCGGCCGGCGTCCACGCGGCGACCTTCTCCCGGCGGATCAGGAATGCGGCCAGCAGGTCGTGAGTACGGTTCAGCAACAGCACCTGACCGAACCGGTCGGCGAGGACGCGGAACCGCCCGTCGTCGCTCCCGCCGACGGCGGTGAACCGGGTAGCGTCCCACCCCGGCGGGACCGAACGGTCGAGTTTCACCCGCGCCGGGCGGGCCATGTCCCCGCGCGCCAGGGAGTGCGTGAACGAGCCGTCCACCGCGAACAGGTGCCGGAAGCTGCCGACGAGAACGGTCAGGCGGAACGGGTCGGTCTGACACTGGACCTCGAACCGGCCGTGCAGGGCGGCGTGTCCGACAGACGCGAGGACGTTCGCCGGGTTGGCGGTGGCGGCCATCGCCACCTGCAGGTTCCGCCGCGTCCAGGCGATCATCCGGCCGTGCGGCGACAGCGCGAACTCCCGCGCCTTCTCGTCCAGCGGGATGACGCCGAGCGCGACCGGGTCGGGGCCGCGGAACAGCCGGAGTTCGTGCTTGTTCCCCTTCTGCGTCTCGAACGCCAGCACGTCGGCAGCGAGCTGGGCCGCGCGGACGGTCGCCCCGTCGAGCAGCGGCTTGCCGTTCTCCAGCGGCTTGTGCGGCGGCCACTCCTGGGTCTGGTCGGGATTCTGCGGCTGGATCGACTGGCGGACGCTCACCAGTACCGGACGCTTCGGGGGAAGCGAGAGCAGGTCGGCCGTGACCTCCAGACGTTTCACGTCGATGTACAGCGACCGGTTGCGCCCGACGGCCTCGCCCGTCCGACCCGTCGGCGGGAACGGCCGGCAGCGGGCGTCGGTGGCGAGGTCGAGCGCGATGTTGGCAAAGTGCGCGCCGCTCCGCAGCAGCACGCAGTGAAGTTCGACGAGGGAAACCCACTCCGCCACGCCCGTGGCTTGGCCGAAGTCGAACGCGCGGACGGTGCACGCCCGTCGGTCGTAGTGGACGGCGACGTGCACGTTCGCGATCGTCGAACTCGTGACGTCGTCCGCCGCGCCCGGCCCATCGGCACTGTTCTTCTCCTTTGCCGCCGGCACGACGCCACACACTACCACACCGCCCGTGACCGGCAGGACCGCCGTCACCTGCTTCAGGATGTACCCGCCGATCACCGCGCGGGGCAGCACCTCGGCGGAGTCGTCTTCGGGCGACAGGGCGTGCGGGAAGCCGCTGCGGGTGACGACCACGAGCCACTCGCCGCGGGCGTCGAAGCCGAACGGCCCCGGCGGCTCGATCAGCCCCGGCCGAAATGGGAACGGCACCGGTTCGATGTCGCCGGTCCACGGCCGGTAGTCCACCGCCGGGCCGCTCGGAACGGTCGGCCGATCGTGGGTCGCCGCCCGCGCGGCGTCGGCCGACTCCAGATCGACCCGGAAGGCGCGAACGGGCACCGGGCCGCGCGCCGTCCACTCGGCGAGGTGCGCGGCACCGTCCTCGGCGACGGCGAGAACGAAGAGCCGGTCCTTCGGCGACCGGGCGCGGGCGGCGGCGATCACCTCCGGCTCGGCCGCCGCGCGGGGGTGCGTGAGCAGCACGACGTCGCGCGGCGTCTCGGAACCGGAGTCGGCGCAGGCGAGCAGGAGCGTGTCCGCCGGCGTGCGGGTCAGGTCGCTCGCCTCCAGCACCCGCGCCAGCTCTTCGGCGGTGGCGGGCGGGACCGGCACTTCCGCCGAAACGGACGTGGCGAACAGCCGCGGCGGCGGCGACTTCTTCGGCGTCTGTCGGAGCAGAGACAGCGTCGCGGCGGCGAGCGCCAGCCGCACCGCCCCCCAGGTGCGGACGCCCTGGTCCAGCACGATCACCCGCTCCGGCGGCGTCGGCGCGTGCGGCTCCTCGCGTTTGAAGTACAGCAACTCCCGCTCGGCGAACCGGCGGACGAAATCGTCCGGGTCGAGCGCGAACTGGCTGAGCAGCAGGCGGTCGGGGTCGCCGCGGGTGGTCACGTCGGCGTACCCGCCCTGCGGCAGCGCGTCCGGCATGCGGCGGCGGGGCGGCAGCGCGAGCGCGCCGTCGAGTGCCGGCGTCAGCACCGTCGCGCCGACCAGACGCGGGCGGGTGCGGGCCACGGCCAGCACGTCCGCCACCGACACCGGCAGCACGTCCACTTCTTCGGCCAGGACGATGCCGGCGTCGGTCGGCGCGGTCCCGAACGTCAGCCAGTGATCGAGGTCGTGCGCGGTATACGGGGCCAACCACTTGCCGACCCGCTCGGCGAACTGGTCCGGCGTCCACGGCGGGAACAGGGCGTACACGCTCACCGCGGTGTGTCCGGACCCTTCGGCGCGGAGCCGCCGCAGGGCCAGTTGCACCTCCACCCACGTCGGCGGATCCACGTCGGCGGGGCCGATCCGGCTCAATTCGGCGATCAGCAATCCGAGGTGTCGGTGAACCGACACGACCTTGCGATTGCGCCGGTACGACTCCCGCAGTCCCGCGAACGCACCGGCGTACGGCGTGTCGGGCCGCAGGTGGTGCAGGAACTGGAGGACGAACAGGAACGGCGGCACCGGCGGCGCGGCGAACACCCCGGCGAGGATCGCTTCCAGCTCCTCGAACACGGCGACGGTACGCCCGTCGGCGTCCTCGACGGCGTCGCACGCGGCGGACCACTTCAGCCCGCCGACGGTGGCCGGGTCGGGCAGCGTCAGGTGGTAGTCGCCGCGATGGTTCACCGGCGGGCGACCTCGTTCATTGCCAGGCGGAGGCCGGCGCGGGTGAGCGGCTCGGCGCGGTCGCGCGGGATGCGCTCCCAGCCCTCGTCGGTGACCATCACGACTTCGCCCGCCTCGGCCCCGGTCGCGGCGCGGACCACGGCGACGGGCAGGTCCGGTTCGAGGCGGAAGCCGACGGGCAGCAGCACGTCCGACCCGTGGAATCGCACGGCGTCCGGGAGGGCGGGCAGCGTCGGGCCGAACAGCGCCGCGCGGTCGCCGGACACCAGGCCGGACACGCCCGCGAGTTCGGCGGTGGTCGCGGTGTCGGCCCACGTCCGCAGCGCGGCCAGCGGGCACCGCAGCGCGGTCGCCGGTTGCGGACGGCCGCCGCGGACCAGCCGCAGCGGGATTCGCAGCGTCTCCCCGGCATCCGGTGGTGTGGGTTGAACCGCCCGCGGGAACAGCACCGACGAGAGCCGCCTTTCCTCGCCCGTCGGCGGCGTCTCGCCCGTCGGCAGCCGGTTCCCGAAGCGATACCGCACGGCGTGTTCGAGTCGGAAGAACACCGCCTCCGCGAGCGGCAGCAGCGCCCGCACCGCTTCGGCGCGGCTGGCCGTCCACCGCACCCAGGCGACGCCGTCGGCGACGCGGACGCGGATGTCGCGGCGGTCGCGGAGCGGCGCGAGGCGGGGCAAGTCCGCCAGCGGCACGCGGGCCTCGGCGACGGTCTCCCAGTCGTCGGGGGCGGCGGTCATCCGAGCCTCCCCAGCAGTCGGGCGACGGTGCGGAGCAGGTGGTCGCGGGCGGCGGCGTCCGGCACCCAAGCGGCGCGGTCGGCGACGGCCTGCACCCGCTCCCGCAGCCGCGCGGCGTCCACCAGCTTCAGCCCCGGCACGGCCTCGCGGTCGGCGTCCGCTAGTTCCTTGGCCAGCGCTTCCGGGTCCACCCGCTCCGCGGGAACGCTGCGGGGGTGTGGGCGGTCGTCGTCCGGCGCGTCCGTCAACAGCCCGCTCACCAGCGACGCGAGTGGCCCGATCTGCTCGACGCGGTCCCACACGTACCGCAGCACCCACAGGTCGCCGACGGCGGCGCGGTCGCGGCCGCACAGCACCGCCGACGCCGCCACCAGCTTCAGCACCTTCACCGCGCGGCGGTCGGACAGGGCGATGCCCAGGTCGCGGACCTTGCCGACGGCCGTGGCGTACCGGTCCAGCACGGCGGTCAGGGTCACGTCCTTCACCCGTCGGTTCAGGGCGCGGAGATCGGCGGCGGTCGGCGCGTCGGGTCGCAGCTCCGTGTCGCCGCCGTCGCGCTCGATGGCCCACCCCGCCGTCAGCAGGGCCGGCAGCCGGTCGCGCGGCAGGGAGTCCACGGGGCACCGCAGCAGGAAGCGGTCGAACAGCGCTTGCAGCGCGTCGTCCTCCGGCAGGTGGTTGGACGCGGCGAACGCGGTGACGAGCGGCAGCCGGTGCGTCTCCGCGCCCCGGCGGTACACCCGCTCGTTCAGCACCGTCAGCAGGTTGTTCAGGATGGCGCTGTTGGCGTTGAACAGCTCGTCGAGGAAGGCGAACTCGGCCTCGGGCAGCATGCCGGCGGTGACGGTGGCGACCACCCCGTCGCGGAGCCGCACCAGGTCCACCGGGCCGAACACCTCGTTCGGCTCGGAGAAGCGGGTGAGCAGGTACTCGAAGTAGCGGCACCGCACGCCGGCGGCGAACGCGCGGACGAGCAGCGACTTCGCCGTCCCCGGCGGGCCGTACAGGAACAGGTGTTCGCCGGCGACGGCCGCCACCGCCACCAGGTCCACCACCTCGTCCCGCCCGACGAACCGCCCCTTCAGCGGGTCGGTGACGGCGGCCCGCAAGCGCCCGGCCAGGTCGTCAGTCACGGGGTTCCTCCGTCGGGGTCGGGGTCGGGATCGGTGGGGCGGGGAGCGGGGAGCGGCCGGCCGCGCTCGTGGAACGCCCGCTCGGCCCACTCGCGGGCGGGGCCGGCGGGCGGCACCCACGCGGCGCGGGGCGCGGCCGCCAGCCGCTCGGCGTACAGCAACTGAAGGCCCGGATGACCGGCGAAGTCCAGCGGCCCCAGCGGCTCCGCGTCCAGATCCATCAGCACCACGGCCAGCGGCGGAGCGCGGCCGCCACCTCGTCGCCGAGTTCGCCGTCGCCCTTCGCCCGCGCGCGGCGGCGGACGGCGGGCAGCAACCGCAGCGTCACGTCGGCGGAAAGATGGTCGGCGGCGGTCGCGGGTTCGCGGGGGAACGGCGGGAGCGGTGGCGGCGGGTCGTCGTCGCCGACCAGCCGCCAGCACGCGGCGGCCAGGAAGACGGCGGCCTGCCAGGCGGTGTCCTCCGCGAACGGGAGCGGCGGCCCGGCCACCCGCAAGGCGTGGCGGTCGAACGCGGCCCGCAGTTCCGGCCGGCACGCCGCGCGATCCGTTCGCCCCGGCGTCGGCGGCACCGCCTGTACGGATTCTCCGTGCGCCAGGACACGGGTCAGCCACTCCCGGAGTCGTGACATTCCTTCCCACCCGATGCGGAACGTGGCGCGAACGGCCGGCGGCGGACGATCCTCGCCGGCTGTCGTCTGTTTAGCGAATCGCGATCCGGGAAATCAGGGACCGGTCGCCTGTTCGAGGGTCTCACGAATGCTGGCGGGTGGGCCATTCGCCGCCTGCACTACCGTGAACGCCGGTCGAGAGGTGGGCCTTCCGCGTAGTTCGTGCCGGAACTCGGTCCGTCCTCCGCTCCGCTCGTCCGACCGCGGATCGCGAGCGGCATCGACCTCGAGTATTCCAATTCTCGCGACCCCGAACCGGCACCCCGTTGCCGGCCACAACGCGGTCGGCGAGAGGCCGGTGCCCCACCGCGCGCAACGAATCGTTGCCACCAGGATGAAACCACGGGGCCGGCAATTCTCGTCGCCGGGTGGCCCGCACACGCCGACGCTCGGCGACTGGCAGGTCGGCGTTCGTCCGCCGCCATCGCTGGCGACTGAATCGACCACTCACGCGCGTCCATCGGGAATCCCGCCGGCGTAGAGGGGCTCGCGGGTGAACGGCGGCGCGGGCACCTCTACGTGCGGGGGAGCGGGCGGCATCGCGGCCGGCCGCCGGCCGAAGAAGTAGTCGGCCAGCGCCTGCTTCGCCTCCAGTTGAAAGCGGATCAGCTTCCGCCCGACCTCGGGGACACCTTGCGGACGTGGATGGACAGCAGCCAGGTCGGCAGGCACGCCACGTCGAGCAGGACGCACCGCCGCCGCCGGTCGTCGCCGGCGAGTGTCAGCACGCGGTGGTGCCACCGGTACTCGCCGCCGGTCACCTTGCGGAACTGCGGCGGGTACGCCACCCCCAGACGGCCGCACAGCCACTTCAGGTGCGCCGACACCGTCCCGTCGGCGGCCTGGTAGGCCGCGATGTGCTCCCCGTAGAAGGGGACCATCACCAACCGCGTGTCCGACATGTTCGCTCCTCAAGGACGTGAGTTCGGTCACACTCGGCCGCCGGTGCCAGGGATGGCCGGGCGCGATTTCGCCGGGTGGACATTGGCACGCGTTACCATGACGACCTCCCAGGTCCCGCGTGCGTTACCATGACGACCTCCCAGGTTCCGCGTGCGTTACCATGTGGGCCACGCTGGTCCGTGTGCGTTACCATGTGGGCCACGCTGGTCCGATCAAACGCCCGGCGGACGACGGTTTCGACAAGGAGCCGAGGGTGTCCTCTCGAGCCGCCTCCAGGTCGTCAGGTCGGTCGAATCAGCGCAGCCCACCACACGCGGGGGAATTCCTGGCGGGCTCTCTTTTGCCGTTCTGACGGTCGTTTAATGTCGGGGATTCTGGGGTCGACTTGTGAGACCCGACCCGTCGCAAGCTCGCCGTTGCCCGCCGCGGAGGACGCCGACGTCGAACGGTCAGGAGAAGGACGAGTTTGGTCGCCTCGCCGCCAGGCGGTCCAGTTCGGCGAGCACCGAGTCGGCTTTGTCGTGATCCAGGCACAGGCCACGGTTTTTCGCCCAGTTGAAGAACGCCCGCAGGGCCTCCGGGTCCGCCATGACTTGCTCCTCGCCGTTCACCACCATCGTGCGCGTGCCGGCGATGTGCTGCGGGTGTTCGGCCAGGAACTCGTTGAACTGCGCCGTGTGCGTGTCGTCGTCGGCCGCGTCGTCGTCGGGGGCGTGCTCGCCGATGACGCGGTTCAGCCACCGTTGGAACCGTTCGCCGAGGTGCTCCGGCACGAACAGGTGTTTGCCGTCGGAGTGGAAGTTCGCCGCCTCCCCGGCCAGGTCCGGGTTGTCGTTCAAGAACCACGTCACCAACTTCTGGGTCAGTTGCCGGTGCGGCATGCGCCACCTCGTGTTGCCTTGGACGTAGGAACTAGGGAACAGCACGTTCGCAAATCGCGAGCCCGCCTCACCGCAAGCGGGCTCGCGATACCTACACATGCGGGTATGGGAAAACCCGACGGCCTTCGACGAGTGGAATTCGTCTTCGACCCCGAGCTGGCGTACCGTTCCCAGGAACAAAGGGGAGGTGATTCCGAAAATGGCGGACCGATCCCCCGACCGTCTCTTCGCAGTCCTTCGGCCTACACCTTTCCGGGCCGCACCGACGGAGGGTTGCTTCGTTTCAGCTCCTCCGCCACCTCGATGACCTGTCCCAACTTCTCCTGGACCCTAGCCTCGATCGCCGAGAGAGTGCGCATTCGCGCTTCGACCCGCGCCTCGCCCTCCGAGAGTTGGCGACCGACTTCATCGAGTTTACCGCCTTGGAGCTGGAGTTCCTCGCGCAGCGCGTTCATGGCGGCGTGTTGTTGCGCCATGACGGTGTGCTGGTTCGCCAAGACGTTGAGTCGGGTCAAGGCTTGGATTGGTGACTCGCCGTGGCCGGCCGCGGTCTCCCGGAGGACGAACGAGAGGGCGCAGAGTTGGTCCGCCGTTTCGATGCCGATGATGAACGTGTCGCCGGTTACCGGGACGGCAACAAGGCGGGCGTTGTCGGACTCAAGGACCCATCGCGTCCCGTCATGGTTCTGTCGCTCCAAGGCGAACCCGTTGGCCACCAACCACGGGATGTCGATCCTGTCAGCCACTGCGGTCTCCTGGTGCGTGCTCGCGGTTCTGGCGAATGGCCAGTCAAATTCAACCGACCCGTTCGACGGTTCCCGCCAGCTGGGTCGGAATGCCAGGTTCACGATTGGACGTGACGCCGGGCGATGCGAATCGAGTCGGTGGCCCGGAAAGGCCGCAGAAGGATACGCAACGACTCGGGGCGAACGACGTGGCACGTCGGTGATGTGGTTGAGGATTGGAACGTGCATGGCCAATCACAATTCTGATCGACGACGAGTGGAGTCGATCTGGAATGATTGAGAGCAGGTCAGCGATCCTTGAGAAAAAGGCAGAAATCCGGCGATCCTATCGGACACTCTTGCCGTATCACGCAAAAAACCAAGTGTCGGCGAACCCGAGGTGAGGTTTCGTTTCGCCCCGCAACCCCCGGAGAGTGGGTCGTCTAATGCCACCCGCAGTCGATTCGGTGTCCGTGTCGGAAGTTGAAGCCTAGCCGCTATCGCCCCTCGGGCTGGCGCGAGAGAAGGACCATGAGCTGCGCGGCGGACAATCGCTGGTTACACGCGAAGTTCGGGGGCATCGACAGATGCCCCCTTTCACCGCTTATACCGCTTTTACCGCGGGGCGGTCGGCGACGCGGAGGATACGAGAGCAAGCACGGCGGCGCGGATGTGCGGGGGCAAGGAGGCCCAGCTTTCGATCACGCTAGCGAGGCCACCAGGATTCTTGGGAATGCCCGTGTACATGCCGCCGTCAGACACGGCGAAATCGCCTGGAATCGCTGGGGTTTCGACTGCGATCAGAGAGCTGTTAACCGGCGGGTCGTAGGTTCGAATCCTACCGGGGGAGCTTTTTCACCGAATTGACGAACCACGTCGTTTTGGTGGTGTCCTATTGGCGCTGTACGGCCGGGAAGGTGATCCATTCTCGCATGGACCACACGTGGTCGGTCAGGCCGGCGGCCATCGCTGGCGTCCGTTG
>JAYUFU010000369.1:0-32863 GCA_043738505.1 Fimbriiglobus sp. | reverse complement strand
GTTCGGCGGATGGCAGGGTGTCCGTGCCGACCCGCCGGCCGGCCGCCCGCTCGAGCAGCCGCACCGCCTGGTGGAAGTCGAACCGCTGCGGCGCGGCCGTCAGGGCGTCCGTCACAGAACCTCGCGGTTCCCGGCGCGGGTCGGCCATCGGTGATACTCCCGGTCTTGGGCGGCCACCTTCGCCACGGTGCGGGTGAACGTGTTCAGCGACGCCTGGAGGGGGAAGAAGCGGTCCAGCACGGCCCCGAACAGGAACAGGTCGCGGCCGGCGAACCGCTCCTCGTCGAGCGTCACCGTCACCTCCACCCCCCGGCCGATGCCGCCGTTCAGCCGCCCGGTGATGCGGGCGGCGTCGAGGCGGACCACCGCGTCGATGGCGGCCCGCGTGTCCGGTCGGTCGGCGAAGTCGTACAGGGTCAGGTACTCCCGCAGCGCCCCGGCCGCGTCCGCCCCGCCCGCCAAACTCAGGTGGTTGAGCGTCAGGTGCGACACCAGTCGCCACAGCGTCTCCGGGCCGAGCTTCGGCCGCAGAGTCAGCGTCGGCGGCGTCAGGCAGCGGATGGCGGACACGGCCGCGCCGCCCTCGGCGAACTGGAGCCGCGGCTGGCCGCCGCCGAACGGCAGGCGGGCCGGCAGGTCGCGGTTCAGGCAGGTGGTTTCGACGTGGACCGTCCAGCCGATCGGTGGGGCGGGGCGGTTGGTGCGGTCCA
Source organism: Fimbriiglobus sp. (assembly GCA_043738505.1). GTDB lineage: Bacteria > Planctomycetota > Planctomycetia > Gemmatales > Gemmataceae > JALHQU01. The sequence continues at coordinate 32,153 of JAYUFU010000369.1, read as the reverse complement.
CCACGGCCACCGTCACGTCCGTCCCGCGATCCGTCACCGCTTCGGCCGTCGAACCGCCGGGCGCGGGCATCCGCCGGGCGTGCCACGACACGTTGTCCGCTTGGCTCCCGTGCCGCCGTGCGTACAGCGGCAGCCACTCGGCGACCTCACCGGTCGGGCCGGTGGCGGACACCCGATCCACCGAATAGACCTCGTGGGCGAGCGGCCGGCGGACGTCCGGGACGACGCGGTATTCCGGCTCGGTGTGCGTCAGCCGGATCGGCTCCGCGCGGCGCGAGTACAGGTTCACCACCGGCGTGCAGCCGAGGCGGAACGTGTCGGCCGTCACTTGCGGTTCCAGGTCGGCCGCGGCGCGGTCGAGGTAGACGAACAGCTCCAGGTGCCGCCCGGCGCGGGCGAGCGCGGCGGGCGGGACGAGCACATCGACGAAGTGGAACTTTCGCGGGAAGGCGAAGAATTCCGTGAGCAGGCGGTAGCCCGGCAGGGACCGCTGCGGGTACGGCAGCAACCCCTCGTTCTCGTCGAACCCGACGGGGCGGAGGACCGTCGGGTCGGCGGCCACGGCCGCGCGGTCGTCGGGGGACGTGGCGAAGGCGACGCGGCGGGCGGAGCGGAACAGCAGCTCGTACAGCCGGTTGACCACCTGCGACTGGCCGTGCAGGTAGAACCGCAGGGTGGAAACGCCGAGGGCGGAGAAGGGCAGGGTGCCCGACCGGGTGCTGAGGCGGATGCGGAGGGCGGCCGCCGCCGAGGTGACGCCGGCGACCGGCGGGGCCGTGAACGGGGCCGCGCGGAGTTCGACCAGGGATACGTCGAGGGGCAGCAGAGTCGCCGGGTAGACGGTGCGGAACCGGCACGGCTCGCCCTGGATCGGCTCGGTCTCCACCCCCTCGCCGCGCGGCACGACCAGCCCGCCGGCCAGTTCGTTCTGGCCGGGGTCGAGGTCGAACTGCACGATGGCGGCGGACGGGATCGGGTTCAGGTAGTGCGGGTAGAGGACGCCGAGCAGCGTCTCGGCCATGCCGGCGTACCCGTCGTCCAGCTTCTGCCGCAAGCCGGCGGTCAGGTAGGCGAATCCCTGGAGCAGTCGCTCGACGTGCGGGTCTTCACTGCCGTCCGCGCCGAGGCGAAGGCGGCCGGCCACCTTCGGGTGCGCGTCGGCGAACCCCACGGCTTGCGCGCGGAGGTGCGACAGTTCCCGGTTGTAGTAGCCCAGCAGGTCGTCGGTCATGCGGCCTCCCCGCCGACGGTGAACGTGGTCGTGGTCGGCTCCATCACCGTGTCGAACACCACCGGCTCCGGGGCCGGGTCGGCCCGCATCAGCGCGTCGATGCGGAACCGCAGGGTGCGATCCGTCGGGTCGCCGTCGGTCACCAGATCGACCTTCACCGCCAGCAGCCGCGGCTCGTTGCGGCGGATCACGCCTTCGATCTTACGGCACAACTCCTGCCGTTCTTTCGCCCCCGACGGGCCGGACCCGCTGAAATCCGCGAGGCCGTATGTCAGGATCGACTTCGCCACCTCGGCGAACTCCGCCGGCACGTCCGCGAACCGCTGCCGGGTGTTCAGCAGCAGTTCCAAATCCCGGCGGACGGCCGCCCGCAGCTCGCGGATCATCTGCGTCCGGCTTTGCGCGGGTTCGGTCGAGACGGCCGGGTCGAGGTCGATGAGCCGGTCCAGCACCGACGGCAGCAGCGGCTGGTCCGGGCGGACGCGGGACGGGCTGGGCGGCATCGCGGGTCTCCGGAGCGGTTCGGAACGACCGCCGTCCATCAGGATACGGCTTGCGGCCCGTACATGTTTCCCCGAACCCGTTTCCCGCAACGGATCACAGCCGCTCGCACTCGGTGGCCAGCCAGCCGAGGAACGTGGCCACGGCGCTGGGGCTGATGACCCGATACCGGGCGACGGTGGCGTGTTCGCCGACGCAGACCGTCACCCCGTCGGGCAGGGCGGCGAAGGCGTCCTCGTCGGTGCGGTCGTCGCCGAGGAAGAACGGGACCGCGTTCGGCCCGGCCTGGTGGAGCAGCAGTCGCGTCGCCGCCGAGCCTTTGTTCCACCCGGCCGTCGCCCGGATCTCGCTGCCGTTCAGGCCGTGGTGGAAGTGGAGTTCGGGGAACCCGGCGGCCGCCGCTTCGACCGCGGATCGGATGTCCGACCGGCCCGAGGGCGGGACCGCGCGGTAGTCCACCGCCAGACTGTACGTCTTGTGGTCGATCGTCACGCCCTGCATCGTCGTCAGCGTCGAGTCCGCCAGCCGGCGGTGCGCGGCGTTGATGGCGGGCACGGCGGCTGTCGCCGTCGGATCGACGAGTTGCAACCCCGGCGCGTCGATCTCCGCGCCGTGGTTGCCGGCCAGGGCGATCCCCGGCAGGCCGACGCGCGGCCGCAGGTCGCTCAGCGCCCGCCCGCTGATGACGGCCACGCTCGCCGCCGGAGAGGCGGCGAGGCGGGCGAGGGCCGCCGCCGCGAGCGGATCGACGGCGGCCGCCCACGGGTCGTCCACGAGGTGGGACAGGGTGCCGTCGAAGTCGCACCCGACCCAGACTTTCCCCGCGCGGCGGACACGGTCGCGGACCTCCTCCAGGTGTTCGGACAGGCGCATCGGTCGGTCACTCCGCGAAGTCGAATTTGAGCAGCTCGGACAGCACCTTCCCGCCCCACCGGTAGACGTTGTAGCGGGCCACGTGCTCCCGCATCCGCCGCATCCGCCGCTGCCGCTCCTCGGCGGGCATGGTGAGGGCCTGGTACATGGCGTCGGCCACCTCGTGGACGGCGAACGGGTTCACCTGGAGGGCGTCGGTCAGCTCCCGCGCGCTGCCGGTGAACCGACTGAGGATGAGCACCCCGTCGTCGTCGGTGCGGGAGGCGACGAACTCCTTGGCGACCAGGTTCATGCCGTCGTGCAGGCTGGTGACGGCGCAGAACCGGGCCAGCCGGTGGACGGCCATCATGTCGGTCGGCCCGTGATGCTCCTTCACGAACGCCACCGGCTGCCAGCCCCGCTCCCGCCAACGGTAGTTGATCGCCTGCACCAGGTTCTCCACCTCGTCCTCCACCTTCTGGTACTCCGGGATGTGCGACCGGGACGGGGCGGCCAGTTGCAGGAACACGAACCGCCGCCGCAACTCCGGGTGCTGTTCCAGCAGGTAGTCCACCGCCCGCAGCCGCTGCGGGATGCCCTTGCTGTAGTCCAGCCGCTCGATGCCGACGCCGATCAGGTCGCAGCCGCGGCCGAGCCGCCGCCGCCACCGCCCCACGGCCGCCTCCACCTCCGGCGTGTCGGCCGCCGCCGCCTGCTCGGCGTAGTCGATGCTGATCGGGAACTCGCGGACGGACGTGGCCTGCCCGCCGCGGGTGACGACCGACCGGTCGGTGTCCACCCGCGCCTCGATCATCCGGTCCACCGACTCCAGGAAGTTCTGGCAGTGGTACCCGACGTGGAAGCCGAGCAGGTCGTTGCCGAGCAGCCCGTCGAGCAGCTCCTCGCCCCACGGGAACACCCGGAACACTTCCTTGTTCGGCCACGGGATGTGCCAGAACTGGGCGACGATCAGCTTCGGGTTGGCCTTCTTCAGCAGCCGCGGCAGCAGGCAGAAGTGGTAGTCCTGGATGAACACGAACGTCGGCTGGTCGCCGGCCTCTTGCAGCACCGCGTCGGCGTACAGTTGGTTCACCTCGCGGTACGTCTCCCAGTCCTTCGGGCGGAACACCGGCGGGGTGAAGGTGACGTGGCAGAGCGGCCACAGGCCCTCGTTCGACAGCCCGTAGTAGAACCCCTTCTCCTGCTCCTTCGTTAGCCAGACCCGCCGCAGGGTGTACGTCGGGTTGTCCGGCGGCACGGCGACGCGGTCGTGTTCGTCCACGACCTCCCGGTCGGCGTCGCCGCTGCCGTGGGCGATCCAGGTGCCGCCGCTGGCGTCCATGATCGGGTCGATGGCGGTGGCCATGCCGCTGGCCGGCCGGACCACGGCGATCCTGTCATCCGCGTACTGGTGAATGAACGGCTCGCGGTTGGCCACGACGATGAACTTGACCCCGGTCATCCGGCTGCCGATCAGCTCTTGCAGTTGCTGGCGCGTCCACATTCGTCTCCTCCTGTCTGCGAGTCGGGAGCGGCGAGTGGCGGGCGGCACAGTATACCGCCCCGGTAAAGCCCGTCTCAACCGGGCGGCGTGAGGGCGCGTGTGCGACTGCCCCCGCACCCTGTAAGATCACCGCCACGCGCACCCGCGCGGCCGTGTGGGAGATTGGCGGATGAGCGTTTCGCCCGAACAGATCGCGGAGTTCCGCCAGAAGCGGTACAACGGCACCGTCACGCATCTGGATCGGCTGCATTCGGACCTCCTGATTCTGCGGGTGACGCCCGACTTCCCCCGCCCGACATACCTCGCGGGTCAGTACACGACGCTGGGCTTGGCGAACTTCGAGCCGCGCGAGGCCGGCTGTCAGGAAGAACAGTTGAAGCCGGACGACCTGCTGAAGCTGGTGCGGCGGTCGTACTCGATTAGTAGTTCGGTGTACGCCGGCGGCGACACGCTCCGCGACCCGGCGGCCGACGACTGGCTCGAATTCTACGTCGTCCTGGTGCGGGAGAACCCGGACGGCCGCGTGCCGGCGCTCACGCCCCGGCTGTTCAAACTGGCCGTCGGCGACCGGATCAACGTCGGCGAGAAGATCACCGGGCACTTCACGCTGGCCCCGGTGAAGTCGGGCGACAACGTGGTGTTCCTCGGCACCGGCACCGGCGAGGCTCCGCACAACTCGATGCTCGGCGACCTGCTCCGCGCGGGGCACACCGGCCGCATCCTGAACGCCTGCTGCGTCCGCTACGCCCGCGACCTGGGGTACACGCCGGTCCACGCGCGGCTGTCGGCCCGGTTCCCGCAGTACAAGTACCTGCCGCTGACCACCCGCGAGAACGTCGGCGCGGGGAAGGTGTACATCCAGGACTTGATCGCCAGCGGCGAGTTGGAACAGCACTTGGGCACGAGACTCGACCCGGCGAACACGCACGTGTTCCTGTGCGGCAACCCGAAGATGATCGGCATCCCGGCGAAGAACAAGGAGACCGGCACCTGGGAGTTCCCCGCGCCGGTCGGCGCGATCGAGGAGCTGGCGAAGCTCGGCTTCACCGCGGACAACCCGGCCCTGAAGGTGGACGGCACCGTCCACTTCGAGAAGTACTGGTGAACCAACGTGTAGGTCGGGTCGAGTCTTCGAGGCCCGACAGTTAGCCGTGTCGGGCCTCGCCGGCCTCCGGCCGACTCGACCACGACCTACAAGAACGAGGCATTCATGATCAGCATCGGGCAGGTGATCGGCGGGTACAAGGTCCGCTCCCTCCTCCAGACCGGCAACTCGTCGCAAGTGTTCGAGGTGTCCGAGCCGAACAGCGGCCGGCACTTCGCCATGAAGGTGCTGCTGCCGGAGGTGGCCGGCAGCGCGTCGCACCGGCGGCTGCTGTTCAACGAGGCCGAGATCGGCACCAAGCTGCGGCACGAGAACGTCATCAACATCGTGAAGGTGAACCGCAGCCCGGAGACGCCGCACTTCGTCATGGAGTTCTTCGCGTCCGGCAGCATCCGCAAGCGGCTCCAGTCGAGGGACCCGAAGGACAAGGAGTTCCTGAAGCAGAAGGCGAAGAAGATCTTCAAGCAGGCGGCCACCGGCCTGGCGTACATGAACGCCTGCGGCTACCTGCACCTGGACGTGAAGCCGGACAACATCCTGGTGAACGCGACGGGGCAGACGAAGATCATCGACTTCGCCATCAGCAAGCGGATCAAGAACTCGTTCCTGGCCCGCCTGTTCCGCAAGCGGGGCACGCCGGAGGGGACGGCCAGCTACATGTCGCCGGAGCAGATTCGCGGTCTGGCCCTGGACGCCCGGTCGGACATCTACGCCTTCGCCTGCTCCATGTACGAGGTGGCCTGCGGCCGCCCGCCGTTCCGCGGCAACAGCATCCAGGATTTGCTCCGCAAGCACCTGGTGGAGAAGGCGACCCCGCTCACCGCGTACCTGCCGGACGCCACCGACGAGTATTCGGCGCTGCTGCTGAAGATGCTGGCGAAGAAGAAGGAGGAGCGGCCGAAGTCGTTCCACGAGGTGCTGATGGAGGCGCGGCGGATCCGCTTCTTCAAGTCCATCGCCGACACCGACGAGGACGACGGCGGCGGCATGATGATGTAACCGGTCGCCGTTCCGGGCGAACCCGGCCCGCACGGGCCGCGGGTCTCCGCCACCCACGGCTCGTGCGGGCCGGGTTCGCCAACACCACCCACCCCCGACCTATGATCCCCGCCCCGCTGCCGTTCGAGACCGACATCCACGCCCTGGAAACCGCCCTCGCGCGGATGGAGGCGGAGGCCGGGGACGCCGACGACGTGAAGCGGGTCCGCAAGGAGCTGGCCGGCCTGAAGCGGGCGCGGTACGCCGCCCTGTCGCCGTGGGAGACGGTGCTGGTGTCCCGCCACCCGAACCGCCCGCAGACGCTCGACTACATCGACTCGGCGTTCGAGGAGTTCGTCGAACTGCACGGCGACCGCGCGTTCGGCGACGACCGCGCCCTCCGCACCGGGTTCGCCCGCCTCGACGGCATCAAGGTGATGCTGGTCGGGCACCAGAAGGGGCGGACGCTGGCCGAGCGGCAGCAGTGCTTCTACGGCTGCGCCCACCCGGAGGGCTACCGCAAGGCGCTGTCCAAGATGAAGCTGGCCGCCAAGTACCGGCTGCCGGTGGTCTGCCTGATCGACACGCCCGGCGCGTACCCCGGCATCGGGGCGGAGGAGCGGGGGCAATCCCAACTGATTGCCACCAGCATCCTGGAGATGACGACGCTGCCGACGCCGGTGGTGTGCGTGGTGATCGGGGAAGGGGGGTCCGGGGGGGCACTCGGCATCGGCATCGGCGACCGCGTGGCCATGCTCCAGCACGCCTACTACTCGGTCATCAGTCCGGAAGGGTGCGCGGGGATCCTGTGGAAGACGGCGAACGACGAGACCAAGCCCCGCGCGGCCGACGCCCTCCGCCTCACGTCCAAGTACCTGAAGGAGTACGGCGTCGTGGACGACGTGATCCCCGAACCGCTCGGCGGCGCGCACCGCAACCCGAAGGAGATGAGCAACGCCCTGCGGTCGTACCTGGTCCGCTCCCTGCGGGAGCTGTCGGACGTGCCCATCCCGCAACTGCTCGACGCCCGCTACGCAAAGTTCCGCAAGCTCGGCCCGTTCGCCGAGTGACGCCGCCGCGCCGCGCACCCGCCGCGAAGAAATCCGGACAACGAACCTTGCATTTCCTCCCTCGTTTTTGTCTGCTCTGTGTCTCCGGGCCTCTGTGGCCCACCTTCTTCCGGACGGTGCCATGCCCGACATCCCCGACGGCGAGACGGTCGAGATGAAGGGGTCCGCCGCCAAGCCGTACCTCCTGAAGAACGTCGGCGGCGTCTACTCGTGCAACTGCCCGGCGTGGCGGAACCAGTCCATGCCCATCGAGCGGCGGACGTGCAAGCACCTGCGGAAGTACCGGGGCGAGGCCGAGGAGGAGGCCCGCATCGGCACCGCGCTGCCGCCGAAACCCCAGCGGCCGGAAGGGTCCGAAGAGGGAGCTGGCCCGCCGCTGCTGCTCGCCGAGAGTTGGGACACCGAACAGGATGTGACCGGCTGGTGGATGAGCGAGAAGCTCGACGGCGTGCGGGCGTACTGGGACGGCAAGCAGTTCCTCTCCCGCCAGGGGAACATCTTCTACGCGCCGGACTGGTTCACGCTCGGCTTGCCCCTGATGCCCCTCGACGGCGAACTTTGGATCGACCGCAAGGCGTTCCAGCGAACCGTCAGCGTCGTCCGTCGGCAGGACAAGCCCGACATCTGGAACGAGGTGAAGTACCTCGTCTTCGACGCCCCGGACGCGCGGGGCGGGTTCGAGTCGCGCCTGGAGTGGCTCGGCTCGGTGATGCCCAAGTGGGGCAACCGGCACGCGCAGGTTCACCAGCACACCGAATGCGAGGGGGCCGACAGCCTGCTCGCGGAATTGAAGCGCGTCGAGGCGCTCGGCGGGGAAGGGCTGATGCTCCGCGAGCCGGGGTCGAAGTACGTCCTCGGCCGCAGTTCCACGCTGCTGAAGGTGAAGACGTTCCACGACGCCGAGGCGGTGGTGGTGAGTCACGAACCGGGCAAGGGCAAGCACAAGGGGCGGTTGGGGGCGGTGAACGTGCGGATGCCGGACGGCACCCAGTTCGCCGTCGGCACCGGCTTCACCGACAAGCAGCGGGAGGCCCCGCCGGCCGTCGGCGCGACCATCACCTACCGCTACCAGGAACTGACCGACGGCGGCGTGCCGCGCTTCCCCAGCTTCGTCCGCGAGCGGACGGACACGGCCAAGCCGGTCGCGGTCGTCGCCCCACCTCCACCCCTTTCGGCACCGGCCGCCGTGGCGGTTCCGATCGCGCCCGCGTCGCCCGGCGGCAAGCGGACCTTCGAATGCACGGAGGACGGCGCGGCGAAGTTCTGGGCCGTGTGGGTGTCGGGGAACGACATGACGACGCACTGGGGCAAGATCGGCGCGGCCGGGTCGCAGAAGACGAAGACGTTCGCCACGCCGGAAAAAGCCCGGCAAGAAGCCGACAAGCTCATCGCCGAGAAGGAGGGCAAGGGGTACGTCGAGAAGTGAGGGGTGGACAACATTCCAAAAGAGGAACACGGATGACACGGATCAAAGCCGGGATGAAGAGGATCGGAATGAAATCTTTCTTGGCCTGATCCCGGCTTTGATCCTGCCTTCCATCCGCGTCATCCGTGTTCCTCTTTTTGGACGTTCGATTCGTTTCTCCGAGTCGCGTATCATTCCCCCATGACCGAGCGCGAATTCGCCATCGATGTCGTCACCAAACTCCAGGCCGTCGGATTCGTCGCCCTGTTCGCTGGCGGCTGCGTCCGCGACGAGCTGCTCGGCATCACCCCCGCCGACCACGACATCGCCACGTCCGCGACGCCGGACGACGTGAAGAAACTGTTCCGTCGCACGCACTCGTTCGGGGCCAGCTTCGGCGTCGTCGAAGTCCTCGGCCCGCGCGACGCCGCCGGCGAGTGGCTGAAAGTGCAGGTCGCCACCTTCCGCAGCGACGGCACCTACACCGACGGCCGACGGCCGGACGCCGTGACCTTCAGTTCTCCGGAGGAAGACGCCGCGCGGCGCGACTTCACTCTCAACGGGCTGTTCCTCGACCCGCTGACGAACCGCGTTCTGGACTTCGTCAACGGCCGCGCCGACCTCGAAGCGAAGGTGCTGCGGGCGATTGGCGACCCGGTACTACGGTTCACCGAGGACAAGCTCCGCATCCTCCGTGCGGTGCGCATGGCGGCACGGTTTGAACTGCGTGTGGACCCGGCCACGCAGGCCGCCGCGACCGCGATGGCCGGGGACATCAAGGCCGTCAGCGCCGAGCGCATCGCCGAAGAACTGCGGAAAATCCTGACCAACCGCCACCGTGTGCGCGGGCTGGAACTGCTCAACGAGTTCGGGTTATTCCCGCATGTGTTGCCGGAAGTGACCGACATTCCGGGGCGCATTCGAGTCGTCGCGGCGTTGCATCCCGCGCCCGATATCACCTTCCCGCTGGTGTTCGCCGTGCTGTTGGGCGGGGTGTCCGCGAAGGGGGCAGGCAACGTCTGCCGTCGCTTGCGGCTGTCGAACGACGAACTCGAACGGGTCGTCTGGCTGGTGGCGCACCGCGAATCGCTCCGCGCCGCCCCGACGATGAAGAACAGCGGGCTGTTCTCCGTGCTGATTCACCCCGGCATTGGCGATTTGCTCGCGCTGCACGAGGCCGAGGCGGTGGCGGCCGGCGACGACCTGACGGCGGTGGAGTTCTGCGCGGAGTTGCTCCGCACCCGCACGCCGGAGCAACTGAACCCGAAGCCGCTACTCACGGGCGACGACCTGCAAACCCTCGGCCTGTCGCCCGGCCCGCGGTTCAAGAAGCTGCTGGACGCCGTGCGAACCGCCCAACTCGACGGCGAGATCGTAAACCACCAGGGTGCGGTGGCACTGGTGCATCGCCTGAACACGGAACCGGAGCCGAACCGATGACCGCTGCCGAATGCACTCTGCTCTCGCCCGCCGCGTTCGCGCAACGCCTCGCCGCCGGCGGGGTCGAATTGATCGATGTCCGGACTCCCACCGAGTTCGCCGAGTTGCACATCGAGGGTGCCCGGAACCTGCCACTGCCCTTCCTCGATCCGCACCTCCTGCGAGCGGAGAACCCCGATACAGCCCGCCCGATTCACGTCGTCTGTCGTACCGGGAATCGCAGTCGAAAGGCGTGCGAAGCCTTGACCGCCGCCGGCTTCACGAACGTGGTCAACATCGACGGCGGGACGCTGGCGTGCGAGGCGGCCGGGCTGCCGGTGGTGCGCGGCCGGAAGGTGATGTCGCTGGAACGCCAGGTCCGCATCGCCGCCGGTGGCATCGGGTTCGTCGGCGCGATGCTCGCGCTGACGGTGGACGAGTGGTTCGCCGGCATCCCAGCCTTCATCGGTGCGGGGCTGGTGTTCGCCGGCATCAGCGACACCTGCGGGATGGGGATGCTGATCGCCAAGTTGCCGTGGAACCGGCGGGCGGGCGGCGAGTCCTGCGCGGCGAAGTGACGGCCGTCACTTCACCTCCATCACATACACGTCGGTGCCGCCGTCGCGGGTGGAGAGGAATGCCAGCTTCTTCCCGTCCGCGCTCCAGGTCGGCGAGGTGTCCTGGGCGTCGTGGCCCGTCAGGTTCTTGACGTTCTTGCCGTCGGCGTCCATCAGCCACACGTCGTAGTTGCCGGTCTTGTTGGAAACGTAGGCGATCCGCTTGCCGTCCGGACTCCACGCCGGCCAGGCGTCGAGGTGATCGCCCTCGGTGAGGCGCTTCACGTTCGCCCCGTCGGCGTCCATGACGAACACCTTCTGCTTGCCGGTTCGCCCACTGGTGAAGGCGATCCGCTTGCCGTCGGGCGACCACGCCGGGTGCAAATCGGCGGCGATCTCGCTCGTCAGCCGTTTCTCGTCCTTGCCTTCGGCGGTCACGGTGTACAACTCCGGGTTGCCGTGCCGGGTGCTGACCCAGAGCAGGTGCTTGCCGTCCGGCTTCCAGCGCGGCGACTCCTCGAACGCCTTGTGCGGGATCACGACTTTGTCGTTGCCGCCGTCGGCGTCGCACACGTTGATGCGGAGCTTGCCGTCGGTGCCTTGCAGCGTGTCGTAGACGTAGGCCACCTTTTTCCCGTCGGCCGACCAGCTCGCGTCGAAGTGCGGCTCCTTGTGGTCCGGCAGCAGCCGGGCGAACTCTTTGCCGTCGGCCGAGAGAGTCCAGACAGCCATTTTTCCTTGATGGATGCGAGTGACGAGGAACCGCTTGCCGTCCGGCGACCACTGGAGGTGTTGTTTGAAGCCGCGATCCGTGGTGAGGCGAACCGGGTCTGCGGCGAGGGCGGGGCCGGCGACGAAGGCGATGAGGACGATGCGAATCATGGGACACCGTTAAGGGTCTTCGCCTTCTTCCGAAACAACCGGCTCTTGATGCCGATCTTGTTCAGCCAGTATTGCGCCACGGTCTTCACCGTCTCGATGCCGTACTTGCTGCTGCGGCGGAAGTTGATGCTGCTGGCCTCGTCGAAGTATCGCACCGGCACCGGCACGTCGCCCAGGCGGAAGCCGAAGTGGACCGCCTGCACGAGGAACTGCGTGTCGAACACGAAGTCGTCGGAGTTCGTCTCGAACGGGATCGTGTCCAGCACGCTGCGGCGGTACACGCGGAACCCGCTGTGGAATTCGCCGAGGTTCTGGCCGAGGAACAGGTTCTCGAACAGCGTCAGCGCGCGGTTGGACAGGTACTTCCACCACGGCATCCCGCACGCCACCGCCTCGGCGCGGGTGCGGATGCGGTTGCCCAGCACCACGTCGCAGATGCCCAGTTCGATGAAGCTGACGGCGTGCGGGATCACCCGCGAGTCGTACTGATAATCCGGGTGGATCATGACGACGATATCATATCCATTCTCCATCGCATATTTGTAACACGTCTTCTGGTTGCCGCCGTAGCCGGTGTTCTTCTGGTGGACGATCACCGTGAGGCCCATACCGCGGGCGATCTCGACCGTGCGGTCCTTGCTGCCGTCGTCCACCAGCAGGATTTCGTCCACGCTGCCGGCGGGGAAATCCGCGACGGTCGCCGCGAGTGTCTTCTCGGCGTTGTAGGCGGGCAACACGGCGATGATCTTGTGCTTCCGCTTGGGCGGCGGGGCGTCCGGGGCCAGCACCTCCCGCACGCCAATCGGCGCGCGGGTCGGGTTCAGCGGGGCGGTGTCGAGGAGGACTTCGGGCATCGGGGATGTTCGGCGGGTCGTGTTGGATGAGGAGGTATCTTATGGGCGCAACCGGTACGGCACGTCCAACCCGTGCGTCCGCATCAACTCCGCGTTCGCCAGCACGTCCGCCGTGCGCCCGTCCGCCACCACCAGCCCGCCGTCGAGGACGATGACGCGCGGGCAGCAGTCGAGAACCAAATCCAAATCGTGCGTGGCGACGAGTTGCGTGCCGGGCAGGTCGCACACGGTGCGGATGAGTTCCCGCCGGCCGCGCGGGTCGAGGAACATGCTGGGCTCGTCCAGCAGCAGCACGCGCGGCCGCATCGCCAGCACCCCGGCCAGTGCCGCGCGGCGTTTCTCTCCGCCGGACAGCTTGTGCGGCGACCTCTGTTCGCACCCGCTCAGCCCGACCGCCGCCAGCGCTTCCCGCGCTCGCGCCTCCGCTTCGGCAGGCGGCAGGTGTAGGTTCAGCGGCCCGAATGCCACGTCCTCCAGCACCGTCGAGGAGAAAAGCTGGTCGTCGGGGTTTTGGAACACCACCCCCACGGTGCGGGGGAGCTGCTTCCGCTGCTCGGCGTTCGCCGGGTCGAGGTCGTGAATGGCCACCTCGCCCGGTTTGCCGACCAGCACCCCGCACAGGCGAAGGAACAGCGTGGTCTTGCCGGCCCCGTTCGGCCCGACGAGCGCCACCCGTTCGCCCGCCGCGATCTCGAACGAAACGGCGTCCAGCGCCGCCCGCCCGTCGGCGTAGCGGTGCGTCAGGCGGTGAACGCGAACGGCCGGAGGTTCACTCATCCGAGCACGTCCCAGCAGACGAGGGCGGCGGTCGCGGCCACGGTGAGTAGGAACGCGGACACGTCGGCGGCGTTGGCGCGGAAGCGGTGCAGGCAGTGGAAGCGGCCGTCGAACCCGCGGCACCGCATGGCGTCCGCCACCCGCTCGGCGCGGTCGCCGCCGCGCACTAGCAGCGTGCCGACGGTGTGCCCGGTGGTGCGGTAGGTGTGGGTCGAGGTGCGGGCGCGGAAGCCCCGAACGCGAAGGGCGATCCGCAACCGGCGGGCCTCGTCGAAGAACAGGAAGGCGTAGCGGTAGGCCAACTGCGCGATCTGGATCAGCACGCCGGGGACGTACAACCGGTGCGCCGCCGCCAACGTGACCGGCAGCGGCGCGGAGCGGAGCAGCACCAGGCCCACCGTGCCGATGGCGAGCAGCCGCAGCGAGAGCGTTGTCGCCGTGAAAACACCATTCTCGGCGGTGAAGGGGAGGACGAGCCAAACCGGGATGAGTCCCATCAACAGCAGGAGCAGCCGGCCGGCGAGAACCGACAGGGGCAGTTTTGCGAACAGGGCCAGGAGCAGCGCCAGACCGACGGCCGCCGCCGTCGGCCACGGGGTCGATAGCAGCGAGACGCCGACGGCCAACAAGGTCAGCGCGGCCAGCTTCCACCGCCCGTCCCAGCGGGCGACCGGCGAATCCGGAATGCGGGCGTCGCGCAGGGCGAGGGACATGCGGCGGCCACCGGTGTGACGAATCCGCTGGCTGTCTTACGCCCGACCACTCCCGAAGCAACCGTCACTTCCGGTTGCCCCTCGCCGGCGGCAGCGGCACCAGCGTCCCGTCGGTCATGTTCTCGACGATGTTGTCGATGGCGTGGAAGGCCGAGTCGCCGATGCCTTTCTGGTAGATCGGCGGGTAGATCTCGTGCCGAACGATCATGAACGCGCGGACGGCGTGCGGGTCGAACTGGCGGCCGGACTCCTTCGTGAAGATGGCGTCGATCTCCAGCGGCGACCGGCCCGGCCGATACCGGCGTGGCGACATCATGGCGTCGCAGGCGTCGGCCACCGCCAGCACTCGCGCCAGCACCGGAATCTCCTCCTTGCCGAGGCGATCCGGGTAGCCGGTGCCGTCCCACCGCTCGTGGTGGTGGCGGACGCCTCCGCGGAGGCGGTCGAACGGCTTGATGCTGGCCACGATCCGCTCGCCGATGGTCGGGTGGAGTTGGATCTCCTCGTACTCCTCCCGCGTCAGGCGGCCGGGCTTCTGGAGGATCTCGTCGCGGATGCCGATGTTCCCCACGTCGTGCAGCAGGCCGGCGAGGTACACGTCCCCCAGCTGCGCCGGCGACAGGCCGAACGGCTTGCCGACGAGCGCCGCGATCCGCCCCACCCGCTCGCTGTGCCCGGCGGTGTACGGATCCTTCGCGTCGATGATGGTGGTCAGGCTGTGCAGCAGGCCGAGCAGCAGTTGTTTGGTGCCGGCCTGGGCCTGCGCCCGCTGGGCGACCAGCACCTTGAGCGTCAGCCGGGCGAGCTTCCCGTCGCCGTCGTCGAACCGCCGGTCGGCGTCGAAGGTCAGGGCGAACAGGCAGCCGGTGGCCTTCGCCGTGCGGCAGACCAGCGCGGCCGTCGGCTGGTCCGGCGTCGGGATCGGGTTGGCCCACCGCAGCGTGTCCTCGCCGGCGGGGACGTTCGGCAGCAGCTTGCGGGCGAACGCGGCGCACCACTCCGGCGGTGGCAGCCGCGGGCCGGCGAGCGCCGTCACCCGGTCGGTCGATTTGGAGAACCAGAAGGCGGCGTCGGCGTCCAGCGCCTCGGCCGCCGCTTCCACCGTGGCCTGGATGGAAGCGTTTGCCGTGAGGCTATCGGACAGGGAAACGAGCAGCGATTCCAGGACCGCGAACGGGTCGCGCCGGGCCGACTGGCTGGACGAGCGGTCGTGCGGCAACAGGGCGGCCGACGGCGGGACGGAGGAGGCCATAGTGGGAAAGCCCTCGAATCGGGACCGCCGTGTCGCGGGCGATGCGACGGCCGGCCCGAAACCCGATGGGGACAACGCCACTACTGTATACCGCCGACGGACGTTGCCCGCTCAAAACGGGTGCTGGAGGCCGTACCAGAATTGCACCGGGCTGCCGGCGTTCACCGTCTTGGCCACGTCGAACCGCACGGTCGCCCGCTCGATGAAGCTGAACACGGCCAGGTCCACCCGCAGGCCGCCGCCGACCGCGTGGGCCACGTTCGTCACCGCCCGCCCGTTCGCGTACACCCCGCCCACGTCGTAGAACCCGGCCACCGACACGTTGCGGATGCCGCTGGTGTTGTCGAGGAAGTTCCACCGCCGGTCGCGGAACACCGGCAGCCGCGCCTCGCCGTTCGCCACCCACAGGAAGCTGCCCTGCCGCTCGGCCAGGTCGAACCCGCGGAACAGGGTGCTGCCGCCGAGGGCGAAGTACTCGCCCCGACCCGGCCAGCCGGTCTGGATCACGCCCCGCGCGGCGACCTTGACCGTGGACAGGTAGCCGAACCCGTCCGGCAGCTTCCGCGCGGCGGCCAACTCCGCCCGGAACTGGTTCGCCAGCACGTCCTTGCCGTCGAGGCGGGTGGTGCCGATCGCGTAGTTCAGGTCCACCCACGCGCCGGTCTCCGGGTCCCAGTACGGCGTGTACAGGTTCAGCCGGTGGTGGATGCCGTTCAGCCAACTCCGGTCGGGACGCACGCCGGCCGGGTCGCGGTCGCGGGCCGTCGGCAGGAAGTTGTCCGAGTACGCCGAATAGCCTTCGACGTAGTGCATCGGGTGCAGGTACAGGCTGCTCGACTGGCGGAGGACGTACCGGCCGAACACCGTCGCCCGCGTCGCCCCGCCGTCGCCGGCCGTGCCGTTCAGGTTGTAGAACGGGCCGGCGATCCGCCGCTCGATGCTGAACCCGACCTGCGCCTTCGGGAACGGCAGGTGGTCGAACAGCCCGTCCGCCCCGACGACGAGGTCGCGGTAGTCCAGCCGGAACGCCGAGTAGATGCCGCCCTGGACCACGTCCGGCCGGTACGCCCCCAGCCGAGGCCCGGCCATGAACGACCGCGTGAACCACGGGTCTTGGTACGCCGGGCCGTAAATCCACAGCCCGGCGTTCACGTTCAGCCGGTCGTAGTCCGCCGTCAGGCTCGTCTCGGTGGCCAGGTTGTAGAGCGGCGTGAGGGTGAACCGCGGGCGGCGGGGCCAGACGTTGTCCGCCGGGTCGGCGTCCAGCAGCACCCGATCCGGATCGACCACGATCTCGACCGGCCGCTCCGGCACGGTCAACCTCACCCGGCAGCGGCCGCCGCCGAGCGGTTCGACCGTCACGTCGTGGTCGGCCAGTTTGATCGTCGCGGTCGTCGGGCCGACCGGCACACGGAGCGAGAACCCGTCCTCGCCGGCGAACCGGAGGCCGAGGGTCGTCGGCTCGTCGTACTCCCGCCGCTGGGCCAGGATCACCTCGACCGTGTGCGTGCCGCCGTCCGGCCGCCGTCGCCCCGGCAGCAGCGGCCCGAACCGCCGCGCCCGCTCGCCGTCGATCTCCACCCGCTCGATGGCCCAGTCGGTCAGGCCGTTCGAGTACACCCACTTCTCGAACAGGTCGTCCCAGTTCTTCCCGGTGTACGTTTCCAGCTCCCGCTTCAGCGCGACGGCGGACAAACTCTTGAACGAGTACGTCTTCACCAGCCCGCGGATGAAGTCGAAGAACGCGGCCTCGCCGAGCCGCGACTCGATCATGCCGTACACCTTCGACCCGCGGTCGTAGGCCCCGCTGAACAGGCCGTGAATGTTGCCGAACTCCGGCAGCGGCCCGGCCGCCGGCGGCACCTCGTCGCGGCGGATCGCCCCGGCCAGCGACGCGAACCGGTAGTTCTCGCGGCGGATGTTCGGCGCGAACGACAGCGCCTCCGGCCACGCCAGCATGGGGTTGTTCTTGCCCCGCCGCTGGTCCAGCAGGCGGTGCGCGAAGTACGTCGCCGGCCCCTCGTCCATGAACGTCTCGGCGTACCCGTTGGTGCCGACCAGGTTGTACCACCACTGGTGGCAGGTCTCGTGCGACACCAGGTACTCGACGTACCCGACGCCGATCTTCGGCATGTCGAACACCCGCTCGTCGATCATGACGAGGCCGGCGCACTCGTTCCCGTTCCACCCGAAGTAGGACTCGACGATGGTGAAGTGGTCGTAGGGGTACGGCCCGAACCACTTGGCGTACACCGGCAGCGCGTCGCCGACGATCCGCAGCATTTCCTTGGCGTAGAAGGCGTGCTGCGGGAAGGCGAGGCAGCGGAGCGTCACCGTCTGGCCGCCGGGCATGGCGACCGCCGACGTGAACTCCTCGAAGTCGGCGCTCCACAGGAGGGCGAAATCCCGCCCGACGAACGGCTCGGTGGTGACCTCCGTCAGCCCGCCTTCGACACTTCGCTCGCTCCGGATCGCCGCCGAGCAGGCCAGCTTCTGCCCCTTCGCCTGGACGACCCGCGCCGTGTACTCGCCGGCCTCGTTCCAGAACGGCTGGTGCCACGGCACGAACGGCATGGCGTGCCACCCGGACTGGTCGTAGAAGCCGAGCGTCGGCAGCGAGTTCGTCAGGAAGTGGACGCCCCGCCAGTGCCCCCACCGCCCTTGCTTGTTCGGCAGTCGGACGGTGCAGTCCAGGTCCACCGTCACCGTCTGCCCCGGCCCGACTTCCTGGGTCAGGTCCACCACCAGCGCGGACGAGTTGTCCTCGCGGTAGCTCCACCGGAGCGGCTTCGCCGGCTCGCCCTCGCGGACGAGCGCGATCTCGTTCACCTTCCCGTGCCGCCCGTTCGCGTCGATGGCGTCGGACGGGCTGAGGCGGAACAGCTCCAGCGTCTTCGCCAGCAGCAGGCGGTCCTCGGACTGGACCCGGAAGTGCGGGTAGAAGTTGAAGACGAGTTCGCTGGTCGGCCGGTCGGTCGTGTTCGTCCACGTCGTCCGCTGCTTCAACTCGACCCGGTGCGCGTCCGTGTCGAGCGTCAGTCGCAGGTCGTACTTCGGCAGGCCGGGCGGCACGGCCACCGGCGGCGCGGCCGGGCCGAGCGAGGCGGCCAGCAGCAGAACCAAAACTGTGCGGCCGAGCGGCATCCGACGGGCATCTCGCGGGGGGCGGGGAAGGGGACGCGATACCCCCGATCGGGCGATCTCGCCAGCCCGATTCCCCAGCCGGGTGCGGCTGCAGGGCCATTCCGGTATCCGGTGAACCCACGAGCCGCGACCGCCAAGGAGCGTCGGATTCGCAACGGAAAAGACGCTCCCTGGCGGTCGCGGCTCGTAAGCGAACATCGCCCAGACACCCCAGTTTGAATCCCTGCACAATCCTGGCTGGCTACCGACCTCGCCAGCAAGTCGGGGCTGTCGTATAATGGGCGCAGGTTCATGCCACGACGCCTCACCTTCTCGGAGTGCCTGCCATGTTCAGAACCATCGTCGCCTGTGTCGGCGTGGCGTTTGCGGCGTCCGCCGGTGTCGCCGACGACGAGAAGGAACACAAGTTGAGCGTCGCCTTCGGCACCCCGAACCCGTCGTACAAGGCGAGCATTTCCGCCGTCCGCGAGGTCGGCCAGGAACTCTGGGTGCGGGTGGACGTGGCGTCCGCCGGCGGCATCGCCCCGGCCGTCATCGGCAAGGCGAAAGCCGAGGCGACCGTCGCCGGCCCGGACCTGCCGGTCAAGTACGTCGTGTTCGGCAAGACGTGGGGCTGGAAGAACAAGGAGGCGGGCATCGTCTTCCTGCACGACCTGCCGGAGAAGGAGAAGGCGGCGGCCGAGAAAGCCTTCGCCGACGGGAAACTGGTGTACGAAGCCAAACCCAAGAACGAGAAGTGACCGCCGTCTCGCCCCATCCGCGCGTAAGAGGCTGTCTCATGCCCCTGTATCAGTATTCGTGTTCGGACTGCGGCCATCCGTTCGAGGCGCTGGTCGCCCGCGCCTCCGTCGACGCCAAGGAACCGTGCCCCTCGTGCGGAAGTGCGACGGTCGAACGGACGTTCGCGTTGCCCGCGCGGCCGGTCACATCGGTGTCACGTCCCGCAACGAATTGCGCGGACGACGGCCCACCTTGTGCTGCCCCGTGGTGTGGGCGCAAATAATTCAGGGTACACCAGTTGCGGCATTTTCCGACACGCGGAACATTCGTCATCCCGCCTCCGAGAAAACGCCCGGATGCCGACGCGAATCGTCTTGTCAGAGTCTTGACGGCGACTAATAATTGAACGTTCCAGTTCACGCCAATCACCGTGTCGCGGTCGCTTGGCTCGCTTGGCCGAACGGTTCACCTCCCACGTTCGCAGGCGAATTCCGCGCCGCCGCGCGATCACCCGACGGGGTTTGATCCCATGACCGCAGAAGATGTCGCCCGAGTCTGCGCCAAACGCCTCCAGGCGCTGGCCGAGACGAACCGCATCCGCATCATCGACTGCCTCCGCACCGGCTCGAAGAACGTGACCGAGCTGGCCACGATGCTGAACGTGGAAATCGTCAACGTGTCCCACCACCTCGGCGTGCTCCGCGCGGCGGAACTGGTGAACGACGTGAAGGACGGGCGGTTCGTGATCTACTCGCTCAACCCGCAGTTCTTCTCGAACGACGCCACCCACTCGACGTTCCTGAACCTCGGCTGGTGCAAGGTCGAGATCCCGCACAACTGACCGGCCGGGCGACCGGCGGGGTCGTTTTCGCGCTTCCCGCCGCGTCCGCCGTTGACGCCCGTAGCGAACCGCTTATAAACAAGAGTGCTGATGAGGGCAGTTAGCTCAGTTGGTAGAGCGAGCGACTGAAAATCGCTAGGTCCCCGGTTCAACCCCGGGACTGCCCACTCTAAGATTTCTAGCATTTTCGCGTTTTTGCACACTTCCCTCTCCGCACTGTGGCGGAGAAGTCCGGCCTCACCGCCCGGAACCTGCCGCCATGACGCACACTACGAAGCCCTTTTTCCGCACCGCTCGCGACGCTTGATACGTTCAACTCGGAGCGAAGCAAATTCGGCTTTATCCCTGCACACAGTCGATCGCCTCCGAAAAGGCGGCTTGGGATGATCTTCCCCAAGGAGAGTGGACACGGAGTTGACGGTGAGTCCGCTCGAAATCGGCCTGGGGAGACGTACTCCAACGCGGAGTGCCGGCGGGTGCGGAGGGACATGGCGGTCACCGGGAGGGGCGATCGCAGCAGCCTGCACCCGGCAACAGAGCGGCACAAGAAGCGAAGCGGAAGTCGTGGCGAATCGTCGCCGGGGGCGTGCGACCGACGGCGGGCCGGGGCGTCGTACCACATCGCCCTGCGCGTCATCGGCTGGCGGTGATGCCGGTAACGGCGGGGTAACGAGCGCCCGCAACGCGGTTGTGCCGGGAGCGGTTGATCGGCACTATGACAAGCGTCACCGATCCTCCGGAGTGCGGACCATGAACGTCCTGACGCGAAAAATGCTGTGCCTCGCTGTGGCCGGCGGCCTGCTGGCCGCGTGTGCGATGACGGCCTCCGAACCGGCCAAGCCTGTCGCGGAGGTGGTGACCGACCAGGAGAAGGTCGCCCTGCGCGGGCTGCACCACAACGCCGTCGAGATCTTCGTGGATCGCCCCGGCTTCGGCATCCGGCGGTTGGTGATGAACCTCGACGACCTCGTCACCGGCCCGAAATCGCTGGCCGAGCTGAACGCCAAGCCGCGGCAACCGGACCCGGACAAACCCGTCCCGAAGGCCGAGAAGAAGCCCTCGCACTACGCCGTGCAGGACTTGCTGATCGAGCGGGCCGGCCGCCTCCCGACGGACGACGGCCAGGAGACGTGGCAACTGCGTAAGTTCCACCTCGTCGGCTTGGTGAAGCGGGACGAGCCGGTCATCTACCTCACGGACTCGAACCCCAAGAAGCGCGAGGACAAGCCGAAGGCCGAGAAGGACATCCCCACCCGCGACGTGAACGACTTCGAGAAGGCGGCGCTGGCGGCCATCCGCAACGGCGAACCGCTGGTCGCCGAGAGGACCGGCAAGGACCTGCGCCTGCTGGCCCCCATCTTCGCCGGCAAGCGGTGCGCGGCCTGCCACGACCAGGGCACGCTCCTCGGGGCCTTCACCTACGAACTGGAGCGCGTGGCCCACGACCCGAAGTTGGACGGCGTGCGGCCCGCGCGAGGACGGTGACGGATCAGCCACCGGCGGCGACGTGCTTGAGGAGTTTCATGGGATGAACTCCCGGATCGCAGAAACCGGACGGCCTTCTCCCACTGTTGTCAGCAAATCTTTGCCCGGCCGTAAGAAAAGACTTGACGACCGTTTTCTAGGGGCGGTAGTATTCCAACCAACGTGGCGGGTTATCCCAATCCGGGCATTGGGACAAGTATCTGTTTGGCACCCGGAGGTAGCTGTGACGGAACGCGAAACTGACGACATGCTCTGGCGTGCATTCTACCTTGGTTTGCGCGTTATGGCAGCTCAAATGGGAAGGGATGTCCCATTCTCCGAGATCGGAAACCTGGCGCGTGTGGTTCGAGAAATCGCCGAGAGCGAGGCGACTCTGCACGATCCAACTGCCCTCGCGGCGAAGTTCCCGGACATGGCCCAAGTGTTTCAGCGTGTCGATACACTGAATATCCGAAATGATCGCGAACTTGCTGAGCGGATATTTCAAGGCTTCATGATCGCTACCGAGGCGAAGGACTCGTAGCTACGGAATCCCTGAAACGGAGGTAAAGCGAGCCATGCCCGTCGAAGTCGCTCTTATCTTCAAGGGTGTGTCGCTCAGCCTCGGCGCGGCGAAGTATCTGGGGATCATCCAGGACAAGCTCGCCGCCAAGCTCGACCAACTCGTCGGGTCCGAGTTCGAGGCGGGTATAAGAGCGATTCGCCAGGCGAGCGAGTCTGAGGCGGAACAGGGGTCACTACTCCGCGAGGCCCGTAGCCGGTTCAACAAGGCGGTCAGTCTTGAAAAGGGGCTGCGGCTGGGGTTTGCTCACTTGGGATTGGCTCTGTGTCATTGGCACTTGGGTGACCTCGCCAATGCCAGGCAATCGGTCAATGAGCTACTTGGCGTCCATCCGCCGGTAGTTCCCCTTGCAGCGACCATAGCGGAGAAGATCGCCGTAGCCCCTTGGTGGGTGACAGTGTGGCTGCCGGGCAGCTTCGCAACCAAGCACTTCGCCCCGGCGGTCGCAAAACTGCTCAAGCGTGAGATACTCGAGGAGCAGGCCAGCCTCACGGATCTCCAACAGTCCGTGCAGGCTTGCCTTTCCGACTTGTGACCTGGGAGTGCCGAACTAGGCGATACAGCAGACCCGGCCCGCACATTCGTTTCTGGGACTTCGTAGCTCACCTAGCGGGTCGGGCAGATGAGTTTGGTCGTTTCACTCCGCTGGCGGCGATTGTACTTCAAAACAGTTCCTTGATCGGTTCCGGGTCGTCCAACGTCGGCACGGGGCGGCCGGACGGGTCGAGCAGGTGCAGCTTCGGGTCGAGGCCGAGTACCTGATAGATGGTGGCGTGGATGTTCGACGGCGTGACCGGGCGGGACTTCGGCGTCTGGCCGAGGCGATCCGTGCTGCCGATCACTTGCCCGCCCTTCACCCCGCCGCCGCCCATCAGGCAGAACATCGAGTTGCCCCAGTGGTCGCGGCCGGGGGTGCCCTTGCTGCCGGCCGCGCCGCCGTTGCCGCCGTCGTTCATCTTCGGCGTCCGGCTGAACTCGCCGCACAGCACCACCAGCGTCTTCTCCAACAGCCCGCGGTCATCGAGGTCGGTGAACAGCGCGGACACGAGGTCGTCCACCTTCGGCAGGTAGTTCTCGTAGCCCTTCTGCAAGTCCCAGTGGTGATCCCAGCCGCCGAGGTGGACCGTGACGAACGTGGACCCGGCCTCCACCAGCCGGCGGGCGAGCAGCGTCGATTGCCCCCACGAGTGCCGGCCGTAGCGGTCGCGGAGCTTCGGCGTCTCCTTGCCGATGTCGAACGCCGTCCGCGCCGTCGGCCCGCCGAGGAAGTCGAACGCCTCGCGGCTGAACTTGTCCATCGCGTCGGCGGTGCCCTTGCGGTCGTGTTCCCGCTTGAACTGGTCGAACCGGCCGAGTAGCGCGCGGCGGTCGTCGAACTTGTCGAGCGTCAGGCCGGCGGCGAGGTTCAGGTTGTTGACGCGGAACGCCGGCGCGTTCGGGTCGCCGCCGGTGGCGAACGGGTCGTGCTGCGCGCCCAGGGTGTTGCCGCCGAAGTAGCCGGGCGTCAGCCCGATGCTGCTGGCGTTGGGGACGGCGACGTAGCCGGGCATGCCGGTGACGCGGGGGCCGATCTCGCGGTTCACGATGGCCCCGATGCCGGGGAACTTCTGCGGCGTGTTCGCCCCGCTCACGCCCATGTCCTTGGCGGTCAGCATGCGGTGCCCGCCGGCGAAGTGGTCGCCGGTGTTGTGGTACAGCGACCGCACCACCGAGAACTTGTCCGTCACCTTCGCCTGCTTCGGGTACATCTCGGTGATGTCGAACCCCGGCACCTTGGACCGGATCGGCTTCCAGATGCCCCGGTACTCGGCCGGAGCGTCCGGCTTCATGTCGTACATGTCCATGTGGCCCGGCCCGCCGTCCAGCCAGATGAGGATGACCGACGTGTCCTTGCGGGACGCGGACGCCTCCGACGCCTGCGCTTTCGCGCGGAACAACTGCGGCAGGCCGACCGCCGCCATGCCCGCGACGCCGAGTTGGAGGAAACTGCGGCGGTCCTGGCCGTCGCAGGTCTGGCGGGCCGAACCGAGATCGAGGCGGAACATGGGAGGGTCTCCGAATGCGGCGGGCGGGAGAGTCGGCAACGGGACGTTCGCGCGGCCGGAGGGCGGGCGAACGGGTCGGCGGGTAGTGAAGGATGCCACAGGTGGCGGCACGGGTCAACGAGAATCCGTCCTGGACAGCCATCCCGCCTCCTTGGTGATTCCGTCGATGCTCCCCTCGGATGCGAAGAAGGGCAAGAAAAAACTGCCCCGCGTTGGAAGCGGGGCAGTCCGGAAACGGTTGTCATCAAGCAGCGGCGGATGGGTCGCTCAGTCGTTGTGCCGGCCGCGGGGCGGCGGGCCGGTGCGGCCGGCGCGGGGCGGCGGGCCGGCGTTCAGCTTCACCTCCAGCCCGTTCTGGTCGTAGCATTTGATCTCCTGCAAGTCCGGGGAGACGCCGAACCGCCCCTCGATCCGCACCTCCAGCCCGGCCGCCGCCTCCAGCGCGGCGACCTCCTTCCGCTTCTTGTTCAGCACGTGGAAGGCCACGTCCGAGTGGACGGCGACGACCACCAGGCTCAGGTTCGGCGACCGGTGCGCGGCCAGTTGCAGCGCCCGCATGACTTCGATGCCCATCGTCTCGCTCGTCTTCACGTACCCGCTGCCGGAGCAGCTCGGGCAGTCGCTGTACACCCGCTTCTTCAAGGACGGCTGCATCCGCTGGCGGGTCATCTCGATGATGCCGAACTCGGAGATGCGGAGGATCTTCGTGCGGGCGCGGTCCCGCTTCAGCGCGGTGCGGAGGGCGTCCTCGACCGACCGCCGGTGCGTCTCGTGCCGCATGTCGATGAAGTCGTTGACGATCACCCCGCCGAGGTCGCGGAGCCGCAGCTGCCGGGCGATCTCCTTGGCCGCCCGCAGGTTCATCTGGTACGCCGTCTCCTCCATGTTCCCTTCGGCGCGGAAGTTGCCGCTGTTCACGTCGATGGCGACCAGCGCCTCCGTCTGCTCGATGATGATCGACCCGCCGCCCGGCAAGTCGAGCCGCTTGTGGTTGATCTTGGCGATCTCCCCCTCCACCCCGTAGCGGTGGAACAGCGGCTCGGTGTCGCCGTGGTAGCGGATGCGGCTGGCGTACTTCGGCATGACGATCTGGAGGAACTCGCTGGCGTGCGCGAACGCCCGCTCCTCGTCCACCCAGATGGTGTCGATGTCGGCGGTGAAGATGTCGCGGATGGTCCGCGTGATCATGTCCGACTCGCGGTAGATCTCGACCGGCGCGGCCACCCGCTTGATCCGCCGCACCACCACCTGCCACAGGCGGAGCAGGTACGCGAGGTCGTTGTGCAGTTCGGTCTCGTCGCGGTCGATGGCGGCGGTGCGGACGATGAAGCCGACGCCCTTCGGCGGGTTCAGCTTGGTCATCACGTCCCGCAGGCGGTGCCGCGCGTCGCGGTCCTCGATCTTCTTGGACACCCCGACGCGGCCCAGACTCGGCATCAGCACCAGGTAGCGGCCGGCGATGCTGATGAACGTGCTGAGGGTCGGCCCCTTGGTGCCGATGCCCTCCTTGATGACCTGCACGATCACTTCCTGACCGCGCTTGAATATCTCCTGGATGGGCGGGATCGGCAGCCCCTTGTGCCGGGTGTGCGCCTTGCTGGCCGGGCCGCCGCGCGGCGGACCACCCCGTGCGGCACCGCCGCCGCCACTGCCAAACCCGCCCCCACCACCACCGCCCCCGCCGAAGCCGCCACGTCCGCCTCCGGGACCGCCGGGGCCACCCCGACCGGGTCCGCCGCGACCGCCGCCGGGTCCACCCCGGCCGCCGCCGCCGCCACTGCGTCCGCCCCGCCCACCGCGGCCGCTGTCGAAGTCCTCTTCGCCCTGCTTGCGGTGGATGGCTTCCAGGTCGGCGTCGAGTTTGGCGTCGGCGTCCGCGTCGTCGGACTCTTCGCCGTCCTCGTCCCCCTCTTCGCCGTCCTCGTCGTCGTCCGCCGCGAACCGGTCGTTCGGCGCGTTCGGGTCGAAGTCGTCCGTATCGCCGCCGAAGAACGGCTCGCTCTCCGGGTCGTCGTCCGGCGACGTGCGGCTCTCGGCCGATTCCATCGGCAGCGGCTTGTCGTCGTCGCCGTCCTCGCTCTTCTTCTTCCCGCGCTTCGCCTTGGCCTTCGGCTTCTCCTCGTCCTCGGCCTTCGGCTTGGCCTTGCGGGTGCCGGCTTTCGCCTTGCCTTTGGCCTTGGGTTTGTCGGCGTCCGCGTCGTCGTCGGCCGCGTCGTCCGCCGGGAGACTAGCGTCGAAGGAGTGGTCCGCTTCCGCCTCCGGCTTGTGGGCCGGCGCGGCCTTCGGGGCCGGTTTCGGGGCGGGCACGTCCAGGTCCAGCCCTTCGTCGAACCCGGCGAAGTCCTCTTCGGTCGAATACTTCGGCGCGGCCGCGTGCGTCACGGGAATGTACACGTCGGGCGCGACCGGCCGCTTCGGGGGCGGCACCGGGGCGGGGTCGGGGGCCTCGAATTCGTCGGCCGGCGGCGCGGCGAAGCCGTCGTCTTCGTCCTCGTCGTCCGGTTCCGGCGGGGCGAACCCGTCGGACACTTCCGCGAAGCCGTCGCTAAAGCCGTCGTCCTCGGTCGAGACGGGGGCCGGCTTGGGCGGGGCGGAGCGGCCGCGCGGGGGGGCCACCGTCGCCACTTCCTCGGCTTCGGCGACGCGGGGGCCGCGGTCGCGCGGGCGGTCGTTGCCGCGACCGCGATCCCCGGCCGGCGCGCCGCGATCTCCGCCGCCGCCGCGCGGCCCGCCGGGGGGCGGGCGACGGTCGTCCCGCTCGGACTCCTCCAACTCCTCCAGCATTTCGGGGGGCAACAGGTGCTTGTAGTACACCGGGTCCACGTCGGTGACGTGCAGGAAGCCGTTGCGGCCGATGCCGAAATCGACGAACACCGCGCCGACGCCGGCCTCGATGTTGACGATCTTGCCTTTGTAGATGTTGCCGACGTAGCTCTCCTGACTGGCCCGCTCGACGTACAGCTCCTCCAGCACGCCGTCCTCGACGATGGCGATGCGGCACTCCTCCGGCTGGAGGACGTTGATGAGCATTTCCTTCTTCATGACGGAATCCTTGTATGCGGTGTCACCGGCACGGCGTGCCGGGTGGGCTGTACGGTCACTCGACGACCGGGCCGTTCGGGGACAGTCCCCAAGTCGGGTCGGCCGGGTCGTCGTCCCCGGCGGCGGCCGGGGTGTACTCCAGCGGGGCGGTGTCCGGCGGGCCGTCGGGCGGCGCGTCGGGTTGCCCCGGCGGTGTTTCGTCGCGGAGTTCCAGTTCGCTGCGGGCCAGCACGGAGCCGGCTTCGAGCAGGTCGGCGACTCCCAACAGGAGGAGCAGTTCGTCGGCGCGGGCGGTGCCGGACTGCGTCACCCAGAGGTCGAGATGGAGGGTGGAAGTGTTCTGCTCGCTCCGCGAGCGGTCTTCCGAATCCGCTTCAAGACCCGCTCGCGGAGCGAGCAGAACACTAATCCCCCGCAAATACGGGCGGATGTTCAGCTTCCTCGGCTTCGGCTTGATGCGGTCCACCCACACCGTCTCCATCGCCAGCAGTTCGGCGGCGCGTCGGGCCACGGCGTCCACCCGGTCGGCCGGCAGCGGCAGCGAATACACCATGCGCCGCGGGACGGCGGACGCCTTCATCGGCACCACGCGGACCTCGGTGAATTCCAGCCCGCGCGGGGCTTGGCGGTTCAGCCGCTCGCGCACGTCGTCGGCGTCCAGCGGCGCGGTCGTCTCCAGTTCCAGCACCTCGCGCAGGCCGTCCACGCCCAGCGGCATCGACTGGGCGAAGATCATCCGCGGGGCGGGGTGGAAACCGGCCGTCGATTTGAACGGGATGGCGGCGCGGCGGAGCATCCGCTCCAGGCACCGCGCCAGGTCGAGGTGGGACAGCAACCGGAGGTCGCCGGCCTTGCGGAAGCGGAAGCGGAATTTGTCGCCGGTCATACGCATACGGGCGGCCGTGGGGCCGCCTCCGGGTGGCGCACCGGATGCCGGAGGGACTCCGCCGGGCGGCCGTGCCGCCGGGTCGGGGTCACACCTCCGCATCGGGGAGGGTGCGCCGCAAGTGGGCGCTCAGGAAGGCGTTCACCTCGCGGGCCGTTTCCAGCCGCAGGGCTTCGGCCGCCAGCTTCTCGGCGTCCGACACGGTCAGCGCGCGGACGACCCGCTTCAGTTCGGGGATCTTCCGCGGGGTGGAACTCAGGCTGCGGATGCCGAGGCCGATCAGCAGGGCCGTGTAGCGCGGCTCGCCGCTCATCTCCCCGCACACCGTCACCTCCACCTTGGCGGCGGCGGCCGCCTTCACCACCATCGCGATCAGCCGCAGGACCGCCGGGTCGGCGGCGCTGTACAGGTCGGCCACCGTCTCGTTGTTGCGGTCGGCGGCCAGCGTGTACTGCACCAGGTCGTTCGTCCCGATGCTGAAGAAGTTCACCTGCTTGGCCAGCACGTCGGCCACCAGCGCCGCCGACGGCACTTCGATCATGGTACCGATCGGCACGTCGGATTTGTAGGGGATGCCCGCTTCTTCCAAATCTTCCTGCACCTCGCGGAGCAGACTCCGGCACTGCCGCAGTTCCATCACGGTGCTGACCATCGGGAACATGACCCGCGCGTCGCCGTACACGCTGGCCCGCAGGATGGCCCGCAACTGGGTCTTGAACAGGGGCAAGTTCCGCAGGCAGAGGCGGACGCTGCGGAGGCCGAGGAACGGGTTCTTCTCGGCCACCACCGCGCCGGTGGCCGGGACGAACTTGTCGCCGCCCAGGTCGAGCGTGCGGATGACGACCGGGTGGTCCGGGCCGAGTTCGGTCAGCACCGCCTTGTACGCCTCGAACTGCTCCTCCTCGGTCGGGTCGTGCGACTTGTTGACGTACAGGAATTCGGTGCGGTACAGGCCGACGCCGTCGGCCCCCCGGTCCAGGCACGGCCGCGCCTCGGACGGGAACTCGATGTTCCCGTGGAGGTAGATCCGCTCGCCGTCGCGGGTGACGGCGGGGACGTTCCGGACGGGCAGGCGGTGGACGCCGCTGGGGGACAACTGCGACCGGCGGAGGAGTTCGTACTTCCGCAGGGTGGCGTCGTCCGGGTCGAGGATGAGCAGCCCCTGGTTGCCGTCCACGATGACGGTGTCGCCGCC
The DNA here is from genome assembly GCA_043738505.1 of Fimbriiglobus sp. Lineage (GTDB taxonomy): Bacteria > Planctomycetota > Planctomycetia > Gemmatales > Gemmataceae > JALHQU01. The sequence continues at coordinate 3,133 of JAYUFU010000369.1, read as the reverse complement.
GGACACGTCGGTCAGGAACTTGCCGACGCCGACGACGGCCGGGATCTCCAGCGCCCCCGCGAGGATGGCGGTGTGGCTGGTGGCCCCGCCACTCTCGGTGGCGATGGCGTGGACCATTTTCGGGTCGAATTGGGCCGTCTCGGACGGGGTCAGGTCGTGGGCGACGACGATCACCGGCACGGCGATGGCCGACAGCGGCTCGCCCCGCTCGCCCAGCAGTTCGGCGAGGAGTTGCTTTTCCAGGTCGAGGAAGTCGGCCCGGTTGCGGGCGAAGTCGGCGGCCCCCTTCGCGTCGAACAGCTTGACGATCTCGCGGATGTGCCGGCTCACCGCGTACTCGGCCGAGTAGTCGTGCGCGCGGATGAGCGCCTCGATGCGGGCGAACAGCTTCGGATCCTCGAACAGTCCGACCTGGCTGCCCAGGATGTCGCCCATGTCGTCGCCGAGCTTGTCGGCCAGCGTCTGCTGGCGGCGGTGGGCCGAGTCGGCGCAGGCGGCCAGCGCGACGCGGAGGCGGGCGATCTCGCCGTCGATCTGGTCGGGCGGAACGGTGCGGACGGGGATGCGCACCCCTTCCGTGTCCAGCACCAGGGCGGGGCCGATGGCGACCCCTTCGGAGACGGCGATGCCGCGGCGGATTTCCATGCCCGATTGCCGACTGACGGCGCGAGGGTGAGGGGGATGTCCCCGTCAGTTTACGAACTGGAAGTGTGTTCGTCCGGCTCGCCCGGCGCGGTCAGGATGGCGACGACCGCCTCGGCCGCCTCGGCCGCGCCGTCGCCGGTGAATTCGAGGACGAGTTCGGTGCCCGGCGGGGCGAACAGCATGAGCAGGTCGGACGGGCTGCGGCCGTCGGCCACCTTCTCGCCGAGCGTGACGGTGACGGCGCACTTCGACCGCCGCACCAGTCTGGCGATGGCGTTGGCCGGCCGCAGGTGCAACCCGAGGGGGGGGTTGGCCACCGTCACCGTCCGCCGGATGGGTGTGTGGGCCGCCATGAGGGGAGTCGCGGTCGTTCGGGGCGGGGCAGGTGTGGGGGGTGTCACTGGAGCAGGTCCCAGATTTCCTCGGCGGTGTGGCAGGCCCGCAGGCGGGCCACCAGGTCGTCGTCGCGGGTGGCGTTGACGACGGCCTCCAGCGCGCGGAGGTGGAGGGCCGGCTGGTCCTGCGGGGAGACGATGAGCGCGAGCAGGTGGACCGGCTCCTCGTCGATGCTGTCGAACGGGATGCCGCCGGCGGAGAGGCCGAGGGTGGCCACCAGCCGGCCGGCGGCGGCGTGCCGCGTGTGCGGGATGGCGATCCCCCGGCCGATGCCGGTGGACCCCAGCGTCTCCCGCCGCAGGACGGCCGCCGTGATGTCCGGCACGTCGCCGGCCGCGAACTCGCCGGCCGCGTGCAGGCTGGCGATCAACTCGGTGATCGCCCCCTCCCGCGTCGTGGCGGTCAGGACCGGCAGGATGGCGTACCGCACGACGAAATTCGTCATCCGCATGACCGGCCCTCGCACGAGTTCACCGGCTCGGAGGCCGGTGCCACAAAAACCGACGGCATCACGGCGGTTCGTTACGGTTGAATCCCGGCCTCGCCGCCGTGCGACGGGTCGCGGCGGTGGTCCTGACTCGACTCCTTGAAGTGCTTCATCTGCTGCTTCATCTTGGCCACCGCCGCGTGGACGGCGGCCATCAGTTCGGTGGCCGAGGCGTGCGCCACGAAGTCGTGCTTGTGGTCGGCGTGGCCGGTGATCTCGACCTTCTTCTCCAGCCCGGCCAAGTCCACCGTCACGGTCAGGCCGCCCAGCCGCTCGTAGAAGTGGTGCAGCTTCTCCACCAGGGCGATCACTTCGGCTTGGTGTTCCTGGGTCAGGTGCCCGTGGCGAACCGCGAGTGTCACTTGCACGATCAGTCCTCGTCCGTGTCGTCTGGGTCGGGAGAAGGCCGCAGCCGGAGGGCGGGCGGTTGGGGAATTGTAGGCAGTCCGCCCGCCGAAGCCTACCATACCTCCGATTGCGGCGCGCGGAAGTCGGAAAACGGTGTTCGGGTTGCGCCCCCACAATCGACGCGACGTGTCCCGACGCACCCCGGCGAGTATCCCCATGACCCTGTGGCTCCGCGAGGTGATCGGCTGGGTGATCTTGGGCGTCGGCGTGGCGGCGTTCGCCATGTGCTACCTGTTCCTCACGAACCGCTGGATCGTCGAGGCGGCGATCCTGGCGTTCGCCGGGTTCGTGCTGTTCCGCGGCGGGATGCACCTGCTGAAGGTGGCGATGGCGTCGCGGGCCGTCCGGGACGTGCGCCGCGAGATGGCGGCGATGGCCAGCCCGACCGGCACCCGGCCGGCGAAGCGAATGCGGCCGCAACTGGCGACCGGGCCGAGCGGCCGGCCCCGCGCGTCGGTGGTGCCCGGCCCGAACGGGGACGCGCCGCGATGAGCCGGTTCCTCGACGGCATCCGCGCGGTGGCGTTCGACGCCGTCGGCACGCTGATCTTCCCGAACCCCGGCGCGGCGACGGTGTACGCCGAAGCCGCCGAGCGACACGGGATTGCGGTGAACCCGGCCGACATCGGCCCGGAGCTGTGGGCGCAATTCCGGATCGAAGACGACGCGGATCGAATGGCCGGGTGGGTGACGAGCGAAGCGCGGGAAGAACAGCGCTGGCGGAGCATCGTGTTCGCGGCACTGCCCGGTGCGACGGAAGAACTGTTTCGGGAACTGTACCTGCACTTTTCGCAACCGACCGCGTGGTCGGTGCCACCCGATGCCGCCGAATTGCTGGCCGAACTGCAACGGCGCGGGTTCGTGTTGGGAATGGCGTCGAACTACGATTCGCGGCTCGCGTCGGTGGTGAACGGCAACCCCGCCCTCGCCCCCGTCCGCGACCGGCTGGTCATCAGTTCCCTGGTCGGGGTGCGGAAACCGGGGCTGGGTTTCTTCACCGCCGGCGTGCTGCCGACGATGGGCGTGCCGGCGGCGCAAATCCTGTTCGTCGGCGACGACCACGAGAACGACTGCCTCGGCGCGACCGCCGCCGGCATGCGGGCCGTGCTGCTCGACCCGAAGGGGAAGCATTCCGAAGTGCCGGAGCGGATTGCGGGGTTGGCGGAATTGCTCGACTGACGGGCGCGGCTCCTGAAGT
>JAYUFU010000368.1:0-4195 GCA_043738505.1 Fimbriiglobus sp. | reverse complement strand
GCCACGGTGGCGCGCTCCCGCCGGTCGCGGCGACGACGGGGGTACACGCCATGTCCATCCAACTCCTTCTCGTCTACATGCTGATCGCCGCTGCGCTCGCGTTCGTGGCCCGAACCACGTACCGCACCTGGTTCGGTTCGTCGAAAGCCGGCTGCGGGTCGGGCTGCGGCAAGTGCGCCGCGCCGGTCGCGCAGGAGCCGGGCACGAAGCGCGTCGGGTTGCCGCTGGTGAAGTAACACCCGCGTAACAGTCCCGCTACCAACATTGCGTATTGGGACCGCCACTGCGACACTTTCTCCATCACTTGGAGGAAGTGCCATGCTCCGCCTCGCCCTCGTCCTCGCGGCCGTCGCCGCCCCGCTCGCGGCCGCCGACCTCGATGTCGCCGTCAAGCCGGTCTACTTCCAAACGATCAAGCTCCGCGCGTTCGTGGACGGCCGCGGCGCGGTCTGGTTCCTCGACAAGACCAACGTCCACGACGCGGCCGGCAAGAAGGTCGCCGTCCGCCCGTCCGACAAGCACGACCTGATTCTCGCGGACAAAGCCGGGCGGTTCTGGTTCTGGAACCCGTATGACCCGGCCAAGACGGGGCTGGTGTACTCGGTCGGGGACGACGTGACGGTCACGAAGCTGGCCGCGCCGGCTCGCACCTCGCGCGGCAGCAGCACCATCGCCATCCACGAGGACTCCGCCGGGCGGGTGTTCGTGCGAACCCCGAAGGCCGTGCATGTCCTTTTGGCCGACGGGAAGTGGGACAACCTCCCCCTGTTCGAGGTGGGTAGCACCGGCTTCACCGTGTTCGTCGAAGACCCGAAGGGGCGCACCTGGATGTCGGTCGCGCAGCACCTGCCAAAGGTGCAGGGCGGCGCGGAAGGCACCGTCGGCGCGTGGTGCTTCGACGGCAAGGTGTGGAAGAACCACACCCCCGCCGACGGCTTCCCGTTCGAGCAGGTCGAGTTCGTGCTGCCGTTCGCCGACGACTGGTTCCTCGTCGTCGAACACGTGGACGACGTGCGGAACGCCCCGAAGCCCAGTTCCAAGTTGTGGAGCCCCTCCCGGACCGCCAAGGAGATCGCGGACACGACGGCGTTTGCGGACCTGCCGATGTTCGCGATCAAGTACCTCGGCACCGACCTCGACGGCAACCGATACCTGTCCCGTCCCTACGCCGCGCACGACGGCGCGAAACTGCACGAGGCGACGCTGGTGCGGGTGTCCCCACAGGGCAAAATCACCCTGCTCGAGGGGTTCGGACTTGTGAAGAAGGGCAAGGCGATGGCCAGCGATTCCATCCTGAAGCAGCCACAGGTGATGACCGACCCGCTGCTGCCGATCCTGGCGCGGCCCGGCGACTTGAGGATGCTGTACCCCGAGACGGGGAACTACGACTGCCTCGGCCGCGACATGGACGGCCGCATCTGGTTCAAGGTCCACTACGGCCACCTCGGTTCGCACTGCCTGTGGCCGGCGAAGGAAAAGGACGGCGATCTCCTCCGGCTCGAACCGCACGGCGGCAACGCGCGGGGAATGTTGCTCGCCGGCGGCGAGGCGTGGACCGCATTCGAGACCGTCACCCGGTGGGACGGCAAGAAGTGGGTGGACGACGACCCGTTCCCGGCGTTCAAGCGGGCGCAGTGGGTCAATCGTGGCGGGCCGCCCGCGAACTACTACATCGCCAACTTCCGCAGTCAAAGCGCGACGCCGACCGGCGACGGCGGGCTGATCGCTTGGCGGGTGACGACCAAGTACGAAGGCACTGCGTCCGAGCGGTTCGCGCCGAAGGAAGAGGAGCCGAAGAAGGTGGACCCGAAGGCCCCGACGTTCGTGTTCCGCCTCGCCCTCCGCGCCGACCACCGCTGGGGCAAGCCGGACGAACCGCTGGCCGTGCTGAAGGCGAAGGCGCGCGACCTGGTGAAGGCGATGGCGACCGACCGCGCGGAGCCGGCGGCGGTCGCGGTGGCCGGCGACGGCGCGCGGCTGTGGGTCGCGTTCGACGGCAAGCTGCACGCCATCGAAGCGAACGGCGACACCACGACGGTGGAACTGGCCAAGCCGCCGGAGCCAACGGCGGGCGCGGGCGGCTACCAACAGGACCAACTGCTGCCGATGCTGCTCACCACGACCGTGCTGCCGCTCGGCGAGAACCGGGCGCTGGTGGCCACGTCGGCCGGCAGTTGGGTGGCCACGTTCCGCACGACGAAGGTGCGGGACATCAAACTGGAGAAACTGGCCGGCGGGGTGCCGAAGAACCTGTTCCGCGACAACACCGGCGCGGTGTGGGGGTGGAGTTCGCTGGAGGAACTGCTGAAGTTCGACGGCGAGAAGTTCACACCGCTGAAGGCCGCCCGCGGCCCGATGGCGTTCACCGACGACGGCGTGCTGTGGTGCTACGCGCCGCTGACCATCAAGTTGCCGCCGGGGAACAAGCGGCCGGTGTCGCTCGTCCGCGTGTGCGGCGATTCCATCGAGCCGTTCACCTGGAAGGCGGACGAGATCGAAGTCGGGTTCACCAAGCCGCCGAAGGGCAGCGCGGTGGTGTGGCCGAGTGAACACGGGCTGCTGTGCGTGGAGGCGCAGGCGAAACCCGGCGAGCGGCCGGTGTTGCGGAAGCGGGCGTACTCCGAGTCGATGGGCGGGTCCGGCGTCGGCCCGCCGTTCGTCGTCACCGGCACCGGCGAAATCCTCTTCGGCAGCCACTGGGGGAAGCTGTTCGAGTGACGGACGCGCCGGTGTGTAGGTCGCGGTCGAGCCGGCCAAAGGCCGGGGAGGCCCGACATCGGTTTCCCCGCCTGGGTGATCTGTTGTCGGGCCTCCCGTCCCTTCGGGACGCTCGACCGCGACCTACACACCGGCGCGGCTCCTGAAGTCGCCGCGAAGACGGTATACTGTCCTCACTCGACTCCCCCGCCAGAGAACCCCTCCCATGCGCTCACTTCTGCTGTTGCTCGCCGTCACCTCGACCGCCACTGCCGGCGACTGGCCGCAGTTCCGCGGGCCGACCGGCGACGGCCACAGTACGGCCAAGAACCCCGCCACCACCTGGACCGACACCGAAAACGTCCTCTGGAAGACGAAGATCCACGACAAGGGGTGGTCGTCGCCGGTGATCCTGGGCGACCGCATCTGGCTCACCACGGCGACCGAAGAAGGCAAAGAACTTTACGCCGTGTGCGTGGACCGCAAGACCGGCGCGGTCGTTCATGATGTTAAAGTGTTCACAGTGAAGAACCCGCCGAACACGAAGAGCTTCAACAGCTTCGCCAGCCCGACGCCGGCCGTCGAGGACGACCGCGTGTACGTCCACTTCGGCAGCTTCGGCACCGCCTGCCTGGACGCCGCGACCGCCAAAGTGCTGTGGCAGGTGGACGCCGGCGAACTGCCGTGCGACCACTTCCGCAACCCGGCGTCGTCGCCGGTTCTGTGGAAGAACCTGCTGATCCTCACCTTCGACGGGTTCGACAAGCAGTACGTCGCGGCCCTGGACAAGGACACCGGCAAGGTGGTCTGGAAGGAGGACCGCAACATCAAGTACAAGGAGCAGAAGAACGGCGACATCAAGAAGGCCTACTCCACGCCGTCGGTGTTCGAGATCGACGGCAAGCCGCAACTGGTGTCGCCGTCGGCCGAGCAGACCATCGCCTACGACCCGGCGACCGGCAAGGAGCTGTGGCGCGTCTCGCACGGCGGGATGAACCAGGCGTGCAAGCCGGTGCTGACGAATGGCCTCATCGTGCTGAGCAGCGGCCACACGTCGGGCATACTGGCGGTGAAGGTCGGCGGCACGGGCGAGTTGAAGAAGGAGGACGCCGTCGCCTGGCAGATCGGCAAGGGGCCGAGTCGGCCGTCGGTGCTGGCGGTGAAGGACCACCTGTACTACGCGAACGACGGCGGGGTGGCGTTCTGCGTGGACGCCAAGACCGGCAAGCAAACATGGGAGAAGCGGCTGGACGGCGGCTTCTCGGCGTCGCCGGTGCTGGCCGACGGGCGGATCTACTTCTGCGGCGAGAACGGCAAGACGTTCGTGGTGAAGGCGAATCCGGCCGAGTACGAGGAGGTGGCGGTGAACAAGCTGCCCGACGGCTGTCGCGCGTCGCCGGCGATCCTCGACGACGGCGTGTACATCCGGACGCTCACGCACCTGTACAAGATCGGGAAGAAGTAGCGTCGGCCGAGACGTTCAATAAGAGGGAACGCG
>JAYUFU010000367.1:0-4195 GCA_043738505.1 Fimbriiglobus sp. | reverse complement strand
CCGCATGCCGCGGAACGACGCCACCCCGCCCATCGCCCCGTTCACCGTCGCCGCCAGGAAGTCGTCGAAGCCGAGCGACCCGCCGGTGGCGAGGGCACCGAGACCGTGTCCGACCGCCCCGCCCAGCCCGCCGACGAAGGCGTGCCCGGCGTAGTAGGCCCACGCCCGCGTCGCGCAGTCCAGCCCGGCCATCTGCATCTGGCGTTCCGCATTGCGGGACATCAGCCCGAGAGTCGGGGCCAAGAGTTGCGTCGAGCCGCCTCCGCAGGAAGTCGCCCACGCAAAGACACCCCGGCGCGGGCCGGGGTGTTGTGGCAATCGCGGTCACTTCTTCGCGGCGGCGGCGGCCAGCGCCGCCTTCACTTCCACCTGCTGCTCTTTCGGCATGTAGGCCAGGACGCCCAGCCGCTTCTCGAACTTCGCCCGCCGCTTCTCGCTCTTCTTCCGTCGCATGCCGGCCGGGTTGCCCATGATCGGCTCCTTCGGGGGGTCTCCGCCGGCGGGGCCGACGAGGGGAAGTATCAGATACGCCAATGTATCGGCCGGCCGGGGGATTTCGACCCGAACCGGCGGTTTTCGCGCAAGGCCGGTGTCGGAAGCCGTTCCCAGGACGGAAATCAATACCGGATTCCAACAACTCACCCGAACCGGCGGCCGATACATTCGGCAGCCGCGGCACGGATGCCCGCTTCGGAGGTGCGACATGGTTCGTCGCTTCAGTCAGTCCTCGTCCGCCGTCACCGCCCCCCGCTTCACCCGCGTGGCCATCCACGCCGAGGAGCTGGAAGCCCGCGACACGCCGTCCCTCACCGGGACGGAGGACGTGTGGTCGCAGCCGCTGGCGAACCCGCCGGCCCACACCGGGCAGATCGCCCGCCCGCTGCTGGCCGAGCCGCGCGGCCGGTTCGCCGTCGGCACCGAGGGCGGCGGCGTCGCCCAGGTGAACGTGTACGACGCCAGGACGAACGCCCTGATCGGCATCATCAACCCGTTCGGCCGGAACTACACCGGCAGCGTGACGGTCGCCACCGGCGACCTGACCGGCGACGGCGTCGAGGACATCGTGGTCGGGGCCGGTCGCGGCCTGACCCCGCAAGTCAAGGTGTTCGACGGCGTCACCCTCCGCGAACTCGGCACGCTGATGGCGTACTCGAAGACGTTCACCGGCGGGGTGAGCGTGGCCGTCGGCGACGTGAACGGCGACGGCCGGGCCGACCTGATCACCGGGGCCGGCGTCGGCAGCGCCCCGCACGTCAAGATGTTCAACGGCGTCAACCTGTTCCCGACGGCCGGCGGCAGGCTGAACGCGGCCGCCCCGGCGGTGAAGAGCTACTTCGCCTTCGAGACGAGCTTCCGCGGCGGCGTCACGGTGGCCGTCGGCGACATCAACGGCGACGGGTACGGCGACATCGTGGTCGGCAAGGGGGCCGGCGAGAAGCCGCAGGTGAAGGCGTTCAGCGGCAAGGACGACAGCACCCTGGTGAACATGTACGCCTTCCTGCCCAGCTACACCGGCGGGGTGAGCGTGGCCGTGGGCGACGTGACCGGCGACGGCAAGGCCGAGATCGTCGCCGGCAAGGCCGGGGCCGGGCCGGCCACCGTCCGGGTGTTCAGCGGCGATACGATGAAGGCCGAGTACACCGCGTTCACCGGCAACACCGGCGTGCGGGTGGCCCTCCAGGACATCGACGGCGACGGGGTGAAGGAAGTCATCGCCGCCAGCGGCAGCGGCACCGCCCCGAAGGTGAAGGTGCTGTCGGCCATGACCGGCACCGCCCGCCGCGAGTTCCCCGGCTTCATGCCCTGGTTCACCCGCGGGCTGACCGTCGGCTGAGCCAGCGGCGATTGCGACAACGCCCCCGGCGGCCGGCTCCCTTCGCGGGGGTCGGCCACCGGGGGCGTCGTCGATTCGAGGGGATTCGCCCTCACTCCTCCGGCTTCGCGGTCGGCAGCAGGAAGGACAGCACGAGCGCCACAAGGTACACCGACCCGCCGATGACGGCGGCGGCCGTCGCCACCTTCACCGGGTTGGTGCCCGTGAAGAACTGCGACAGCAGTTCGGTGTTGAACGTGGCCGCCATCGTGCCGAGCATCCGCCCGCCGACGTTCGTGGCGAAGCTGCCGCCGGTCCCCCGCAGGTGCAGCGGGAACAGCTTCGGCAACAACTCACTGAGGTAGCTGAACTGGGCCACCGTCACGAGGCCGCAGAAGAACACGCCGACGGCGAAGAGGAAGTACTCGCCCTGGAACAGCCCGAAGTACGTCAGCGGGAAGAGGGCGATGCCGGGCACGACGAACAGCCGCAGCAGCATCCGGCTGGGCACGAACAGGAGCAGCACGGCGAGCAGGATGCGGCCGGTCAGTCCGCCGATTTCCTGCCACCGCTGGATGTTCCCCCGCTTCGCCTTCACCGCCTCCCGCACCTGCTCGGCCGCCGGGTGCTTCTGCATCGCCGCCCGCGCCGCCTTCATCGTCTCCTCGCTGCCGGTGCCGGCCTGGAACTCGGCGTTCGCCTTCTGGAACGGCTTCTCCACCTTGTCGTACCCCTTCTCCTCCTTCAACTTCGTGATGTCCGGCAGGCCGGGGGCCATTTGCAAGGGCGTCAGTTGCAGCGCGCCGAAGGCGGCCGCGTACCCGCACGCCGACAGCAGCGTCGTCACGACGGTGGTCCGCCGCAGGCCGGGCGAGAACAGGTCGCCGAAGCGGGCGCGCTTCAGCGTGCCCTCCTGTTTCTTCCGCTTCCACACCGCCGACTCGGGCACGAACGGCATGATGAACAGGATCAGCGCGCCGGGGATCAGGCCCGTCAGCAGGGTGTACCGCCACGCCGTGTTCTTCGGGTCGTGCCCCGCCGGGAAGCCCAGCAGCGGCCGGTCGTTCGGGTCGATGCCGTCGGACGGGAATAGCCGCTTGTTGGCCTCGGGTTTCGCCGTCTGGGCGGCGACGATCTCGTTGTACACCTCGGTGACGAGGATGCCGCCCAAGGACGCGCACGCCAGTGTCCAGCCGATCACTTTCTCGCGCGTCCGCTTGTCCCGGAACAGTTCGGCCAGCCACGTCACCGCCGCCACCATCTCGACGCACACGCCGATGAAGGTGGTGCAGCGGAACAGGATGAGCTGCCACAGCTCGGTGCTGAACGCGGCGGCGACCGGCGAGAACGAGTAGATCAGGATGCTGCCGATCATCACCGTCTTGCGGCCGACGCGGTCGATCAGCCAGCCGCCGAGCAGGCCGAACACGCCGCCGCACAGGGCCGCGATCCAGAGCATCCGCCCGGACCACAGCCGCACCGCGTCGCTCTCGGCGGGCACCTTCAGCAGCTCGCTCAGCGCGTCCGCCCCGATGACCGGGAACATGAGCAGTTCGTAGGTGTCGAACAGGAAGCCGATGGCGGCCACGGCGAGGACCAGGAAGCGGACGACCGGGGACATGTCGGCGGGCGGCGGGACGGCGGGTGACGACACGGGGCAGGCTCCGGAGACGGGCGATTCGGGGACGGGTAGGATACGGAACTGCCGGGGACCGAAGCCCCCAGTACCGCCGCGGGGCCGGAGTCTTACCAGGAGAGGGTGTCTCGCGCGAGCCGCCCGGGGAAATCCGTCCGCCGGTCTTGACTTTTGTCCACGTCACCGAATATAGTATTCGCATGACCACATCTCCGGGTCGCCACCATGCCCACCTTCCCGCCCGCCCCCGTCGATATCGACTGCCTGCTCCGCATCGCCCAGTCCCGCCGGCGGACGATGCGCACCGGCGACCGGGGCGACGGCTTCCGCGCCGCCATGGCCATCCTGAAGCAGGAAAAGGACCGGATGCGGGGCAAGTGGTCGCTCGACTCGGTGTACGAGTGGCCGGACGACGGCGACGACACGCCCTCCGCCAAGCCCCTCCCGGCTCCCTCGGCTTCGTTGCCGCCGGTGCCGCGGTTCGTCAGCCCGCGCAGCCAGCCCCGCGCGGTCAGCCACACGCCGGTCATCGGCCCGCAGTTCCACCGCACGGTGCTGCACTTCCCGGACGCCAAAACCCCACCCTCCGGCCCCCTCCCCGTTCCGGAGAGGGGGTGTTCAACGGGGAATCGTTGCGGCGGAACCACTCAAGTGGCCGGAACCCCTGGGCGAAACTTCGACCACACTCGCGCTTTGAACACCCCCTCTCCGGAACGGGGAGGGGGCCGGAGGGTGGGGTTTTGGCG
>JAYUFU010000366.1:0-4214 GCA_043738505.1 Fimbriiglobus sp. | reverse complement strand
GTCGCGCCGCTCGCCGGGTTATGCGGGTCGGTTCTGTCGCTCGCTGCCGTAGCGGGTGCCGGCCCCGACGCGGGCGTAGGCGGCGTCCGCCATCTCCTTCAGGCTGCCGCCGCCGTACACGCTCTTGCACGCGCGGTCCACCAGGTCGATGAGCATGGGAAAACCGCGATCCGGCAGCAGCACCGAGTCGGCCAGGGCCAGCCGCGCGGCCACCTCGAAGTGGTCGCGGTGGCAGTAGAACACCTGCGGCGGGGCGAGCACCGACGCGCGGTAGACGCCGACCAGCACCTGGCTGGCGATGTCGTCGCGGAACCGCATCACCCACTTCTCCGGGGTCAACTCGATCCCGTCCCACTCGGCGTTCACCGACGGCCGGCCGTGGAACCGCAGGTCGCCGACGAACCGGTCGAGCCGCTCGTCCAGGGTGCCGACGATCAGGTACTCCAGGGGGCGGAGCGCCTGCCCCAGGGTGAGCAGGTCGCGGTCGCCGGACTCGCTGGCGACGAACACGAACCGGCGGTGCCCGTCGATCAGGTCGCGCATGAGTTTGACCGACTCGATCATCACGTCCGGGTTGCCGGCCCCGAGCAGCAGTTGGTACGGGGCCGGGCTGCCGTGGCCGATCCGCCACGGGGCGGTGGCGACCCGCGCGAGGACGTGCAGCTCGCCGAAGCTCATCACCGCCCGCTGGGCCAGTTCGCTCAGCCCGTCGCGGCGATCCGGCTGGTTCAGCCCGGCCCGCCGCTGCCGCTGTTGCAGCACCGCCAGCAGGTCGTCCACCGGGTCCGGGTGGTTCTCCCGCAGGTCGCGGCGGAACAGCCGGCTGGACCAACTGCCCTGGTTGCCGGCGTACGACACGAGGCAGACGCCGATCTGGTAGATCGTCAGGGCGAGCGTGTCGTGCGTCTGCACGGTGCCGTCGCACGCCTCCGCTTTCCCGTTGAACAGCAACCCGGCGTGCGCCTCGCGGAGGTCGGCCGCAGTGATGTCGTGGTAGAACCCGGCCTCCGGCGGCGCGCCGGGCGAGTTCTTCAGCTCCGGGAACACCCGCCCGCGGACCCGCGCCTCCACCGCCGTTTCGACCCGCACCGCGCGTTCCACTTCTGACTCGATGCGGGCGTACTCGCGGACCAAGTCCACCCCGTCGGCCCACGTCATCGGGTCGATGGCGCGCGTCAGTTCCTCGCCGAAGCAGCGGCGGAACTCGTCGGCGGTCGTCCCGTGGCCGATACGGGAGACCGGCAGTTCGACGGACGGGGGTGCGATTGTCGCGGGCATCTGAACGTCCTCCACAAAACAGTTCCAACAGTTGAAGGGAAGTTCGACGCGAGTTTAACAGAATTTTCGGATGCGCGCGAGAAGCGGGTCGTGCGGGTCGGCGGGCAAAAGTTGATCGGCGTAGGTCCGCGCGGCGTCGGCAGGCAGGCCGAACGCCGATTCCAACCGGGCGGCGAGCGCGGCGGAGGTCGTTTCGCCGACCAACTCGGACGCGGGGGCGAGTAACTCGAAGGCCAACTGGTCGGCGCGGTCCTCGGCGTCGCGCTCGGCATCTCCGGCCGGCCGACCAGCAGCGTCGCGGCTCATCAGGTGGACGTGCGGGCCGAGCGACAGAGTGCGCAACACGGCGGCGATGCGCTCGTCGGCGGTTGCCGACCGAAGCCCGTCGAGGACTTCCAGCGCGGCCGGGCCGAGCGCCCGCACCAGCCGCCGGCGGAGGTCGTCGCAGTCGCGGAGGAAGTGCGCCAGCTCGTGGGCGAGGGAGAACCGCTGTTCGGCCGGCGGGTCGGCGGCGTCAAGGAAGACGAAGCCGCTCCCTCGCCAGCAGTACAGGGCGGCGCGCAGCGGACGGTCCGGTTCGCGGACGGGCACCGGCAGGCCGGAGCGGCTCAGGTATCCAATGACGGTGCGGAACGACAGGTTCGGCCGCGCGACGATGCCCAACGGCACGGCGTCCGTCACCGCGCGGGTCAGGTCGCGGGGGAACGGCGGGGGCGGGCCGGCGGCGGACCAGAACCGCTCGGCCAGCTCGACCACCCAGACGGGCGGGGCGGTCATGGCGTGCGGTCCCGCGCGGCCAGGACCGGGGCGGCCGATTCGGTCGGCTGCTCGTCCCGCGCGCGGCGGAGGTCGGCCGTCACCTGTCCGCGCTTGGCGATCATCCCCAACAGGTCGCGGTCCAACCCGAACTTGGCGGCGATGCGGTCCACGTCCTCGCGGAACTCGGCCGGGTCCGCGCGCGGCATCCCGCACAACCTCGCCGCCGCCAGCGCCGCCGGGGTCGCCCCGAGCGCGGCCAGCAACGCCGGCTCGTCCAGCCCTTCGGCGGCCGCGTACTCGGCGACGGCGAACGCCAGGAAGTGCGGATCGACGCCCGCCCGTGCCGCCAACCGCAGGGTCGCGTCAGTCATGGTCCCCTCCCGCGGCCCGCTTCAGCCGCGCCTTGATCCGATCCTTCGCCCGCTTCACCTCGGCTTCCTGCTCCGGCACCGGCAGGCCCGCGATGCCGAGGGCTTCGGCGAACGCCGCCGTCCGCCGCTCGTCGGTGCGCAGCAGGTCGAACACCGCCCGCTCCGCGACCGTAAGGCCGGCGATCACCGCTTGCAATTCGGGCGTGTCGAACGACGGCGAGTCGTCGTCCTCTGCCCCCTCATTCCGTGCGGGAAGGTCGAGTTAGACGGAATCCCACGGGATTCGCCCGGCGCGGTGCTTTTTCTCGGCGGTCAGGAGGCTGAGCAGCTTCCTCGTTGCGATCATTTCCAGATAGCGGTGCAACGGCGAACGGGACGGGTCGTACCGGGTCGGGCTTTTGAGGACCGCGAGGACGGCAACACCGGCCGCGTCCGAGATGCTGTCGGGATCGGTGAACCGGAACCGTCGATGCGCCGCGAGCGCCTGCGTCAGCGGGTCCAGCACCAACTCCGCGAATGCGGCGGCGGTGTCCGGGTCGGCGACCAGCGCCGCCCAGGCGTCCACGAGGGTGTCGTCTGCTGGCCACATCTCTGACTTCCGAACCGACAGGGGGCGTGACCGTCGGTCAACGAATCCGGTTCTGAACCTCATTCCATGAGTCGGCCATCCACTCGGCCACTGCTCGGCGGGAACGATGGCCGTCGCGCGCGGGTGGGAATCCCAGCAACCCGACCACCAAGACGGGACGACTTCCCGTGCAAGGCGGCCTCAATTTTCTCTCCTTTCTCTGCATCATTCCCTGAGCGCCCGTACCCCTCGCTCCGCCCGCCGCGCCTGAACTCCAGAAGTTCCGGCCCGGCGGGCGTCGTCGTTTCCCGCCACCGGAGCCACCCGTGACCGACCCCCACGCCGACCCGATACGCCAGAAGTTCGCGTCCGCCCGCCGCGACCTGTCCGCCGCCCTGATCGACCGCGACGACGAGATCGACCTGGCCCTGACCGCCCTGGTGGCCGGCGAGCACGTCCTCCTCGTCGGCCCGCCCGGCACCGCCAAGAGCCTGCTCCTGGATGCCGTCGCCCGCTTCCTCGACGGCCGCCGGTTCGCCGCCCTGCTCACCAAGTTCACCCAGCCGGACGAGCTGTTCGGCCCGGTGTCCCTGGCCGGCCTGCGCGAGGACCGGTTCGTCCGCGTCACCGCCGGCCGAATGCCCGAGGCCGACGTCGCCTTCCTCGACGAGGTGTTCAAGGCCAGCAGCGCCATCCTCAACACGCTCCTGAAGATCCTCAACGAGCGCACCTTCGACGACGGCAGCGGTGTGTCCCGGCCGGTGCCGCTGCGGCTGTGCGTGGCCGCCAGCAACGAGTGGCCGTCCGCGTTCGAGGGCGGCAAGGAACTGGCCGCCGTGTTCGACCGCTTCCTGTTCCGCCGGCCGGTCAAGCCGATCCGCTCGGCCGACGGGCGACAGCGGCTGCTGTGGGGCGACGACGCCACGCCGGTGTTGAGCGCCACACTGACGCCGGTCGAGTTGGACCGGGCCCGCAAGACGGCCTCCGCGCTGCCGTGGTCGGCGGAGGCGAAGGAGGCGCTGGAAACCGTCCTGCGGGAACTGTCGCGGGAGGGCGTGCGGCCCGGCGACCGGCGGCAGCGGAAGGCGGTGGCCGCCGCCCGCGCCTACGCCTACCTGGCCGGGGCCGACCGCGTCGTGCCGGAACACCTGGAGGTGCTGGCGTCGGTCCTGTGGGACGACCCGGACGAGCAGCCGGCGGTGTGCGGTCGCGTCATCGCCCGCGTGGCCAACCCGCCG
>JAYUFU010000365.1:0-12536 GCA_043738505.1 Fimbriiglobus sp. | reverse complement strand
GTGGCACCGGCCTCCGAGCCGGTGTTCGGAAAACACCGGCTCGGAGGCCGGTGCCACAAGACCAGAGCCGCTCGCGGAGCGAGCAGAACACGACAGCGTTCCCTCTGGGCTACTTCTTCGGCTCGTCCTTCTTCACCGGCAGTTGCTTGGCCAGCTCCGCCAGCAGCGCGGCGGCGTCCGGCCGGTACACGAACGGCCCGCGGGCGTCGAGCGCCGCCTTCAGGAACTTGTGCGCGTCCTCCACCTTCTTGCGGTCGCTCAGCAGCTTGCCGATGAAGTAGACCGTGTCGAGCGACATCTGCCCGCCCGCCTTCAGCACGGCCGTCAGGGTCTCGTCGGCCTCGTCCAGGCGACCGGCCTTCAGCTTGCACCAGCCGAGAATGGCGGCGGCGTCCGGCGACTGGGGGTTCTGCTGCACCAGCGCGACGGCCAGGTTGATCGCCCGCTTCTTCTTCTCCTCCGGGGCGGACTCGGCCAGCACCAGGGCCAGGTTGCTGACGGCGAACGGGTCGTTCGGGCCGTCCTTGTAAAGTTGCTCGAACGCCGCTTCGGCGGCGGCGTAGTCCTTCGTGTGTCGGGCCAGCACGCCCCGCGCGGCGAGGGTGTCGCGGGCGGTCGGCTCCAGCTTGACGGCGGCGTCCACATAGGGGGCGGCGGCGTCCGGCCGGCCGTCCTCCAGCAGCCAGTTGGCGTAGGCGCGGAACGGGCGGGCCGACTTGGCGTGGGCGGCGACGGCCTTCTTCAGCCACGTCTCGGCGTTGTCGCGGTGCCCCTTCGCCTCGTCCAGCTTCGCCGTGGCGTTCGCCTTCGCCGTCCACAGGCCGGCCATCCGCAGTTCGGGCAACTCGACGGCCGGGTCGTCGGCGTGGGCCTTCGTCAACTCGGCGAACGCCTCCTCCAGCTTGCCCTGGCTGAACACCGCGCCGGCCAGCCGCTGCCGCACCGCCCCGTTCTTCGGGTCGTCGGTCAGCACCGCTTGCAGCGCCTCGCGGACGCCGGCCGCGTCGCCCCGGTTGTCCAGGCACGACGCCAAACCGAGGCGGGTTTCGAGGAGGAACCGCTTCTTCTGCTCGGCCGTCCACCGCACGTCGGCGGCCAGCTGCTGGGCCACTCGCAGGTTCAGGATGGCGTCCGTCACCCGGCCGTCGGCGAACGCCACGTTGGCGTTCATCAGGTAGACTTCCGGGTGCTTCGGGTCTTCGGCGGCGGCCCGCTCCAGGTTCAGCCGGGCGTCCGGCCCCCGGTTCGCCTTGGAGAACCAGTCCGCCAGGATGAGGCGCGGCGGCATGAGGGCGGGGTTCGCCTTGGCCGCCTTCCGCAGCTCCTCCAGGCACTCGTCGAACTTGCCGCCCTTGAACAGGTCGAGCGGCTTCTCCAACTCGACCGGCGTCTTTGGCGGTTGCGCGTATGTTGCGCCGGCAGCGAACAGGGCGGCCAGCAGTGCGAATCGGGTCATCGGTTCTCCTGTTGCAGGGCTTGGACGGTCAGGCGGTAGTCGGCGTCTTCCTGCTCGGTCCACGGGCCGGTGCGGGCGGCGCGGGCGGCGTCCAGCGTCGCGCGGGCGTCGGCCGTCCGGCCCCGCTTTAGGTAGGCGAGGGCGAGGTGGATGCGGGCGGTCGGCGTCGGCCCGTACCGCACCGCCAGCTCCAGCACCCGCACGGCCGGGTCGAGTTTGCCGTCGGCCAAGTAGACCGCGCCGAGGACTTCCAGGTGGTGGGGCGTCAGCGGCTCGCGGCGGCCGTCGGCGGCGATCAGAACGGTGGCGTCGGCGACGGCGCGGGCCACGTTCCGCTCGCCCTTCAGCCGCAGCCACGCCAGCGCGGCGGCGGTGTCGGCGTCGTCGCCGGCCTTCCGCTTCAGTTCGGTGTACGCGGACACGGCGGGGCGGACGCGGGTCTCGTTCCACGGTGGGGCGACCCGCTCGGCGATGCGGGCGAGCAGGGCGGCGCGGACCCGCAGCAGCTCGACGTTGTCCGGCCACCGTTCGAGCCAGCGGGCGGCGGTGCGCTCGGCGGTGGCGGACCACTCGGCGTCGAACTTGGCGTCGAGGATGCCTTCCAAAGCGGCCGAAATCAGCAGCGGGTTCTGCCGCGCAACCGCCGCGTCCTCGCACTTCTTGACGAACGGCTCCAGCCCGACGCCGACGGCTTCCAGCCAGCTGCGGACGTACCACCGGGCGGCGGTCGCGTCCTCGCACAAGCGACCTTCGCCGATCCGCTCGGACAGCACCTGCATGGCCGCGCGCGCGTCGCCGGCGCGGAGGTGCGCGCGGGCCTCCAGGCGGGCGGCGACGGGGTTCTTCGGAGCCTGCCGGTAGACCCGTTCGCACGCACGCACCACCAGGTCGTTGCGGTCGATGGCGGCGGCGGCCTCGGCGGCGATCAGTTGCAGCGACACGTTCGCCGGGTCGCGGTCGGCCGACTCCGCGACGGCCGCGAACGCCGCCTCGCCCCGGTTGTCGATCTGGAGCAGCCGCGTGCGGAAGGCGATCAGTTGCGGGTCGTTGCCGGACACCACCAACCCGGCGCTGACGCTCTCGGCCGCCTTCCCGATGTCGCCGTCGCGGAGGTGCGCCAGGGCCAGCCCCCGGTACGCCTGCGGCTCGTCGGCCGCGCGGTCGCGCACCGCCTGCCACACCGCGCGGGTCCGCTCGCGGTGGTCCTTGGTCACGGCCTCGTGCTGGTCGGCGGTCATCGCCCCGTCCCGCAGCAGCGCGTCCCACGCGGGGAACAGCCGCTCGCACGTCAGGCCGAGTTGCACCAGCGTGACCGCGTCGTTCGAGGTGGCCGCAGTCGCCGTGGCCGAGCCGATGAGCCGACCGATGTCGGCCACGGCCAGGGCCAGCGACGGCGGGTTCGCCTCGGTCGGGTGGAACGCCTCCAGGTAGCACTTGAGCAGCAGCACCGTGACCGCCGGCGGGTCGGCGTCGGCGGTCAGCGCCCGCAGCCGGTCCACGATGACGCCGCGCAGGAAGTTCCGCAGCGGGGCCGGGTCGCGGTCGGCGGCGCGGTACAGTTGCGCCGCGAACAGCACGCCGTTCGGGTTGACGTTCGCCCCGCGCGCGGCCGGGTCGGGCAGTTGGTCGAGCAACTGGGACGCGGCGGCGCGGTCGTTCCGGGCGAACGCGGCGGCCACCTTGGCGCACCGGCAGACCCAGTCGTTGCCGTCGTGGACGAGCCGCTTGTCGGCCTCCCGCTCGGCCTCCGGCCAGCGGCTCGCGCGGACGTGCCGGAGGACCGTGACGGCGCACATGCTGGGGTCGGTCGGGTCGGCGTCGCCCTCGGCCAGCGCCCGCCGCCGCCGCGCGATGAGGTCGTCCTCCGGCTGAAGGGCGGCGAGGTCGTCCAGCGCCCGTTTCATGCCGGCGTCATCCAGGGCGCGCGCCGCCTTCTCGAACGTCGCCCACCCGGCCGCCACCTGCTGCCGCGCGACGGCCTTCTCGCGGACGACGAACCAGTAGTACCCGCCGACCGCCACGGCCGCGACGGCCACCAGCCCGGCGGCCGCGCGGGACCAGCGCGGGAACCGGCCCCACCAGCGGCGGAGCCGCCACTTCGACGGCCGGGCGGGCGGGACGATGGGGTTGGCGGTCATGGCGACGAGCCGACAACGGCGGGGAGACGGCGGAAGGCCAATGGGAATTGTAGGCGCGCCGGCGGGCGGCGTGTGAAGGGTCGGAGAAGGAGTGAAAGCCGCTATCCGCCCAGCGTCGTTTGCCAGTCGCTCGCCGCGTGAAGCACATGCAGAACCAAGATGCCGGTGTCAGTCTTCTGGTAGAACACCAACCGGGCCTTGAATTTGGCCACAGGGACGACGCGAAGCCGTGATAACTCATCGATCGGCGGATCGACGAGGGCCACCGATTCCGGTGCGGCGGCGAGTCGCTCCAACGTCGCTTGTAGCCGCCGTCGGAAGGCGTTCGCGGTTCGCTCGCCGTGCGACGCTTTGAGGTCTCGCGCGGTGAGGACGATTTCGATCCGGGCCGCAGCGGTGAAGTCGATGCTCATGGCACCGTCCTCCGTCGCGGGGCGGCGGGTTCTCGAATGACGGCGTCCAGTTCCGCCCAGAACGCGGCGTCGGCCTGCCCGCCGGGGCCGGATGCGACCGCGTCCGTCAGCAGTTGCACCAACTCCCCACGGGTGCGGAACGCGGGGGCTGGCGACGGAGTGTCGTCGATGTCCTCCGGGTCGGGTTCCCCCACCGTGGCGAGGAGCGCCTCGGCCACTTGCTCACGCTCCTCTTGCGTGAGCGTGAGAGCCAGCTCCAGCACGTCGGCCATGATCGCGGACATCGGTCGCCCTCCGGAAGATCGTACCCAGAAGTATACTCGCCCGCGTTCACTTCTTCGCGGCCTTGTCGAAGGCGGCGAACACGTCCGGCAGCGCCTCGCGGACGATGACCAGGTGTTCGACCCCGTCGTACTCCTTGAACGTCACCGCCGTCGCGCCGGCGTCGGTCAGCGACTTGTTCAGCGACCGCGCGCCGGCCAGCGCGAAGTCGGCGGTGCCGACGCCGACGACCGTGGGCAGGGTGGCGAACGCCGTCGCCGTCGCCGCCTTCACCCGCCCGCCGCCGCCCAGCGCCGCCGCCGCCGCGAACTTGCCGGGGTACTTCTGCACCGCCTCGATGGTCGCCGCCGCCCCCATCGAGTGCCCGACGACGAACACCGCCTTCGGGTCGATGGGGTAGCGCTCGGCGAGTTTGTCGATGATCGGACCGACGGGAACCGGCGACCCGACGAAGCCGAGGCCGAGCCGCGGCGCGACCAGTAGCCAGCCGCGCTCCTCGCACAGCTTCACGATGTGCCCGGCCCCGTACCCCTCGAAGAACAGGTTCTCGGACCCGCCCGCCCCGTGCAGTGCGACCACCATTGGCACGGGCTTCTTGGCGTCCAACCCCTTCGGCACGAACAGCCGGCAGGCGGTGCGGGTCTTCTCGTGCGGCACCGACAGCCAGAACTGGCCGGCGCGGTCGGCGGTGAAGTACGGCTTCTTGTCGTTGCCGAGTGCCACCATCTGCTGGGCTTCGGCGAACAGCTTGGCGGCCGGGTAGTCGGTCTCGAACACCGTGCCGCCGGCGAGGTCTTTCAGCAACTCGACGCGGTTCCGGAGCGTGGCGAGTTCGAGCGAGTCCTTCGCCAAGGTTTCCTTGCCGGCGTCGAGCAGCTTCGCGGCAGCGGGGAAACCGTCGGCGGTGCCGGTGATCCGGCTGACGGTCATCCGGCGGACGCCCCGTTCCGTGTCCCCGACGAGGGCTTCCACTTTCAGCAGGAGATCGCCGAAGTGCGGATCGCCGGCGGGCGGCAGCTTGATCGCGGCGGCGGCCGGCAGCTTGTCGATGGCCACCGCGACCGGGTGGTTGCCTCCGAGCGTCAGCCGCACGGCCAACCCCTTCGGCTTGTCGGCCTTCACCGGATAGAACGCCTGAATCTTCACCTTCAGTTCTTTCGCGGTGGCATCGAGCAGCCGCGTTTCGGGTTCGGCGTACAGGCTGTCGGCCCACTGCTGTTCGGCGGAGCGGGGCTTGTCGCTGGTCAGCGCGTGGCGGGCGTCGTCGAGCGTGCGGCCGGCCTCGCCCAACTGGAACGAGAAGAACTGGTTCGTCACCTTCTCGACGATCTTCAGCGCCCGCTTCTTGCCGGCCGGGTCGGTGGCCTTGTCCCAGGCCACCTCGAAAGTGCGGAGCCGCTGGCCGAGTTCGAACCGCGCCGTCTGGGCACCGGCGGCGGGGTGCAGGGCGACGAGGGCGACGAGCGCGAGTGCGAACCGCATGGGCGGGTCTCCGGTGGGTGGGAGGATGATACCCGATGCCGCCTCTCGCGGGAAAGTCGGTTGCCGTTCGCGGGGCCAGTCCTATCCCTGTTGCCTACCGTCTCGGCGGTTCCGCGTACCCCTCCCGGAGACTCGCATGTCCATGTTCATCGGCGAAGGTTTGGTCGGCGACGGCAACGAGATCGCGCACATCGACCTGCTCATCGGCGACAAGGCCGGGCCGGTCGGGACCGCGTTCGCCAACGCCCTGGCCAACCAGAGCGCCGGCCACAGCAGCCTGCTGGCCGTCATCACCCCGAACCTGATGTGCAAGCCGGCCACGGTGATGATCACGAAAGTGACCATCAAGGGGGCCAAGCAGGCGGTGCAGATGTTCGGGCCGGCCCAGGCCGCCGTCGCCCGCGCCGTCGCCGACAGCGTCGCCGAGGGGGTCATCCCGAAGGACAAGGCCGAGGAGTACGTGATCGTGTGCGGCGTGTTCATCCACTGGGCGGCCGCCGACGACACCAAGATCTACGACTACAACTACGCGGCCACGAAGCTGGCCATCAAGACGGCCATGGCCGGCGAGCCGAAGATCGCCGACGTCCTCGCCCGCAAGGACGAGAAGCACCCGTACAGCCCGAAGTAATGGCAGCAAGACTCACCACAGAGACACGGAGACACAGAGAAAACAAGAGAGAATACTGGCTTTCAAACTCTCCCGTCTTCCTCCTCTTCTCTGTGCCCCTGTGTCTCTGTGGTTAGTCCTTCTTGAGTCCACAAAATGGAAAAACCTTCCATCCTCGTGCAACTCGACACCGACTCGCAGCCCAGCGTGTTCGACCGGGTGGTGGCCGTCGATGCCGGGGTGCAACACGTCTTCAGCTACGGCGGGGTGACGCCGGAGAACGTCAAGCCGCTGGTGCAGGGGTGCCTGTTCACCCGCGGCGCGGCCGACCTGAAGCGCACCGCCATCTTCGTCGGCGGGTCCGACCTGGCGACCGGCGAGGCCCTGTTCGCGGCCGTCAAGACGCACCTCATCCCCAGCTACAAGTTGACCGTCTCGGTCATGCTGGACAGCAACGGCGCGAACACCACGGCGGCGGCGGCGGTTCGCGCGGCCAGCCGGCACCTCGACCTGGGAAAGACGAAGTCGCTCGTCCTCGGCGGCACCGGGCCGGTCGGCCAGCGGGTCGCCAGGTTGCTGGCGATGCACGGCGGCCACGTCCGCATCGGCAGCCGGCAGAAGGAGCGGGCGGAAGCCGTCTGCGCGACCCTGCGGGCGCTGTTCCCGAACGCCACCCTGGAAGCCGTCGCCACCGCGACCAGCACCGACGGCCCGGCGGCGTTGGACGGCCGCGAACTGGTGGTTGCGGCCGGGGCGGGCGGCGTCGTGCTGCTGCCGAAGAAGCACCGCGACACCTGCAAGACACTGAAGGTGATGATCGACCTGAACGGCGAACCGCCGGCGGGCATCGAGGGCGTGGAGCCGTTCGACAAGGGCACGACGAAGGACGGCGTCCTCGCCTACGGGTCAGCCGGCGTCGGCGGCACTAAGATGCGGACGCACCGCGCCGCCGTCGCCGAGCTGTTCGCCCGCAACGACGCCACCTTCGACATCGACGAAATTTACGCCATCGCCCAGAAGCAGACGTGAGGGCGGTCGCCGGACACCGCCGTTCACTTCTTCGCCCCGCGCTCCAGCACCATGACGGTCACTCCCTTGCCGTCGTTCGCCTCGGCGGGCCGCTCGACTCCCGGTTCGCCGAACGTCAGCGTCAGCTTGTCGTCCTTCCAGGTGCAGCGGCCGCGCATCGACTCGGACACCCGATACGGCACTCGCCCCGGAGAGTCCAGCGGCGACGGGGTGATGATGCGATACCTCTCGATCAACCCCTTGCCGCCGTCCAGATCGACCAGGAACCGCTCTTCCTGATCGCCGTCGTTCTGCCACATCACGTCGCGGTGGAACTCGACCGTCATCCGCGCCGCATTCGGCACGTCCTTGCCGTCCTTCACCACCGACGCCACCCGCCACTCGCCGGCCAAGTCCTTCAGGCTCTTGATCGTCTCCGGAATGCGTTCCAGTTCGATCAGCCCGCCGTCGCCCTTCTTGTCCACCTTGAACTCGGTCGGCCGCTCGTTGCCTAAGCACACGCGGAGCGTGTTCCCCTTCAACTCGTAGATGCCCTTCACCTTCTTGCCGATCACCTCCTTCGGGCCGGTCACGCCGGTCAAATCGATCCCCTTCGGGTCGGACTTCAGGTCGAGGGTGAACTGGAGTTGCTCCTTCCGCTTCTCGTCCGGGGTGTCTTGGCCGAAGATCGAATTGCCGACGATCTCCCACCGCATCGGCGCGATGACCTCCGGGGGCGCTTCACCGGCATCGCCGAACAGCCGCGTCACCCGCCACAGCCCTTGCAGCTTCTTCAACTCCGCCTGCTCCGGCGTCTCCTTCTCCGGCAGCTTGGCCTTCGGTTGCTCCTTCGCCTTCGGCTCGTCCGGCGCGGGTCCGGCGGTCAGCACGCCCAGCCCGATGCCGCCGGCCAGCAGTACCGCCAGCACTCCGCCGCCGATCAGTTTGAGTTTCGCGTTCCACATGGCGTTCAACACCTCTCGCGTGAGTTCGGTTACACCCGCCGGCACCGCCGACGGGGTCGTCGCCACCGTCACGGCCGCCCGCACGGTCGATGCGGATACGGTGGCACTCGCCAGGACCGCCGGAAGGGCGAAGCCCTTCCGCGTCAAGCGGTCCCGCAGCCGGTCCTTGGCGCGGGCCAGCCGGCTGGCCACCGTGCCGACGGCCCAGCCGAGCCGGTCGGCCGCCTCCGCGTGCGTGCAGTCCTCGAAGAAGCAGAGCAGCACCGGCAAGCGGAACTTGTCCGGCAGCTTCTCGACTTCCGCGACCACGGCGGCGGAACACTCCCCGGCTTCGACCGCATCCGGGTCCGCATTCGCCGGCCCGTCGGCGACGGCTTCGGCCACCTTCCCGACCCGCTTCCGGACTCGCAGCGCGGCGTTCCGCGCCACCCGGAAGAGGAACCCGGCGGCCGACGGCTCCCGCACCGCGCCGGCCTTCCGCGCAAGGACGAGGAACGTCGCCTGGAATGCATCCTCCGCCGAGTGGCGGTCGGCCGGCAGCTCGCCCCGGCACACCCGCCACACCAGATCGGCGTGGCGGCGGACGAGCAGCTCGAACGCCGCCGCGTCCCCGGCGTCGGCGAACCGCGCGAGCAGCTCCCCGTCCGGCACCGACGAATCGGCGACGGCAACCGTCAGCGCGTGAGCGAGGGACTCGGACCTCATGACGAACCCGATGGTGACGACGACGGGAAGACAGAGCCGCGCGGCTGTGGGACGCATCCGCGAATTCGCCAGAATGCTACCGGCGGGCTGACGGCGGCCCAGAGAGGAACGCGGCCAGGGCCACCAGACCGAGAAAACTCAGCCCAAACCCCATACCGGAATGGCCCTGCAAGAAATCCGGCGGCGGCGGCGCAATTCTGGACCCGCCCGCCCGTTCCAGCCGATAAAGAACCCGTCTCCCCGTGCCGACGATCCGGCCTGGGGTTGACACGCCGGCCCAGGAACGGAATCCTGCCGGCCTAAACGTAAGGGGTGAACGATGCGCCGCAATCTGCTCGCACGGGTGGTGACGGTCGGGGCGATGGCCGCCGTCGCGGCCGGGAATACCGGCTGTTCCACCATGAACAACACGGAGAAGGGCGTCGGCCTGGGGGCCACCCTGGGAGCCGGGGCCGGCGCGCTCATCGGCAGCGCGTCGGGCAACCCGAAGACCGGGGCCGTCATCGGCGGCCTGCTGGGGGCCGGGGCCGGCGGGGTCATCGGCAACGACATGGACCGCAAGGACGCCCGCGACGCGACCGCCCGCCACGACCGCGCCAACCAGCAGTACTCCGCCGCCCAGCCCGACCGGCTGGCCGAGGTGGTGGCGATGGCGAAGGGCGGACAGAGCGAGGCGGTGATGCTGAACCACATCCGCACCCACCAGATGCAGTTCAACTTGAGCGTCGCCGACCTGGACTACCTGAAGTCCAACGGCGTGTCGGATCGGGTGATCGCCGAGATGCAGACGGGCGGGCCGCCGGTGCAGCGGGTGACGGTCGTCCCGCCGCCCCGCACGGTGGTGGTGCGGGAACAGGTGGTGGTGCCGGCCTACGGGTACGACCCGTACTGGGCACCGCCGCCGGTCGTGTACGTCCGCCCGCAACCGGTGTACGGGGCGTCGTTCAACTTCCGCCGCTGATCGCCGCCAGGCGGTCGGCGGCGCGTTGCGCGGCCGCCGCCGGGTCGAACCGCACGGCGGCGAACGCCTTCGCCCGCTCGCCCAGCTCCTTCGCATCGCCGCGGTGGTCGTGGACCCACCGCATCCGCTCGGCGGCGTGGTCGAGGTCGGGGTCGGCCCACCGCCAACCGGCGCGGTACGGCCCGTGGTCGCGGTCCAATTCCACTTCCCGACACCGCACCGGCAACCCCACGTCTTCGGTCAGGAACTCGGCCGTCGCGGAGTAGTCGGTGGCGATGACCGGCTTGCCGGCCAGCATCGCCTCGGCGACGGTGAACCCGAACCCCTCGGCCCGGTGCAGTGACACATAGCTGTCACTCATCCGGAGCAGCGCGGCCAGGTCCGCCGGCGGCAGCACGCCCGTCAGCAGCGTGACGTTCAACCCGGCGCAGGCGGCCCGAATCGCCTGGAAATCCTCGGCGAACGCCTCGGCGCGGTTCACCTTCAGCACCAGGTGCGCGGCGTCCGTCGGGGCGAAGGCGCGGCGGAAGGCCTCGATCACGCCGAGCGGGTTCTTGCGTTCCAGGATGCCCGACAGGTCGAACGTGAACAGGAACAGTGTGGCGTCTTGCGGCAGCCCGAAGGCGGCGCGACCGAGCGGGGCGGCGTCGGGCAGGACCACGCCGGGCGGCATCACCACCACCGGCCGATCCGTCACCGCCTGCCGCAGTCCGGTCGCGGCGAACTCGCTGAGCGCCCAGAACTCGTCGGCCCACGTCGCGGTGGCCAGGACTTCCGCCGGGAAGTCGGCCAGTTCCCACGCCCACGCCGCGATACGGTAAACGCCCTCGTGCAGGTGCAGCCCGCACGCGGGGAACAGGTCGTCGAACGGCTCCGTCGCGCCGGATTCGACGACCGTGATCGGGTGGCGCTCGCGGCCGAGGTAGCCGCCGGGCGGGTCGCCGGGGGAGACGGGCGGCGCGGGGGTGGCCCGCTTCGCCACCGCATAGCCGAGGCCTTCCAGGCCGTCGGCCAGCCGCGCGGCGACCTCGCGCAGCCCGCACACGTACCGCCACGGGGCGACGATGTTGACGCCCCGCGCGCCCGGTGACAGCGGCTTGTCAGCGTCGGGCGCGGCCAGCTCGGCGCGGCGGAGCCAGCGACCGGCGCAGCCGTACCGCGCGGCGATCCAGTCGCGGAACGGCCGCCACCCGGCGGGGGTGAGCGCCTTCGGGTGCGCCGCCTGCCACGCCGGCTGCACGCGGTAAGTGTGGACGAGGCCGCGGTCCCGCCGCGCGTCCTGCTCGCGGAGGGCGACCATCGCGCCGCCGGCCGACACGCCCACGTCGCCGCCGTGCTTCAACACCCACATCAGGAACTCGCCCCGACCGGCCGGCGTGAGGCCGAGGGGGAACGCCGCCCGCAGGTCGGGCCGCGCCTCGTAGCACCGCAGCACCGCCGCCGCGTCCTCCGGGGCGGGCCGCAGTTCGACCGCGTCCAGGTCGAAGAACGTCCGCTCGGATTCGCCGGTGAGGAACACCCGCGCGCGGTGCCGGGTGGCCGCGAGGAACCGCTGGAGGGACGATGTCATGTCAACTCCACGGTGCGGAACGGCACGGTCGCCGGGCATTTCAAGCGGGGGATCCGCACGTTCATCCGCGGGTCGGGGTCGAGGAGCGGCGACGTGTACGGGTCGCCGACGCGGAGCAACCCGGCGTACCGCGCGCGGAACAGTGCCGTGTCCGCCGGGTGGTTGTCCGCAGTCCCCCGGCTCTGGGATTCGAAATGGAATAGCACGGCGTGCGCGTCCCGCAACACCTTCCAGCCGTTTGCCCGGATTCGCAAACAGAAGTCCACGTCGTTGAAGCCGACGGCCAGCGCCTCGTCGAACCCGCCCACCGCGTCGAACGCCTCGGCGCGCACCAGTAGGCACGCGGCGGTGACGGCCGAGAAGTCGCGGGTGCAAATCAGGTCGCAGTTCTCGCCCGGTTCCCGCTCGAAGTGGTTGCGAGAGAACGGTCGGCCGCGGAAGGCGTTGTCCGCGCCGCCGAGCAGCCCGACCACGATGCCGGCGTGTTGGATGGTGTTGTCGGGGTAGATCAGCGTCGCGCCGACGACGCCCACGTCCGGCCGGCAGCCTAGGCCGAGCATGTGTTCCAGCCAGCCCGCTTCCGGCGCGGCGGTGTCGTTGTTCAGGAACAGGTAGTGCGAGTACGGCCCGCGCACCTGGGCCACCGCCCCGTTGTTAATGGCCGAGAAGTTGAACGGCCCGGTCGCACTGACAACGCGGTGTCGCGGGCGCAGCTCGGCCAGGTAAGCCAGCGTGTCGGGGTCGTCCGATTCGTGGTCGATGACGACGAGGTCGGCGAGGTCGCGCGGGGTCGTCCGCTCGACGCTCTCGACGCAGTCGCGGAGCAGCTTCGCCTGGTTCTTGGTGGGAATGAGGATCGCCACCCGTGCGCCGGGAGTGACGTGAAAGCGGACGTCGAGTACGTTGAAGGCGACTTCCCGGACGCTCCCATCGGGGGCGGGGGGGG
>JAYUFU010000364.1:0-4223 GCA_043738505.1 Fimbriiglobus sp. | reverse complement strand
CGGAGCATGGTGTGACTCGTGGGGAGGGGACTTGCGGGCAGGCGGGAGACGGTCGGATTTTGTTAGCCCGCCGCGCAAGCAAGGGGCAAACCGCCATGGCGGACAACCGGTTACTGTGACACCGCGTCGGCCAACGCCCCTTGCTTGCGCGGCGGGCTAACAAAATCCGACCGTCTCCCGCCTGCCCGCAAGTCCCCTCCCCACGAGTCACACCATGCTCCGCCTGCTCGCCGTCGCCCTCCTCGCCGCGCCGGCCGTCGCCGCCGACGCGGTCGTCCCGTTCAACGGCAAAGACCTGACCGGCTGGAAGGTCAAGGACACGAAGAAGAGCAACTGGGTGGTCGGCGTGTCCGCCGTCAATCCGGACAAGCCCGGCGAACTGCTGCTCCGCCGGGAGGGCAAGGACGAGGTGAAGGAGCTGGTCGGCCTCAAGAGCGGCACGGACATCTTCACCGAGCAGAAGTTCGGCGACTGCGTCATCGAGCTGGAGTTCATGGTGCCGAAGGGGTCGAACTCCGGCGTCTACGTGATGGGCGAGTACGAGGTGCAAATCCTCGACAGCTTCGGCAAGGCCGACGACAAGCTGACCCAGGGCGACCTGGGGGCGCTGTACAGCGCCGCCGCGCCGAAGAAGAACTTCGCCAGGAAGCCGGGCGAGTGGCAGTCGTTCGTCATCGACTTCACCGCGCCGACGTTCGAGGGCGACAAGAAGACGGCCGACGCCAAGTTCGTGAAGGTGACGCTGAACGGCCAAGTGGTCCACGAGAACGTGGCGATGAAGCAGCACACCCCCGGCGGGCTGACCGGGAAGGAGGCCGCCACGGGGCCGCTCATGTTCCAGGGCGACCACGGCCCGGTGACGTTCCGCAACGTCAAAGTGACGCCGAAGAAGTGAGGCCGGCCGCACGGCGTTGGTAAACGCGAGCACCGGTCCCGGCGGGCCGGTGCTTCTCGTTCGAAGGCGCTTCTATAAATCAGCTGTCATTCGCACTCCGACTCATCCGCGAGCCTGCCCCATGAGCGACCTCCTCGAGTACCGCGCCGGTCTGGAAAACGTGCCGGCGGCGAAGTCGGCCGTCAGCGAGATCGACGGCAAGCGGGCGGTGCTGGAGTATCGCGGCATCCCCGTCGAGACGCTGGCCAAGGAGTCGTGCTACGAGGAGACGGCGTGGCTGCTGCTCAAGGGCGATCTGCCGACGCAGCGCCAGCTCGCCGACTTCGACCACGACCTGCGGCACAAGCGGGCCGTCCACTTCCGGCTGAAAGACCTGATCAAGTGCTTCCCGGCCGACGGCCACCCGATGGACGCGCTGCAAGCCGCCACCGCCGCCCTCGGCATGTTTTACCCGCACCGGAACGTGGGTGATGCCGCCGGCAACTGGGACGCCTGCGTCCGCCTGACGGCCGCCCTGCCGACGCTGGTGGCCGCGTTCGCCCGCGTCCGCCGGGGGGAAGAAATCCTGGAGCCGCGGGCCGACCTCGACCACGCCGCCAACTTCTACTACATGCTGTTCGGCAAGGAGCCGACGCAGGCCGTGCGGAAGGTGCTGGACGCCTGCCTGGTGCTGCACGCCGAACACACCATGAACGCCAGCACGTTCACCGCCCGCGTCACCGGCTCGACGCTGGCCAGCCCCTACGCCAGCATCGCGTCGGCCATCGGCTCCTTGTCCGGGCCGCTGCACGGCGGGGCGAACGAGGAGTGCCTGGTGCAACTGGAGGAGATCGGCGGGCCGGACAACGTCAAGAAGTGGCTCGACGGCAAGCTGGCCGCCAACCCGAAGTTCAAGGTGATGGGCCTCGGCCACCGCGTGTACAAAGTCAAAGACCCCCGCGCGACGGTGCTCCAGGAGTTCGCCGAACACGTGTTCGCCGAGACGAGCCGGCCGAAGAACTACGAGACGGCGCTGGAACTGGAGCGGATCACGGCCGGCATCTACGGGGCGAAGGGCGTCTACCCGAACGTGGACTTCTACAGCGGGGTGGTGTACCAGGCGCTGGGCATCCCGACGGACGTGTTCACGCCCATCTTCGCCGTCGGCCGCGTGGCCGGCTGGCTGGCCCACTGGCTGGAACAGTTGCAGGGGAACAAGATCTTCCGCCCGGAGCAGATCTTCACGGGCAAGCAGGAGGCGAGCTACGTCCCGCTGGACAAGCGGCCGTAACAATCCGAACTGGAGGCTCCCGTGTTCGGGTATAGAATTCGGGAAGGCGTGCGCCGGTGTGTGGCGGCGCTGGCGGCCGGCAAAACCGACATCCCGGCGGTCGTCATCGTACCGGGGCGGCCGGATCAACCGATCCGCCTGCGCCTCGACCAACTCTTCTCGCCGAAGTCCGAGGTGCCGAGGGATCCGCGGTACATCCGAGATGTCGAGTACCCGACCGCCGTCCTCGGGACGGAACCGCCGGCCATCGCCGTGAGTCCGATCCTGAGCCTGCGTCGCCAGCAACTGCTCACGCCCGTCGCGCAGGTGAAACTCGTGTGAGGGCCTCGCCGTGACAGCGACCGACACCCGCCTGCGAACCCGACTCGCGTACCTGATTCATCAAGGCTGCGTGGAACTGCGGAACCTCGCCTACGACCGCGCGCCACACGAGCAGATCGCGGACCTCTCCGACGCGCTCGAAATCCTGCCGCGTTACTTCGACCGCGAGGACGGGCCGACGGAAGAGGACTGGGAGATGGTGCGGTCCATCGCCGGGGGATACGCGAGCCGGTATCCCGATAGCGGCGCGTACCTGACCCGGTGCCTCGACGCCGACCCGCCGCGCTGGCATTCGTGATCTCACTTCCCCGTCCGCTTCAGCACCCAGTCGCTGACGGCGTCCAGCGCGGCGGGGGCGAACGTCTCCTCGATGGTCCCGTACTCGCTCGGCAGGCCGGTCTTGGTCGTCTGGAACAGGTGGTTCAGCCCCTTCAGTTCCTTCACCGTCACGTCCTTGTTGCCGCCCGCCTTGGCCGCCTTCTCGACGGCGTCCAGGTTGGATTTGCACGGCACTTGCAGGTCGAGTTCGCCGTTGATGGCCAGGATCGGGCACGTCACCGTGCCGAGGACGGGCCGGGGGT
The DNA here is from genome assembly GCA_043738505.1 of Fimbriiglobus sp. GTDB lineage: Bacteria > Planctomycetota > Planctomycetia > Gemmatales > Gemmataceae > JALHQU01. The sequence goes on along the minus strand of JAYUFU010000364.1, from coordinate 1,156 downwards.
CGTGCGTCAGGAAGAAGCGGAACCAGTCGGTCGCCATGTCCTTGGTCTTGGCGAGGATGAGGGCTTTGTTCTCCTCGAATTCCTTCTTCTCGTCGCCGGTCAGATCCTTTGCCATCGCCAGCACCGCATCTTCGATTTCCTTCGGCTTCGCGCCGGCCTTGGCCAGGTCGATCACCTGCCGGGCGAGTTTCATCTGCTTGGCCACGGCCTCTTTCTTCTCGCCCATCGCCAGCGCGATGAGTTCGCCCTGGGCCAGGACGATCTCGTCGCCCGGCACGCCCGGCCCGGCCAGCAGGACGATGAAGCCGACATCCTTGCTCGCGGCCGCGACCATCGGGGCGATCAGCCCGCCTTCGCTGTGGCCCATCAGGCCGACGGTGCCAATGTCCTTGCGGGCCTTCAGGAACGCCACCGCGCCGGCCGCGTCCTCGGCGAAGTCCTTCGACGTGGCCGTCTCGAACGTGCCGGTGGACTTGCCGATGCCCCGGTCGTCGTACCGCAGCACGGCGATCCCCTTCCGCGTCAGGTGATCGGCCAGCACCAGGAACGGCTTGTGCCCCAGCAGGGTTTCGTCGCGGTCCTGCGGGCCGGAGCCGGAGATCAGCACCGCCACCGGGAACGGTCCGTCGCCCTTCGGCTTCGTCAGCGTGCCGGCCAGCTTCACGCCCTTCGCCGTGCTGTCGAACGCGACCTGCTCCTCGTCGTAGGGGTACGGCTTCTTCGGCGTCTGCGGACGGTTGTTCGTCGGAGCCTTCTCGGTGCGGTTCAGGGTGAGCTTCAGCTTCGCGCCCTGGTCGAGTTCGCCCTTGAGGGTGTTGCCGTCGTCCTGCAACTTGCCGGTGTACGTCATCTTCGCCTTGCCGTGTTTGAGCGTCAGTTTCCCGTCGGCGAACTCGGCCGAGTCCATCGGCACCTTCACGTCGCCCTGATCGACGCTGTGGAGGGTGGCCGTCAGCTTGTCGTCCTTCTTCCCGATCTGGAAGCCGAGGCGAAGTTCGATGGCCCCGACCTTGAGGACGCCGTACCACAGCCCCTCGATGCCCTTCTTCGCGGGCGGGTCGGCGGCGAGGGCGAGCGCGGGAAGTAGGAGGACGGTGAGGGCGAGGAGCGGTCGGGGCATGGGTGAAACCTCCGGGGTGGCGAACGGCGCGGCGTC
>JAYUFU010000363.1:0-4226 GCA_043738505.1 Fimbriiglobus sp. | reverse complement strand
AACCACAGAGGCACAGAGACACAGAGAAGACAAGAGAGAACAGAGTTCTGAAGACTCGGCCCTCTCTTGTCTTTCTCTTCTCGGTGTCTCTGTGCCTCTGTGGTTAGCGCTTCTTCGGTCCTGCGTCTCGCTCGGTCCCGACTCGTAGAACAGCCGCATGGAACCTTCCTCGGACGTGCTGGTCATCGGCGGCGGCATCATCGGGCTGACCACGGCGTACTTCCTGGCCGAGGCCGGGCGGCGGGTCGAAGTCCTCGACAAGGGCGAGTTCGGCCGCGAGGCGTCCTGGGCCGGGGCCGGCATCCTTCCCCCCGGCGATCCGGCGTTCGCGGCCACCCCGGTGGACCGCCTCCGCGCCTGGGGCGTGTCGCGGTTCGCGGCGTTCTCCCAGGAATTGCAGGCCCGCACCGGCATCGACAACGGCTATCGGGTGTGTGGCGGTATCGAGTTCCTGACGGCCGAAGACCGGTACGCCGTCGCGCTTTGGCAGGAGCAGCGCATTCGCTGCGAACGGCTGACGGACAACCGACTCGAACCGCGTGTGCGGTTCGTTCCGGACGCCGAGGCGTGGCACCTGCCCGACCTCGCCCAGGTGCGGAACCCCTGGCACCTACGCGCGCTCATCGCGGCGTGTCGAGGCGCGGGTGTGACGCTGACCCCGAATGCCGAGTTCCGCGACTGGGAGCGAACCGGAAACCGCGTGTCCGCCGCGATTCTGGCGAACGGCAACCGCCGTTCGGCCGGGCAGTTCCTGCTGGCGTCGGGCGCGTGGGCCGAGGGCGGATTGGCGGCGCTCGGCGTGCGGTTGGGCGTGACGCCAGTGCGCGGGCAGATCGTGCTGTTCCGCTGCCCACAGCCGCCGTTCACGCGCGTGCTGATGCACGGCAAGCGCTACCTCGTGCCCCGCGCCGACGGCCGGGTGCTGGTCGGCTCGACGGAGGAACCGGAAGCCGGGTTCGTGAAGGCGAACACGGCCGAAGGAATCGACGACCTCAAGCGGTTCGCGTTCGGCGTCTGCCCCGCGCTGCGGGAGGCCGAGATCGAACAGACGTGGGCCGGGCTGCGGCCGGGGTCGCCCGACGGGTTGCCGTTCCTCGGCCCGGTACCCAGAATCGAGAACGTGTTCTGCGCGGCCGGGCACTTCCGCGCCGGGGTGCAACTGTCGCTCGGCACCGCCCGGCTGATGACCGACCTGCTGACCGGCACCGACAGCGAACTGCCCGCAGAAGCCTTGCGGTTGGATCGCCCGATGGTCCCCCTCGCGCCGTCGGCCTTCCGGTCGTGAGGTAGGGCGAAGCCACTTGACGATGCGCTTCAGCCACCAGTACAATTCTGATCGGTGGTATGTTTGTCCCAATGCTTGCATTGGAACACATCTCTACTTGGCCGCCGAAGGGCGGTTGTACGAACTCAAACCCACTGGGTACAATGGCGAATGCGAAAGAACAATTGAACTCGTTCTATGGGTGTTTGGTTTTCGTAGCTGCGATAATCGTCGGCGTGGCGTCGCAGTCGTGGCTGGGGTTCTTGGCGGGACTGGCAGGGTTCTATGCACTAGCGGTTTACACGAAGGCGATCCGTTGAGTGGGATACCCGTAGATATTTCACCAGTTCTTCGCCTGGGGAGTTGTTGGTCGGTCAAGGGGCCAAACCAAGCACGACAACGGGCCGGTAGGGGGGCAGAGTGGTATCTAGAACGTATCGCTCACCGGCGTACCGCCAGTCGGTGAATGTGGTCGTTTGGCGGTGGAGGGCGACAAGTGAATCAAGCAGCCGAATCCGTTACCGAGATGTACCGGCTCAGCGGGCAGGCGTTCGAAGACCGTTTTCGGATCAAGGCAACTAACTTGCGTCGCATGATCCTTGAGCAGGTCGTCCATGCACCGTTCTCCGACATACATGAACACTTGGCGACGCTTGGGAGAACTCTCGTGGTTGCCCAGATGCATCTCGTGGCTGACGCGCGACTCACCCCTGACCAGTCGGCCGATCTTGAGTCTCGGTTGGACAGCGTGGCCGCGGAAGCTATCGTCACCATCGAGCGCTGCCTTGAGGGTCATCCTGATCGATGGTCGAGCGAGTTCCAGTTTGAGGCGGCAAGGCGTCTTGGCATCCCCTTGGTGTAAGACGCCCGTTCTCGGAACTTCCCCGGTGAGTGACGGTGGTTGACCTGTTTTCATCGCGTAGCACCCTTCCTCCCGGCGTCCATTCGGTCGCAATCTGTTAGGGGTAATTGTGCCTTGCCACCAACCCTCTCCCCCCGTTCGGACACGGGACGGTTTCCAAGGGAGAGGGTGGTCGCGCAGCAACCGGGCGAGGGCAACACACCACTTCCCTCTCGCGCCGGTGGCCTTCCGGTCGTAGAATCCCCTCGGTCCCGTTTGTCGTCGGCCCCCTACTTTCCCCGAAATGCCGCCCATGGAACCGCACACGCACCGCGAGACGGCCCGGCAACTGGCCGACGACCTCGCCTGGCTCGAGACGCACTGCCGCGCGCAGCCGGAGTTGGCCGTCCACGCCGCGCACCTGCGATTAGCCGCCGCGCTGACGCGGAACGTGATCGGCCCAAGTGCCAACGGGCAGCCGGCCAAGCCGCTGTTCGTCGCCGTCGTCGGCGGCGCGGGCACCGGCAAAAGCACGGTCGTGAACTTCCTCTGCGGGGCGGTGGTGGCCGACGCCAACCCGCAGGCCGGATACACTCGCCACCCGACTGCGTTCGTGCCGAACGCCATCAGTTCGCCGTGGCCGTCGCACCTCGGCTTCCTCGGCCCGCTGCAACGCCTGGGCGACGACAAGCCGGCCGACCTGGACGAGGACGTGTATCAGGTGAAGCGGGTGCCGACGCCGACCGGGACCGACGCGACCGGCGAGTTCGTCGTCTGGGACTGCCCGGACATGACCACCTGGGCCTCGGCCGGCTACGTCTCCCGGCTCATGGAAGTGGTGGCATTGGCCGATGTGGTGGTGTATGTGGCGTCCGACGAGCGGTACAACGACGAGGTGCCGACGCAGTTCCTGCACCTCATCGTGAAGACCGGGAAGGCGGTCGTCTGCTGCCTGACGAAGATGCGGGAGACCGAGGTCGAGCCGCTGGTGGAACACTTCCGCCGCGAAGTCCTGGGTAGGCTGCCGACGCCGTCCGGCGACATCCCGCCCATCCCGGTGACGGCCATCCCGCACCTGCCGCTGGCCGCCCGCAACGACCCCAGCGGGGCCGGGTCGAAGTACCGCCTGCCGCTGCTGAACCACCTGTTCGCGCTCTGCCCGTCGGCGGAAGTGGCCCGCAACCGGACGCTGGCGAACGCCTTGAATTACCTGGAAGCGGCCGGCGCGGGGTTGCTGGAGGTGGCCCGCCGCGACCTGACCGAGCTGGACGCCTGGCGGGGGTTCGTGGCCGTCGGCAAGCGGCAGTTCGAGGAGCGCTACCGGGCCGAGTTCCTGGCCGGGGAGGCGTTCCGCCGGTTCGACGCCACCCGCGAGCAAGTGCTGCACATGCTGGAATTCCCCGGCCCCGGCCGGTTCCTGGGCGGGCTGTTCGCGGTGTTGCGGTGGCCGTTCCAGTTCGTCGTCGGGGCGGCCGGCAAGTCGCTCGCGCGACCATCCTCCCCGAACCTGTCCGAGCAGGCCGTCTGCTCCGCCGCGATGGACGACTGGCTGAACATGCTGCAAGCCGAGTGCCTGCGGCGTACCGCCACGCACCCGCTTTGGAAACACCTGACGCACTCGTTCGACGCCGGCCTGCGAACCCAGGCGCGGGACCAGTTCACGCACAGCTTGATGGCGTTCGAGAAGACGCAGACGAACGAACTCGACAAGTCGGCGCGGGCCGTCCCGGAGTGGTTGGCCAACAACCCGCAAGTGCTGGCGCTGATGCGGCTGCTGGTGGTCGGCCTCGACGCGGCTGTCCTGGTGGTCTTCTTCTGGGTGCTGTGGTTCCCGAACTGGTACCACTTCCTCATCCTGCCGGTGGCCCTCGGTCTGACGCGGCTGCTGGTCGAGTTCGTCGTCCGCCAACTGGTGGACGCCGGCCGGCAGCGCGTCCGTGGGCAGCGGGAGCAGTTGCTCGGCGAACACCTGACGACGCCCGTGGCCGAGTGGCTGAACGACCGGCCGACCTCCGGCGGCACGTCGCTGGAGAAGCTGCAACTGATCCTCCGCCGGGTGCCGGAGTCGATCCGAGCGCTGGCCGCGCTGACGCGACCGGCGGCGACCCCGTCGGAACCCCT
>JAYUFU010000362.1:0-12591 GCA_043738505.1 Fimbriiglobus sp. | reverse complement strand
GGCGGGCGAACAAAGACCGACCGTCACGAATCAGTCAAACTTGACATGAGTTGCAACCACCCTCGTCCGCCTCTCGCAAAACCAGACCGCTGGCAGTCCGAGGGAAATCCCTTTCGGCCGCCGGCGGTCGTTTTCGCGGTCGGCCGTCACAACCCCACCCGTCGGCATCCGCGTTACGCCCCGCGTGAGTCGTCGTCGGACGGGCGGAATCGCCTGTCCACCCCCCAACCGGGTGCGCAAGAACCGCCGCCGGTTCCGATATCCCTCTCGTGACGCGGCCCGTAGCCCGCCGACCCGCCCTTCGGGTCGCGGCGGCCGCGGACGGAATCGACACGTTAACGGGGCACGGACGCCAGCCCTCCCGCAGTTCGGGAGGCGCACCGCTGGGATGATTCCGGCGGAGGGCGGGCGCGCCCGGACAGGAGGCCATCATGCGAATGCGACTGCGATTGGGGGCGGCGGCGGCGGTGCTGACCGGGTGGCTGGGCGGCGACGTCCGCGCCGCCCACTGCGGCTGCACCACCTTCCCGACGACCGCCGCCACCGGCCTGGGCGACTGCGGCCCGGCCGCCGAAACCCGCATGCAGACCCGGTACGAGACCGTCCGCGAGACGGAGATGCGGCCGGTCACCCGCACCACCTACCGCGACGAGGTCCGCACCACCATGCGGACCGTCACCGGCACCGAATACCAGACCGTCACCGAGACGGTCACCCGGCCGGTCACCCGGACGGTGACGGTGGACCAGCCGTACACGGTCAGCCGGCCCGTCCGCGAGACGGTCATGCAGACCGTCACCGAGACGGTCAACCAGAAGGTGTGCGAGACGGTCCTGAAGGACTGCTCGCACACGGTCCACCGCAACGTGTGCGAGACCACCTACCGGGACGTGCCGGTGACGGTCTGCCGGAAGGTGTGCGAGCCGGTCAGCCGCACCGAGACGTTCATGGTCAGCCACCCGGTGTGCGAGACGCTGTACAAGACCTGCACCGTGAACGTCAGCCGGCCGGTGACGGAGACGGTGGTGAAGGACGTGTGCCGCACGATCTGCGAGCCGGTCACGGAGACGGTGAACAAGCAGGTGTGCCGCGCCGTCACCCGCGACGTGTGCGAGACGGTGATGGTGGACGTGTGCAAGACGGTCAGCGAGACGGTGGCGGGCACGAAATGCGTCACCAAGAAGGTGCCGGTGACCAGCTGCGAGTCGTACACCGTGGGCGGCGGGCTGACGCTGACGCGGGTGCCGACGTACTCCAGCAGCTTCGACCCGTGCACGTGCAGCACGACGCAGTGCCCGACCGGTTCCCGCCTGAGCCTCGTCCGCGCCCCGTGCGAGACGAAGACGCGGCAGGTGACGAAGTACGAGACCGTCACCGAGCAGGTGCCGACCACCACCTGCGTCAAGCGGCAGGTGACGGAGCAGGTGGCCAAGACGGTGACGCGGAAGGTGAAGGAGAACGTCGTCGAGACGGTGCCCACGACCGTCACCCGGATGGTCAAGAAGACGGTCGTCGAGAAGGTGCCGACGCGAGTCACCCGCACCGTGACCACGGCCGAAACCCGGCAGGTGCCGTACACCGTGAAGCGGGTGGCCCAAGGGTGCTTCGTGGACGGCGGGTCGTGCGGCGTGTCCGCCCCGTGCGAAGGGGCGTGCGGCAAGACGGGGTTCCTCGGCAACCTGCTCGGCCACGTCGCCGGCCGGGTCCGCGCCGGGGCCGCCACCTCCGACGCCGCCGGCCGCGGCAAGGTGTTCGTCGAAGGCCAAGCCTGCACCCGCACCGTCACCACCAACGTGGTGCGGAACGTGACCGAGACGCGGGTCAACCGCGTGCCGGTGACGACCACCCGGCGGGTGGCCGAAGTGATCCACAAGCAGGTGCCCGTGACCGTCACCCGGCTGGTGCCGACGACCGTCACCAAGCAGGTGCCGACCTGCGTGACGAAGCTGGTGCAGGAGACGCGGGTGAAGAAGGTGTCCCAGTGCGTCACCGAGATGGTGCCGACGACCGTCTGCCGCAAGGTGGCGGTGAGCGTGTCCAAGCAGGTGCCCTGCACCACGACGGTGAAGGTGCCCTGCACCACGACGGAGATGGTGGCGGTGTGCGTCACCCGCCGGGTGGCCGTGCAGGTGCCGGTGCGGGTGGTCGTGCGGAACGCCCAGCGGGTGTCGGCCGGCGGGTGCGACCCGTGCGGCTCCGCCGGCTGCGGGCCGATGGGCCTGGGCAGCCGCCTGGGCGGGCTGGGCAGCCGGTTCAACACCGCCATGAGCGGCGGCGGGCTGGGCGGCTCGACGGCCGGCAACTGCGACCCGTGCGCCCCCGGCCTGGCCAGCGTGTCGTGCGACCGTAGCCGGCCGAAGCCGATCCGCGACCTGATCGCCAAGATCTTCCGCGGCCGCCTGTGCGCCGACCCGTGTGCCCCGGTGGTGTCGGCCCCGGCCTGCGGCGGGTGCAACTGAGTCGGGTTCTTGTGGCACCGGCCTCCGAGCCGGTGTCCCCTCCGCCGCGACCGCGCGGGGCGCGTTCTTCACCCGAAGAAGGCACCCCGCGCGGTCGCGGCGCGTTGCATTCCCCGTCCGGGTCGCGTATTCTGGTCCGCAGTCAATCCGTTCGGCCCCGCCGAGAAACCGGTCATGTCTTCCCCCCGCAACGACCGCCTTCTCGACGTGCCGACCGTGACGCGGGACGAGGACTCGTTCCCGCAGGCCGTCGAGGAGACCGACGGCAACGAACCCGCCGACACTCGACCGGACGACGCGGCCATGCCCGCGTTCGCCCCGCCGACCGTCGCCGGCGACCTCGGCCGGCTGGGGAAGTACCGCATCCAGAAGGAACTCGGCCGCGGCGGCATGGGCGCGGTGTACCTCGCCTTCGACGAGCGGCTCCAGCGCAAGGTAGCGCTCAAGATCATGCTGCCGAGAGCCGCCGCCAACGGGTCGGCGAAGGAGCGGTTCCTCCGCGAGGCCCGCGCCGCCGCCCAGATCGGCAGCGACCACGTCGTCAACATCTTCGAGGCCGACGAGATCGCCGGCGTCCCGTACATCGCCCTGCAATACCTCCAGGGGTATCCGCTCGACGAGTACCTGAAGAAGAACGGCCTGCCGACGATTCCGCAGGTGATCCGCATCGGCCGCGAGACGGCCCTCGGCCTGGCGGCGGCGCACCAGCTCGGCCTCGTCCACCGCGACATCAAGCCGGCCAACCTGTGGCTGGAAGCGCCGACCGGCCGGGTGAAGGTACTCGACTTCGGCCTCGCCAAGCCGGTCGTCGGGGCGGACACGGCGGAACTCACCGGTAGCGGCGCGGTCGTCGGCACGCCGTCGTACATGGCCCCGGAACAGGGGATGGGCAAGCCGGTGGACGGCCGCGCCGACTTGTTCAGCCTCGGCTGCGTGCTGTACCGCCTCTGCACCTTCCGGCTGCCGTTCGAGGGGCCGACCGTCATGGCCATCCTCTGCGCGCTGGCCACCGAGGAGCCGACGCCGGTCGAGGATCTGAACCCGGCGGTGCCGGCCCCGCTGGCCGACCTCATCCGCCGGCTGCTGGCCAAGAAGCCGGCCGACCGACCGCAATCCGCCGCCGCCGTGGCCGAGGAACTGGCGGCGATGACCGACGGCACCGCAAAGGTGTTGCCGAAGGCGGTGTATGTGCCGATGCCGCTGACGGGCGGGTCCGCCGACGCTGACCCGAACGCCTTCGCCGACCTGACCGACCCGGACTCCGACGACGACGATTCGGACGACATCCCGCCGCCGGAGGCGACGCGGGCCAAGCCGCGCGGGTCGCGGGGCTGGCTGATCGGCGGCATCGTGGCGGCCGTGCTGACGGTGGTCGCCGCCGGCGTGATCATCATCAAGATCACGAACAAGGACGGCAGCACGACCGAGATCAAGGTGCCGGACGGGGCGAAGATCGAGGTGGACGGCAAACCGGTGGTCACGGTGGGGCCGGACGACAAGGCGACCCAACTCAAAGGAGTTGGGGATGCGCTCCGCGACCTAGGCGGGCGGGGCGGGTTGGAGTTCAACGGGGCCGACAGCCGGGTGGAGATCCCCACCCTTCAACTGACCGCGACTGACCCGACGACGGTCGAGGTGTGGGCGAGCCCAGGCCCGATGCGCGGCAACGGAACCCTGTTCGAGGTCGCGGGCGACGGCCGGATGCTGAAGCTGCATCACGTGGACCGCTTCTGGATGGGCGACGCCTGGAACGCCGAGAAGACCTGCCTCGAATTTCACGAGTCGCCCGCACCGCCGCTCCCGCAGTGGGTCCACGTGGCCCTCTGCTGGGACGGCAAGTCTCAAGCGCTGTTCGTGAACGGGGTGAAGGTGGCGAGCGAATCGAAGCTGTACCCGTGCCCGCGGCCGCAGTCTCGCCCGGCACTGATCGGGTGCATGACACTCGGCGTCGGCAAGTACAGCGAGTGCTTCGGCGGCGTGATCGCCGAGGTGCGGGTCTCCAAGTCGATCCGTTACACCGACAAATTCACCCCTCAAGCACGCTTCGAGAAGGACGCGGACGCGCTCGCCCTGTACCACTGCGACGCGGGCACGGGCGACGTGTTGAAGGATTCGTCCGGCAACAACCACGACGGCAAGATCGTCGGCGCGAAGTGGGTGGCCGCCGACCCCGACCGCGCGGCGGCGGAGTGGTTGCTGGCCCGAAGTGCGACGTTCGGGTATTCGGACGCCGCCGGTTATCACCACGTTCCGCCCGGCAAGAAAGTCGCGCTGTCGGCGGGGCAGATCGCGGTGAACAATTTCAAACTGACCAAGAAAGAATTGACGGCCGATGCCGATCTGGAGCCGTTTCGCGGCTTGCAACAACTCGACACCGTCGTGTTGAATGAGACGGCGATCTCGGACGCGAGTTGCGAGCTTCTGGCGACCCTGCCCGGCCTGCGGAAACTCTACCTCAATGACGCCGCCATCACGGATCCCAGGCTGAAGCTCTTGGCGAAGGCATCTCAACTCGTCGTCCTCCAACTGGGCGGCACGAACGTCACCGACGCCGGGCTGGAACACCTCGCCGGGCTTGGGGCGCTGAGGCATTTGCTACTTTACAAGACCGACGTGACCGACGCGGGCGTCAAGAAACTCGCCGCCAAACTGCCGAACTGCAAGGTCGAGTGGAACGGCGGGGTGATCGCCCCCATTGCGGCCGACCCCGACCGCGCGGCCGCCGTGTATGTGCTGTCCATCGGCGGCGCGGTGCGGATCGACGACGACGAGCGATACATCAAAGCCGTCGCCGATCTGCCACTCCAGGCATTCCGACTGGGGTGGGTCAACCTGCAAGACAACAAAGCGGTGACTGACGAGGGTCTGGCCAGCTTCAAAGGTTGCAAAAACCTGATCCTGTTGGATCTGGCCCGCACGAATGTGACGGACGCGGGCTTGGCCCACTTCAAGGATTGCACCACCCTGGCCGAACTCTACCTGACCGCGACGGACGTGACGGACGCGGGCCTAGCCCACCTCAAGGATTGCAAGAAGCTGACGGTCTTCGCGCTGAACGGTACGCGGGTGACGGATGCGGGCCTGGCCCACATCAAGGACTGCAAGAATCTGAGAAATTTGCACTTGTACGGAGCGACGAAGGTGACGAACGCGGGCCTGGCCCTCTTCCAAAACTTCGACGGCCTCGAGTACCTCGACCTCGGTGCCACGAGCGTGACGGACGCGGGGTTGGCCCGCTTCAAGGACTGCAAGACACTGATCGGCCTCTGGTTGAACCAGACGCGGGTGACGGACGCGGGGCTGGCGCATTTCAAGGACTGCACCAACCTGACGGCCCTCGACCTGGGCCACACAGGGGTGACGGACGCGGGCCTAGCCCACTTCAAGGATTGGAAGACACTGACATCGTTGCGCCTGTGGGGAGTGGCGGGGGTGTCGGACATCGGGGTAGCCCATTTCAAAAGTTGCAAGGGGCTGACGGCCCTGGACGTGCGGAAGACGAAGGTCACCGCCGCGAAGTACGAGGAGTTGAAGAAGGCGTTCCCGAAATGCAAGATCGAGAGCGACCACGGGACGCACGAGCCGAAGTGACGGTTCTCCGCCGCTTCCCCTTTGCCGCCGCCGCCGACCTGGGGTAGGATGCGGGCGTGAAGGACCGCCGACCGGACGCCCGTCGAACCCCGAGACCGTCGATGAAAACGCTGCTGGCCGTCCTGCTGCTCGCCGGCTCCGACGCCGCCGCCCAGGTGCCGAAGGAGAACCCCAAGTCGACCACCGCCGAGAAACTCGTCGGCGTGTGGACGCTGACGGCGTCGGCGGACAAGCTGCCCGACGGGGCCGAGGTGACGGTCGAGTTCACCGCCGACGGCGCGCTGGTGCTGCGGGTGAGCGTCGGCAAGGCGGTCAACTCGGTGTCGCGGGGCACCTTCAAGGCGGACGGCGACAAGATCGGCTACGCCATCGACGGCGGCGGCGGCCCGCGGAAGGAGACGCTGACGGTCGTGTCGCTCACCGCCGACACGCTGGTGGTCGCCGATCCGGACAAGAAGCGGGAGGAGTTCCGCCGGGTCGTGGCGAAGAAGAAGTGAATCCGGCTGGCCCGTTCGAGGACACAACCGCCGAAACAGGACACCGGTGTCCGATTTAGGCTTGCTCCAGTCGCGGCGTGCGGTATGGTGGCGGAGTCGATCCCTCCCACCCCGCCGGAAGCACCTCCCATGACTGCCGTCGACGAGCCGAAGTTGGAGTCCGACCTCCCGACCCGTTTCGCCTACCTGACCGAGTTCATCGGCTTCGGCGCGGCCGACATCGCCGCCGTCCACGGGGCCGCGCCGCTGCTCGCGCCGCTGGTGCCCGGCCTCGTCGATGCCGTGTACGACAAGCTGCACGCCTACACCGCGACGTGGCGGCACTTCCTCCCCCGCCAGTACGGGTACGCCGGGGACGTGCCGGCCGCCCTCGCCGACCTGACCCCCGACCACCCGCAGATCGCCTTCCGCAAGCAGCACCTCGGCCGCTACCTCGTGACGCTGGTGACGAAGCCCTACGACGCGAAGATGGCCGAGTACCTGGACGCGGTCGGCAAGATGCACACCGACAAGGCCGGGTCGAAGGAGTTGAACGTGCCGCTGGTGCAGATGAACGCGCTGCTAGGGTTCGTCGCGGACGCGCTGGTGGCCACGGTGTTCGGCCTGAACCTGCCCCGCGAGACGGAAGTCGCCACGATGCGGGCGTTCAACAAGCTGCTGTGGATTCAGAACGACCTGATCGTCCGCCACTACGCCGCGTAGTGCTCTGCTCGCTCCGCGAGCGGGTTCGGCCTGCTGGCGGCCTCCGTTGCTCGTCTTCGGCCACCCGTGCATAGTACTCTGCTCGCTCCGCGAGCGGGTTCGGCCTGCTGGCGGCCTCCGTTGCTCGTCTTCGGCCACCCGTGCGTAGTGCTCTGCTCGCTCCGCGAGCGGGTTCCGCCTCACCCCACAATCGCCAGCAGTTCCCGGCAGGCGTCGTCCAACTCGTCGCCGGTCGCGGTCGGCTGGTGGAAGGCCGCGACGGTTCGCAGGGCGGCGCGGAACTCCTCGCGGGCGGTGGCGTACTCGCGGTGCAGCTTCGCCGCGTCCTCGTTCCACCTCTCGGCGATGGCCCGGATCGGCAGCCTCTCCTGGAACCGCAGCCGGAGCAGTTCCACCCGCTTCACCGCCCGCTCGCCGGCCCCGGCCGCCGTCTCCGCCTGCACCCGCGCGGCTTCCTTCAACAGTGCCCGCGCCCACGCCCGGTCGAACGCCACTGACAGGCTGGTGTCAGCGGCCGGTTGGTCTTCGGGGAGTGGCACGGCGGGGCGGTGCTTCTCCTCGTGTCGGCGGGCGATGTTCCGCACCACGCCGAGGAAGAACGCCCGGAACCCGCTTCGCTCCGAGTCCGCCGCCGCCAGCGCGCCGCCGGCCTTGAAGCACTCGACGAACACGTCCTGCACGGCGTCCTCGACCCACGCCAGCCGGGGCGACCCCTTCCACCGCCCGGCCAGTGCCCCGCGCGCGACCGGCAGGTACAGCCGCGCGAACCTCTGGCGCGCGTCGGCGTCGCCGCCGGCCGCGTCGCGGATCATCGTCCAGCAGGTGAGGTCGGCGGCGGTCACGCGATCACTTCGGGGAAGAGGTTCACTTCGGCCAGGAGGAGCCGCAACGCCATCATGTCCGGGTCGTTGATTCGCAACCCGGCGACCGTCGCTCGCCCCGTTTCGGTTCGCCCGACGAGTTCGCCGGACGTTTCCGCCGACCACGCGAAGTGGTCCGTCCACGCATCTCGGCGCGGGTGAAAGAACGGAACCGCCCGTCCGGATTCCGGGTCTCGGCCTTCGGTCGCGCGCCACTTGTGGGCGTTGCAGTGCGGGCAAGTCAGGGCGAGGTTGGCCAACTCGTTCGTTCCGCCGGCGGCCTTCGGGACGACGTGGTCGATGGGGAACGTGGCGACTTGCCCACGGGTCGGCAGGCGGCAATACTCGCAGCGGTGGCCGGCGCGGGCGACCACCTCGGCCCGCCGCACCTCGGAGAACGCGCTCACGGCTGGCCGGCGAGTTCGGGGAACACGTCGGCGAGGCGGCGGAGCGCGACTTCCGCCTCCAGTTTGTCGAGCGATTGCCGCTGCGTGAACGCCACCCACGCCAGCAACTCGGCCCGCTCGTCGTCGGTCAGCGAGTCCTTCCGCTCGCCGAGATCGAGGATGCGGCGGTCGAGTTCCGGCGGTAGCGCGTACGCGGCGACCCGGCGATGCGCCGCGCGGGACGACGCCAGCGCGGCGCGGCGGGCCGGTTCGGCGATCGCGGTTGCGGACATGGAAGTTCCTCCGGGGTCGCTGCCATTGTACCGCCGGCCGCGTCGCGGATCATCGTCCAGCAGGTGAGGTCGGCGGCGGTCACGCGGCGGGCACCGGGTTCAGGCCGACGACGTGCAGGAGGATGCCGAGAATCTGGTCCACCTCGGAGATCAGGTACTCGCGGGTGTCGATGGCCAGCGCCGTCCCGGTCAGCCGGTGGAACTTCCACGTCGTCCCCGTCGTCACGACTCCGAAGACCACCTCGATGTCGGTCTTGGCGTTTTGGTTGAACCGCAGGGCCGCCACCATCTCGGCAGCGCACTGCCCCTGCCCGCCGGGGATGCTTTCGTTCTTGGCTTCCACCACGGCCAGGATCGGGCAACTCGGGCTGAAGACGAACGACAGTTGCGGCCCGCGCCCGACCATGAAATCCACCACCCCCGAGAGGCCGACGTCCTTATCCACGGTGAAATCGACGCCCGAAAGCACGAACAGGGTGCCCCGCCCGCGGTTCCACAGCTCGCCGAACAGCGGGGCGATCAGCCACTCCGACCGCGCCTTCTCGGTGTTGATCCCGACGGCGAGTTGACCGAACGTGTCGAGCGCGTACCGCAGCCCCGCTCCGACATCGACCGGCGGGACGTGCGGGAACAGCGACTGCGAGCGGATGGTCAGCCCGAAGTCGGCGACGGCCGATGCCAGTGTGAAGTTGCCGAACGCCATGTCGCACCCCCTTTCCCTGTCATCATACCACTTATCGGGGCGGTCACTTCACCGCCTTCGGCGGCGGGGCGACTTCGGGCGGCGGTGGGAACTTCTTCTCCAACTCCGCGATCAGCTTCTTGAAGTCAGCTCGCTCGCGGAGGAGGTCGAGGTCCTTGTCCGCCGCCATGTGCGCCGCGTCCTTGTACCCCGCCTTCACCGCCTTCTGGAGCATCTCCACCGCCCGGTCGGCATACTCCTGCTTCTTGCCCGCTTCCTTGCCGCTTGTGATGGCGCAGAGGCAGGCGAAGTTGTAGCTGGTACTTATTACTTCCTCCCGATACTCGAGGACGGCGGGGAAGTCGGCGGCCAGTTTCTCCCGGATTGCCAGAGCCTTGCGAAATTCACTCTCCGCCTCCGCCCGCCTGCCGAGACCTCCGAGCAGAACGCCCAGGTTGCTGTGGGACGCGGCCAGGTCCTGGTGGTAATCGGGGACGGCAGGAAAGACGACGGCCAGTTTCTCGCGGATCGCCAGGGCCTTGCGATACTCGCCCTCAGCTTCCGCCCGCTTCCCGAGTTCTGCGAGCAGGTTCCCCAGGTTGTAGTGGCTCGCGCCCAGGTACTGGCGGTACGCGGGGACGGCCGGACACTCGGCGGCGAGTTTCTCGAAGATCGCCAGGGCCTTTTTGTACTCACTCTCCGCCTCCACCCGCTTGCCGAGACCCCTGAGCAGAACGCCCAGGTTGTTGTGGCTTCCCGCCAGAGCGTGGCGGTACTCGGGCACGGTAGGGAAGTCGGCGGCGAGTTTCTCCTGGATCGCCAGGGCCTGGCGAAACTCGCCCTCCGCCTCCGCCTGCTTCCCAAGACCCGCGAGCAGGATCCCCAAGTTGCTGTAGCTCCCGGCCAGTTCCATACGGTACGCGGTGACGGCGGGGAAGGTGGCGGCGAGTTTCTCCTGGATCGCCAGGGCCTGGCGATACTCGGCCTTCGTCTCCGCCGGCTTCCCGAGACCCGCGAGCATGTTACCCAGGTTGAAGTGGCTTCGGGCCAGGTCCTGGTGGTACGCGGGCACGGCGGGGAATTCGGCGGCGAGTTTCTCCTGGATCGCCAGGGCCTTGCGATACATGCCCTCCGCCTCCACCCGGTTCCCGAGGCCCACGAGCAGGTTCCCCAGGTTGAGGTGGATCCCTGCGAGTTCCTGGCGGTACGCTGGGATGGCGGGGAATTCGGCGGTGAGTTTCTCCCGGATCGCCAAGGTCTTGCGATCCTCGGCCTCGGCTTCCGCCCACTTCCCGAGGGCCGCGAGCAAGAGACCAAGGTTGCCGTGGCACCCGGCCAGGTCCCGGCGGTACGCGGGCACAACGGGGTAATCAGCTTCGAGCGCCGCGTATCCGTCGCGAGCCATGCGGAACGCCATCGCGGATTCCTCCTTATGGCCCAGGCGGTCTTCAATGAGGCCGACCTTATAGGCCGCCGCGGCCGTCCGTTCGCGGGAGCGTTCGTCATCCGCTTTCTCGCCCGCGAATTCCTTGTAGTAGGTCAGCACTTCGACCAGGAACTTCTTCTGTTCATCGGTGATGGCTTTCTGCGTGGCGAGCGAGTTGCCGGTGACCTCCGAGGTCATGGTGTCGAGCACTTTGCTGGCGCGATCGCTGGCCTTCTCCGCTTTGGCGCGTTGCTCGATGGCGATGGCCAGCTGCGCGGCTTCGCGCAGCTTCGCCTGGCGTTCCTCTTCGGCCGCCGCGATCGCCTTGTTCTTCTCCGCCACCGCGACCCGTTCCTTCTCCTCCGCGATCCCCCGCTGCGTGACCTCGTCGCTCCGAGCCTGATTCGCCTGGGCCAACCCCACGGCCGTCCCCACGACGCCCGCGACCAGCGCGAAGAAGACCAACCCCGCCGCGAGGACTTGCCCTTTGTGCCGCTTGACGAACTTGCGGAGGCGGTAGCCGGTGCTGGGCGGGCGGGCTTCGACGATCTCGTCGGCGAGGTAGCGCTGGATGTCGCGGGCCAACCCGTTGGCCGTGCCGTAGCGGCGGGCGCGGTCCTTCTCCAGCGCCTTCAACACCACCCAGTCGAGTTCACCGCGGAACATGCGGCACAGCGATTTCGGCTCGGTGCCGCGGTTGGCGGCGATGCTCGGCAGCGCGTCGGAACTGCTCAGCTTGTGACTCGGCTTCGGGGCTTCCACCTCGCGGACGATCCGCAGTATTTCCAAGAGCGCCGCCTTGCCGAGCGACTTCTTGTCCACCGGCGTGGAGCCCGTCAGCAGCTCGTACAGCAGTACCCCCAGCGAGTACACGTCGGAGCGGGTGTCGATGTCCAGGTTGTTCAGGTTCGCCTGTTCCGGCGACATGTACTCCGGCGTGCCGACCACCGCCCCGAAGCCGGTGACGAGCGTCTTGTCTGTCAGGCTTTGCCCGGTCGCCTTGGCGACGCCGAAGTCGATCACCTTCGGCACCGGCTTGTCGTCGTACAGGGCAATCAAGACGTTGCTCGGTTTGATGTCGCGGTGGATGACGCCCTTCTGGTGCGCGTGCTGGATGGCCTGGCACACCGGCACGAACAGTTCCAGCCGCTGCTTCGGCGTCAGCTTCCGCTCGTCGCAATACTCCGTGATCGGCACGCCCTTCACCAGCTCCATGACGAAGAACGGCCGGCCGCTCTCGGTGGTGCCGGCGTCCAGCACCTTGGCGATGTTCGGGTGGTCCATCATCGCCAGCGCCTGGCGCTCGGCCTCGAACCGGGCGAGCACCGCCTTCGAGTCCATGCCGGCCTTGATGACCTTGATAGCGACCTTGCGCTTGACCGGCTCCGTCTGCTGGGCCATGTAGACGCTGCCCATGCCGCCCTCGCCGATGACCTCGATCAGCTTGTACTTGCCACCGAGGATCGCGCCGACGCGCTCGTCCTTGCCGGGGAAGTCGGCGGTCGAACCGGAGTCACCCCCGAACGCGGCGGCGAGACCGGCGTCCAGGCCGGAGTCCGGAGCCGGGCCGTCGGCGGTGGCCGTGGGGTCGAAGTCGCGGGTCGGGTCGGTCGGAGACATGAGCGGAGCCTCGTCGGAAGTGTGGGGACAATGATACTTCCGACGGGCGGCCGTTTTCGCGGGGGAATTTCCGGG
>JAYUFU010000361.1:0-12608 GCA_043738505.1 Fimbriiglobus sp. | reverse complement strand
GGGGGTTCCAGTACTCGGCCCACTCGGGGGTGTCGGACAGGGCCGTTCGACGAGCGGCCCCACACCACCGACCCGCCACCGCGCCCCGGTCCGCTTCGTCCGCCGGTCCACCCGCCGGTCGATGTCCCCTCCACCATCCCGCGGCCGATCGCCTGCCCCCGTCGCAGCCGCGCCGCGCCGGGCGGTCCCGGTGCCCGGCCGGATCGTTCCACGCCGATCCGACCTCCGCCGCCCCGCCCGCCGACTCGCACGCCCCCGCGTACCCGTCCGCCGGCAGTTGCCCTGTCGCCCGGTCCAGCCAGGCCGGGAACGCCGCCGCCGCCGCCCGACCGGCCGCCGCCAGGTGCTCCGCCGCGCGGCGGGAATCCGGCACCGGCTTCCCGCCGGCGAACCGCTCGTCGGCCGAGTTCCACACCCCCTCCGTCACATCCCGCCGGCCGCCGCCCGCGCGGTCGCCGTCCGCCCCTTTTTCCCCTCGGCCTGGTTCGCGCCCGCCCGGACGGCCCGTTCGAGGGTGGGCCGCGGCAAGTCCCGCCCGGCGTCCAAGGCGTGCCCCTGCGGGCGGTCGAACACCTGCCCGTGCGGGGCGGTGACGGCCAGGTCCCGCATCCGGGCGACGAAGGCGATGGCCGCCCGCCCGGCCGCGTCGCGGTAGTCGAACGTCCCGGTCGGCATGGCCACTCCTCCACTCACACCCCGCGAGTGGCGATCCCTTACCCGCCCCCGCTTTCCTACAACATCCCGGCCCACCGGCGGCGTCCGCCGTCTCTCCCCGTTTGCAAGGAGTTCGCATGGTCCGCATCGCGCTGGCGGTCGTGTTCGCCGCCGTCACCCCGACGTTCGCGCAGTGGAAGCTGGACGACAAGTTCAAAGCCGCCAAGCCGGCCGACCTGGAGGACGCGAAGTCCACCCCCGCCCCCACCGGGGCCGTCGTCCTGTTCGACGGCAAGACCGCCGACGCCTGGGTGAAGAAGGACGGCAAGGCGAAGGTCGAGTGGAAGATCGCCGCCGGCGCGATGGAGGGCGTGAAGGGCCACGGCGACATCGTCACGACGGAGAAGTTCGGCGGCAAGTTCAAGCTGCACGTCGAGTTCCGCGTGCCCTACGAGCCGGGCAACGGCGGTCAGGGGCGGGGCAACTCCGGCGTCTACCTGCAAGGGCGGTACGAGGTGCAAATCCTGGACAGCTACGGGCTGAAGAGCGGCAAGAACGACTGCGCCGCCATCTACGACATCTTCCCGCCGAAGGAGAACGTCTGCAAGGCCCCGACCGTGTGGCAGAGCTACGACATCGAGTTCGCCGCCCCGGTGTTCGCGGACGGCAAGAAGACCGAGCCGACGCGGATGACGGTGATTCACAACGGGGTGAAGGTCCACGACGACGTGAAGGTGGAGAAGGACAACACCACCGCCGGCATGGGCGGCGACCCGAGCAAGCCCGGCCCGATCTTGCTGCAAGACCACGGCCACCCGGTCCAGTTCCGCAACATCTGGCTGCTGCCGCTGAAGTGATCCGAGTCGGAAGCGTGAGCGTGTGAACGGCCGACCTGGGCCGCTCGCACGCTCGCGGCGACGACGCTGGTTGCTTCTCGACTCACGCATTTCCCGCCCCTCCCGACTTCCCCATCTGCCTCATCCCCCGTTCCGCGCAGTCGGCGGGTCATCGCCAAATTACCCCATCGCCGCAATCGGCAAAGTCGGTTCGACTGGTATCTCTTTTCCTGTCGGGTATCCTCGCTTCACTCGATTCTCCGCAAACGACGCATTACGATTGCCGCGTTCGTTTCAATCGGCACAACCGGCCGAACCCGCAGAAGCGACAAGGATTGCCGCAATGCCCCAGTCCGCACGTCATCGCACCGCCCGCCTCGGCGTCGAGTTCCTGGAAGACCGGTCGGTGCCGTCGGCCACGGCCGTCGCGCCGGGGCGGGTGCTGGTGTCGTTCGCGGACGGGGCGACGACCGCCGCGCACGCCGCCGCGCTGCAACGGGTGCCGGTCGCCGACACCGTGACCGCGATCGGCTTCGGCACCTACCGCGTGAACCTGGACGCCGGCGTCTCGACGGCCGCCGCGACCAGCTTGTTCGCCGGGCAACCGGGGGTGAATCGGGTCGGCGCGGACGCCCGCATCACCGCCGCCGCCGTGCCGAACGACCCGCGGACCGGCAGCCAGTGGGGCCTCAGTACCATCAGCGCCGCGCGGGGGTGGAACGCCGAGACCGGCACCGGCCGGACCATCGTCGCCGTCATCGACACCGGCATCGACCTGACCCATCCGGACCTCGTGGCGAACCTGTGGCACAACCCGGACGCCAGCGCGCCGGACAAGTACGGGTACGACTTCGCCAACAACGACAGCGACCCGACCGACGACAACGGTCACGGGACGGCGGTGGCGGGCGTCATCGGGGCGACCGGGAACAACGGCACCGGCGTGACCGGGGTGGCGTGGACGACGCGGCTGATGGCGCTGAAGTTCATGGACGCGAACGGCAACGGGTTCACGTCCGACGCCATCCGCGCGATGGACTACGCCGTCCAGCACGGGGCGAAGGTCTTGAACAACAGTTGGGGTGGGGCCGGGGCCGACCCGCTGCTCGAACAGGCCATCGTCCGCGCCCGCGCCGGCGGGGTGATCGTCGTCGTGGCGGCCGGCAACGAGTCGGCGAACAACGACACGACGCCCGCCTACCCGGCCAGCTACGCGCTCGCCTCGGACAACGTGGTGGTCGTCGCCGCGACCGACGAGAACGACCGCCTGTCCGCGTACTCGAACTACGGCCAGTCGGTGACGGTGGCCGCGCCCGGCGACAACATCCTCAGCACCGCGCGGGGCGGCGGGTACGGGTACAAGAGCGGCACCAGCCTGGCCACGCCCGTCGTCAGTGGGGCGCTCGCGCTGCTGTGGGACGAACACCCGACGTGGGACCACCTGCAAGTCATCGCCAAGCTGAAGCAGTCCGTCGATCCGCTCAGTTCGCTGAGCGGCAAGGTGTCCACCGGCGGGCGGATCAACCTCGCCAAACTGCTCGACGCGCCGGCCACCGTGCCGCCAGTTCCCCCGCCGCCAGTTTCCCCGCCGCCGGTCAGCCCGCCGCCGGCGGCCACGACGACCGGGCCGCGCGTGACCGGGACGCAGTTCCTCGGCGGCGTCGCGGGCAGCTACGACCGCGTGCGGATGACGTTCAGCAAGACGGTCAGCAGCCCCAGCTTCACCGCCGCCGACCTCGTGCTGACCGGGCCGAACGGCGGGCGGATCGGCGTCGCCGGCGTGACGGCCGTATCGCCCACCGACGGGAACAGCGCCGTCTACGACGTGACGTTCGCCCGCCAGACGGCCGCCGGCACCTACCGCCTCGTCGTCGGGCCGGACATCTGGGACACGGCCGCCAAGCGGATGGACCAGAACGCGAACGGGACCAGCGACGCCGCCGACACCTACACCGCCACCGCGTCTCTGAACGGGGCGACCTCGCCCCCGGTCAGCCCGCCGCCGACCGCCAGCCCGACCCGCCGTACCGTGGCCGCCGCCGGCCTTCCGCTCGCCATCGCCGACCAGCGGACGACGCGCATTTTCCTGACCGTCACCGACGACATCAAAGTATCCGACCTGCGGCTGACGCTGGACATCAGCCACGCCCGGACGACGGACCTGTACATCCGGCTGGTGGCCCCGGACGGCCGCAAGGTGATCGTCTTCAACCGCCGCGCGCTGAGCCTGGGGAACGTCACCTTCGACGACACCGCGACGCGGGCGGTGGCCACGGCCACCAGCTTGCCGAGCGGGTCGGCGGTGAAGCCGGAGCAGGCCCTGTCGGCGTTCGCCGGCCTGTCCGCGAAGGGGACGTGGACGGTCGAGATCTTCGACCTGTTCGCCGGCGCGACGGGCACCGTGCGGAACGCCAGCCTGTCCGTCGCCGCGAGGTGACGCCGCCCCGCACCCTTCACGTCGGACTACCGACCTCCTCCTGCCGGGTCGAGTTCGCGTACACTTCCCTCCACCGCCGTTTCCCGTGCCGGAGCTGCCGCCCATGTCCGATCACGTCGCGGAAATCGAGAGGCTGATGGCGGAGGCGGACGGGCTGAAGGACGGGCCGGCGAAGGCGGCCATCCTGGAACAGGCCGTCGCCATCGCCGACACGCACCAGGACGTGAAGCGCGGGTACGCGGCCCGGAAGAAGCTGCTGCCCGCCTGCCTGGACTCCGGCCAGCCGGACCTCATGCTGGTGGCGTACAGTTGGTGCCTCGCCCAGTGCGACCGCGACCCGTCGCAGTTCAACCTGGACGACATCCTGTGGGAGTACCGCTGGGTGGTGTCCGAGATGACGACGTTCCCCGCCGTCTCGCGGCCGCAGATCGAGGACGCGCTGGCCGACATCACCCGCCGCTACCTGGCCGCCGGCAGCACCCTCCGGCCGATTCACCTGCTGGCCATGAACGTCCGCAACTCGCTCAAGGACAAGCCCGCCGCGACCGTCTGCTACGAAAAGTGGAAGGAGGCGGCCCGCGACCGGTACTCCGACGACGCCGAGACGGAGCGGGCGTTCGTCGCCGATTACTACTTCTTCCAGGAGATGTACGCCGAGGCCATTCAGATGTGCGACCCGATCCTGAAGGGGAAGATGAAGTCGGAACACTTCTTCGGGTCGGACTGCGCCGACCTGTTGTACCCGCTGTGGAAGCTCGGCCGAAAGGACGACGCCGACCGCTGCCACAAGAAGGGCTACCGGTACGTCGCCTGGAACCCCCGCTATGTGGACTGCTGCGGGGATCACGTCGAGTACCTGGCGCTGGTGAGCGACTGGCCGCGGGTGACGCGGCTGGTGGAGAAGCACCTGCCGGTGGCCCTGCTGGCGCGGAAGCCGAACGACCGGCTGCTGTTCCTGCGGGCCTGCTATGTGTGGGCCGAGCGGATGCGGCGGGCCGGTCACGCGACCGTCGCCGTCGGCCTGCCGAGCGACTTCCCGGTGGCTCCGACCGACGGCAAGTACGACCTGGCGGAGCTGGCCGCGTGGTTCAAGGCCGACGTAGCCGCAGCGTCGGCCGCCTTCGACGCCCGCAACGGCAACGACTGGTTCGCCCGGCGGCTGGCCCGGTGCGACGAGGACATCGCCGCCCCGTGACGGCCGATATCACTAACCACAGAGACACAGGGGCACAGAGAAGAAGGAAAATGGAAGAGAAGAATGGGTGAGTGAATGACTCCGATTTCTCCTCTTCTCTGTGCCCCTGTGTCTCTGTGGTTAGTCTGCATCTTCGAGCTTTTCCCAACTCTGGAGCCGCCATGCCCGCCGATGTCACCGCCGAGTACGCGGAACAGGTGCAGACCCTGCTGGACGAGGCCGACACCCTGCCCGAAGGCCAGACCAAGGCGGCCCTGTGCGAGCAGGCCATCGCCATCGCCGACACGCACCGGGACGAGGAACTCGGGTACGACGCCCGCATGCACAGCATGTTCCCGCTGTACCACTCCGGGCGGACGGACGCGCTGCTGGTGCACTTCGCCTGGTGTCTGGCGATGCTCGACCGCGACCCGGACCTCGACCCGACATCCATGCTGTGGCGGTACCGGTGGGTGATCGACTGCCTGCCGGGGTTCCCGGAGGTGCCGCTCGCCCGCATCCACGACGCCGTCGCCGACATGACCCGCCGGTACGAGGCGTGCGGTCACTCCGCCCGGCCGATTCATGTCCTCACCCGCCGCATCGCCCGGCCGCTGGCCGACAAGGTGCTGGGGGCGACCGCCGACGCCAGGATTCGCCCGGCGCGGAATGACGCCATGAGCGACGGGGCCGAGACCGAACGCGCCTTCGACATCTTCTACCAAGTGTTTCTGCGGAACGACGAGAAGGTGGTGCGGCTGACGGAGAAGTTCATCGAAAGCCCGAAGTCGGACGAACACTTCCGCGGGCTGGTGATGACCGACTCGCTCGACTCGCTGCTCCGTCTGGGGCAGACGGCACTGGCCGCCGAGTACCACAAGACCGGCCTGCGGCTGGTGCGGAAGAAGCAGAAGCGGTGCGGCCCCTACGCCGAACACGTCGAGTACCTGTCCGTCGTCGGCGACCTGCCGGCGGCGGTGAAGCTGTTCGAGGGCGAGTTCGACGAGGCCGCCACCACGCCGTCGGCGACCACCCGGTTCGACTACTTCTTCAGCGGCCGCCTGCTGTGCGACCGCATGGCGAAGGCCGGTCACGCGCACCTGCCCATCCGCCTGCCCGCCGCCGTGACGGTGCCGACCGTGGACAACAAGGTCGCCGTCGCCGACTTGTCGCTGTGGCTGATCGAGCAGTTGATCGACCTGGCCTCCCGCCTCGACACCCGCAACGGCAACGACTACTACACCGATCGGGTGAACGAGCTGGAAACGGTGAACGAGCTGGCCGACCGCCTCGCCGTCACGCGGGTGGCGATTCCCGTCGCGGTGCCCGTGGCCCGACCGGTGGCGAAGGCCGCCAAGCAGGGGAAGGAGAAGAACTAGCGTTCGCCGAAGCCCGGTGGGGTTCCCCTCCGCCGGGTCATTTCCCGGCCGGAAGCGTCACCCCTTCGGCCCCGCGCGGAAACTCCTCCTCGCCCGGCTCCGTCCCCGGCTGGGTGTGCCGCCAGTGACCGCCCTGGACCCCCTCGGCATACCCGCGCGCGTACAGCCGCTGCATGTCCGGCGGGTTGAACGTGAAGCTGTTCGACGGCACGTCCTCGTCCGCCCCGATGGCGGTCAGGTGGAACTTCATCCCGGACACGCCGCAGAAGGCGTACAGGTTCGTCACCTCGGCGCGGAACAGCGCGTACAGCGCGGCCGACAGGGTGCTGGACACCCGCTTCACCGTCCCCGGCTTCTCGGTCAGCGGGTCGGCGTACAGCTTCCCGGCCGCCATCACGTACAGGTTCGACCCCGTGAGCCAGCCGGTGCGGATGCCGGGCGGCCGCTCCCCGCCGGGGCCGAGGCGGAGGAACGTTTGGCTGGCGGCCCCGCCGTCCACATGCTCCTCGGCGTAGTGCCGGCCGTCGATCTCCACGTCGAACTTGACCGCCGGCAGCAGACCGGGAATGGCCGACGTGGCTAGCACCACCTTGCGGAGGATGGCGAGCGCGTCCGGCCGGCCGCCGCAGGCGATGGCCCCCACGTCCCAGACGCACAGCCGCCGCGTCTGCACGTTCATCGTGCCCAGGTACAGCCGCCGGCCGGCCGCGTGCGCCGCCGTCAGGTCGGCCAGGTACTGCTCGTCCACCGCGCCCTCGATGAGCTTCTCCAGTTTCGCCGGGTCGGCCAGGGCCGAGTGGCGGACCAACTGCACGACCGGCCGGTAGGTGTAGATGTCCTTGTCGCGGATGGTGGTGAAGAACTTCGTCAGGCGGGCGTCGTAGGCCGGGCCGAGGAAGGCGTACAGGGCGACCAGCGCGCCGCTGCTGATGCCCGTCACCACGTCGAAGGTGGGGCGGGTGCCGGCCGCCGTCCAGCCGACCAGCGTGCCGGTGTTGTGCGAGGCGTACTGCCCGCCGCCGGACAGCAGCAGGATGTTCTTCGGCGGGGCGACGGCCTGGGCGGGCGGGGTAGCGGCGGCCGCGAGGGCGTCCGCGAGGGGCACGGCGATCTGGCTCGGCTTGCCGGCCGTCACCGGCGGCGGGGGCGGCAGTTTCGACTTCCCGGCACACCCGCCGAGGGCCGCGCCGGACAACCCGCCGACGGTCACCGGGACGATACGAAGGAACTCGCGGCGGGTGAACATGTCGTTCGGCCGTCCGGTGCGGGGGCGGGTGGTGGATCCAAGAACGTCGGCTCATACCGACCGCCCTCGACCCGCGTCAAGGCGACCTGCGAGAGGTGGAGGGGTGCGCGCCAATTGTTCTTGGCACTCGGCGTTTTGGCATCGGAGTTCAGGCGGCCGTCCACACCGCGTCCCAGTCCGGCGAATCGACGAGCGCGACCAACTCGACGAGCGGGCCGACGTGTTCCGATCGCCACCGCACGCCCGTCAACTTCAGCCGTCGCGCCACCAACTGCTCGATCGCCCCCTCCACCTGACCGCGGCCGATGCTCCGACCGCCCGCCAACCGGTCGGCGTAGCCCAGGTGCGTCGGGTGAGGAGCGATGTCCGCCGCCAACTTCCGCAGCGGCTCCCCGTCGTGGCCCGCCGACAGCACCCCGAACGCCCCCCCGATCCACCGCTCCAACCCCGCCTTCCCGCCCCGCAACACGGCCCTCGTGCCGCCCGCCCGCAACCCGACCGCCAACTCGCTCTCGCCCCAAATCGCCGTCACCGCGTCCCCGATCTTCTCGGCCACGTGGAAGTAATCCTGCACCCCGGCCGCCCGCGGCAGCACGGCGTCGGCCAGGTTCCCGATCCACTCGGCCCCGTCGCCCAGCACCGTCACGTCGGCGGCCGTCGTGACCCCCAGTCGATCCGTCTCGGCCCGCACCCGGTCGGCGAACGCCGTCGAATCCTCGACGCTCGCCACCACCGTTCGCACCGTCGGGGCCGGCAACCGGCGGTTCGCCCAGTCGTCGGCCGCCGCCGGTGCCCCGGCGGCCGCTTGCCAATGACCGCCGCCGTCACGTCCCGCCCGCCGCCGACGGTGTTCGCCGTGCCGGCGTCGATCCGCACCTCGATCACCCCGTCGGCGCGGGCGAACCGGGCGGCGGCGGCGCGATCCGGGCGGGCGGTGGCGTGGGTGAGCGGGCGGAGGGACTTGCGGTCGAGCGTCCACCCGGTCGACGCGCGGAGGGCGGCGCTGGCGCGGGCGAACGAGTCGCGCGGAGGCGAACACGGCCATGCGTTCGGCCGCGCGGGTGAGCGCGCCGTCGAGGCCGAGGGCGGTCGGCAGGTTCCGCGCGGGGGCCTTTGCCGCGGCCGCCGGCCGCATTTTTTTCGCGTCGGCGGCGTCGGCGCGGGCCTGCACGGCGGCGGTCAGGGAGTCGCAGAGGAGCTGGCGTCCGTCGCTCACGGCGAGCGCCTCGCAGGCGTCGAGAACGGTGCCGGACGGGGCGGCGAGGGCGAGGCGGCGGAGGTCGGTGACGAACGCGATGGCCTGCTCCAGAGCGAGGCGTTCGGCGTCGGTCTCGTACTCGATGGTCAGGGTCGGCATCCGTGACTCGGGGTCGGGGGAAGGAGTGGCGTGCGAAAAGCGTACCAAACCCCGTGTGCCAAAATCAATCGCCACACCCTGCGAGAGGGGCAGGGCTACTCGGCGATTGGGGTGGGTGAAGGTGGGTGAGGGCCCGCACCTCGGGGAACATTCCACCCGCCGAACGCCTCAGTGCCCGGCTTCCTCCCGGCCTTCACCGGCATCTCGAACCGCTCGGCGTGCATCTCCTCGAGCCGGCGTCGGCGTAACCGGCGACAGGACCGCCGCGATTCGACCTCGGACGGCCATGATTCCCACCTCGCCCCGCCGTATAATTCCCGCAACTCCGCCCTCTCCCCGGTGGGGTTCCTCTCCCCCATTCCCCGCGTCGGAGTTCCCAAATGCCCGCCCCCGCGAATCCGAACCTGTTCGAGCAAAGCCCCGTCTACCGCATGGCCTGCGACCAACTGCGGGCCGTCGCCGCCCACATGCCGGAGTACGACATCGGCATCATGGACCGCCTCATGTTGCCCAAGCGGTCGCTGGTGGTCAGCGTGCCGGTGCGGATGCGGGACGACAAGACGAAGGTGTTCATCGGCTACCGCGTGCAGCACACGCTCACCAGCGGGGCCAGCAAGGGCGGCCTCCGGTACGCCCCCAGCGTGGACATCGGCGAGGTGGCCGCGCTCGCCATGTGGATGAGCTGGAAGTGCGGCATCATGGGCCTGCCCTACGGCGGCGCGAAGGGCGGCATCGCCGTCGATCCGGCCGAGTTGAACGTCCAGGAGAAGGAGCGGCTGACCCGCCGGTTCACCGAGGAGGTGCTGCCGATCATCGGCCCGCGGATCGACGTGATGGCCCCGGACATGGGCACCGACGAGCAGACGATGGCGTGGATCTACGACACCTACAGCATGTCGGTCGGGTACGCCTGCCCGGAAATCGTCACCGGCAAGCCGGTGGAACTGGGCGGCTGCGTCGGCCGCAAGGAAGCGACCGGGCGGGGCGTCGTGTACTGCATCGTCGAGGCGATGAAGGAGCTGCGGCTGGCCGCCGAGGGGGCGACGGCCGTGGTGCAGGGGTACGGCAACGTCGGGTCGGTGACGTGCGACGAGCTGCACCGCCGGGGCGTCAAGGTGATCGCCGTGTCCGACCGGTACGGGGCGGTGTTCAACAAGGCCGGCCTCGATGTGCTGGCTCTGAACCGGTACGTCTACGAGAACCCGGACAACCTCCGCAAGACGGTGGACGGCTTCCCCGGCGGGGAGGCGGTGGACAAGGACCAGGTGCTGACGACGCCGTGCGACATCCTGGTGCCGGCGGCGATGGAGCGGCAGATCACCAAGGACAACGCGGCGAAGCTGAAGTGCCGGGTGCTGGCGGAGGGGGCGAACGGGCCGACCACCGTGGGGGCGGACGCGATCATCGCCGACAGCGACATCTTCCTCATCCCGGACGTGCTGTGCAACGCCGGCGGCGTCACCGTGAGCTACTTCGAGTGGGTGCAAGACTTGCAGCAGTTCATGTGGGATGAGAACAAGGTGAACGAGGAACTGCGGAAGCAGATGCTGAAGGCGTTCGCGCGGGTGCGGTCGAAGGCGCTGGACCGCAAGCTGACGATGCGCACCGCCGCCCTCAGCCTGGGCGTGGAGAAGGTGGCGACCGAGAAGGCCAAGCGGGGCCTGTACCCGTGAGAGCAGGCAGGGGTGAATGGGTCTTCGCACCGGAGGTGCGGTTGCCGGTCGCCAGGGGTGACAGGCGAACGAAGCGGAACCCCTGGTTCGCTGGCGCAGATTCCTTTTCGCGTGGGTTCCAGGGGTTCCGCTCGCTACGCTCGCCTGTCACCCCTGGCTACCGGCAATCACCGCTCCGCGGTGACGACAGGGAAGGATGCTCTCCTGCTACTTGTTGCCGGTCAACACTTCGCCGTCGCTCCGCACGGCGAACCGCCGCAGGTGTTCGGCATGACGGTATGGCGGTTCGTCCTGCAATCGCGGGTCCACGCCGCCGCCCGCGCGCTGGCCCGGTCCGACCGGCGGATCACGCAGATCGCCCTCGACTTCGGGTTCTGCGACGCCAGCGCCTTCAGCCGGACGTTCCGCGCGTCCACCGGCGTCACGCCCAAGCAGTACCGCGCGCGGGCCACCGCGCCGACGTGATTCACGCCCGCTTGCCGCGGCCGATGGCGTAGTACGCGAAGCCGTACCCGGCCATCGCCTTCTCGTCGTAGATGTTGCGGCCGTCGAAGACGACCGGCGCGGCGAGCAGCCGCCGCATGAGTTCGAAGTCCGGGGTGCGGAACTCCTGCCACTCGGTCACGATGACGAGCGCGTCGGCCCCTTCCAGCGCGCCGTAAGGCTTGTCGCAGAAGGCGACCTTGTCGCCGTAGATGTCCCGCACGTTCTTCATCGCCTCCGGGTCGTGCGCCCGCACCGTCGCGCCGGCGGCCAGCAGCGCGTCGATCAGCACCAGCGCCGGCGCTTCGCGGATGTCGTCGGTGCGGGGCTTGAACGCCAGGCCCCACACGGCGAACGTCTTGCCCGCCAGGTTCCCGCCGAAGTGTGCCGACACCTTCGAGAACAGCACCTGCTTCTGCGCCTCGTTCACCTCGTCCACCGACTGCATCATTTGCAGCGGCAAGTTGACCTTCCGCCCCATGCCGATGATGGCGCGGATGTCCTTGGGGAAGCAGCTGCCCCCGTAGCCGGGGCCGGGGAACAGGAACTGGAAACCGATCCGCTGGTCGTGGCCGATGCCCCGCCGCACGTCGTTGATGTCGGCGTTCAGCCGGTCGCACAGGTTCGCCATCTCGTTGATGAAACTGATCTTCGTGGCGAGCATCGCGTTGGCCACGTACTTCGTCATCTCGGACGACTCCGGACTCATCACCAGGAACGGCCGCTCGGTGCGGAGGAACGGCGCGTACAGCTCCTTCAGCACGTCGCCGACTTCGGCCTTCCGCACGCCGACGACCACCCGATCCGGCTTCATGAAGTCCTCGATGGCCGCGCCTTCCTTGAGGAACTCCGGGTTGCTGCAAATGTCGACGTGCGGGCAGCCGTTCTCGGCCAGGATGTCCGCCACGCGGGCGTTGGTGCCGACGGGCACGGTGGATTTGGTGACGACCACCCGCGACCCGGCCGGGCCGGGCGGCACGTCCTTCAGGGCGAGGGCAATCGCCTTGGCCACGGCCCAGACCGCGCTCAGGTCGGCGTCGCCCTCGTGCGACTGCGGGGTGCCGACGGCGATGAAGATGAGCCGGGCGGCGCGGACGGCCGCGGGCAAATCGGTGGTGAACGTCAGTCGCCCGTCGCGGCGGTTCTTCGCCACCAGTTCGGTGAGGCCGGGTTCGTAGATGGGCATCCCGCCGCCGTTGAGCAGGGCGATCTTGGCGGGGTTGTTATCGACGCACGTCACCTCGTTCCCGCTCTCGGCGAGGCAGGTGCCGGTGACGAGGCCGACGTATCCGGTGCCGACGACCGCGACTTTCATGGGGGAGAATCTCGGAAGAATCTTCGCCGCGACCGGAGGGAGCGGGCAACCGTG
>JAYUFU010000360.1:0-4257 GCA_043738505.1 Fimbriiglobus sp. | reverse complement strand
ATTCGGGATCACTGGCCGCCGGACTTCTTCTTGAGGATGTCCTCGAGCGCCTTCTTTTGCTCGGCGGTGAGGATCTTGAACCGCTCCTCGCTCATCTTCGCCTTCAATTCCTTGATCTCCGCCTCCAGCTTGTCGATGTCCGCGTTGTACTTCCCTTGCAGCTTGTAGACCTTGTCCTTCTGGTCGGCGGTGAGGCCCAGCGCGCCCCAGTTTTGCGGGAGGAACCCCTTCGCCTTCGGCTCCACCTTGGGATCCTTCGGCTTCGGGTCTTGACCGTTCGATCCGTCCAACCCGACGGTGACCGCGAACGCCAGCGCGAACACTCCGACCAGCAGCATGGAACGCATGGGTCGCCTCGGTGAAAGTGAAAAGGTGGTGGGATCGGACGGTTCGACGACGGTACGCGACATCTTAACCCGGCTCCGGCGTCCAAGTGTCGCGGAAGTTTTCCGCCGGGGCCATTTTCTCGCAAAGCCTCACACCCCCCACCCGAATACAAAATGGAAGACGGACGACCAACACCCGACCGCGAGGCGTCATGACAACCCCGTCCGAACCGGCCTCCGGCCACCGCCTCTGGCTCTGGCTGCTCCTGCTGATGGCGGCGGCCGCCCTCGGACTCGGCGTCTGGGCGTGGCAAACCTACGACCCGTTCGTGATGTCGCGGCCGGCCGTGAAAGCGGCGAAGGAGCTGGTCGATGTGGCCCGCCAGCGACCGCTGACGGCGGAGGAATTCGAGCAGGCCCTCGCGCTCCTCGAACACCACGAACCCATCGCCCAATTGTCGGTGATCGCCGTGCTACAGATGGAAGGGGAACGCGACCCGGCCCGGCGGGATGCGGCCGTGACGGCGCTACAGCGGTGCCAGAAGTCGTCGGACGCGGGCGTCTGCGGAGCCGCCGCCGCCGTAGTGACGAGGTTGACGGCGAAGGTGGGGAAGTGAACTGATCGAGTGACGGCACGAACGGTTTGAGGGGAGCTTCCATGCCGCACCCGGATGAACCGGCGCGATTCGAGCGCCTTCCACTCGACGACGACGACCGCCTGGTCGCCGCCGTCGCCGGCGACCACTTCGCGCGATTGCAGGTGTGGGCACTCGTGTTGGCAATCGGCCTCGCCGTCGGCGGCTGGTCCATGTGGGGGCGGGGACACACCGCCGATGTCGTGGCGTGCGGCGTCGGCGTCACCCTGATGTTGGCGTGCGCCGTCGGCCTGGCGCGGGCGCGGGCACGGGACGCCCGGCTGGCGACGAAGGACGCGATCACCGGCGTCATCCGGCACCGAATCCGCGCCCAGACGGAGTACAACACGTTCCATGCCCTGGATGTCGGCGGGGTCGAAGTGTCCGTGCCGGCGGACGTTCACGACCGCTTCCGCGAAGGGCAGGTTGTCCGGGTGGAGCGGCTGAGCGGGTCGCGGCGATTCCTCTCGATCCGGCCGGTCGCGGTCCCCGACTTGCCCCCGTGACGGCCGGGCGAATCCATACCCTATTCCCCATGCCAGTCCCCCCCGTTTCCGTCGGGCCGCACAACGTCGGCGACGGCCGTCCGCTGTTGTGGATCGCCGGGCCGTGCGTCATCGAGAGCCGCGACCACTGCCTCGCCGTCGCCGAGCAGTTGCGCGGCATCGCCGACCGGCTCGCCGTGCCGCTGGTGTTCAAGGCCTCCTTCGACAAGGCGAACCGCACGTCCGGCAAGTCGTTCCGGGGCGTGGGTCTGGACGCCGGGCTGAAAATCCTCGCCGAGATCGGCCGCGCGTTCGGCGTGCCCGTGACCACCGACGTGCACGAGATCGGGCAGGTGGCGGCGGTGGCCGAGGTGTGCGAAGTCCTGCAAATCCCCGCCTTCCTGGCCCGGCAGACGGACTTGCTGGAGGCGGCGGGGCGCACCGGCCGGGTGGTGAACGTGAAGAAGGGGCAGTTCATGGCCCCGTGGGACATGAAGAACGTGGTGGCGAAGCTGGCCGAGGTCGGCAACCGCCGGGTGCTGCTGACCGAGCGGGGCACGACGTTCGGCTACGGCCTGCTGGTGAACGACCTGCGGGGCATCCCGTGGATGCGGGAAACCGGCGCGCCGGTGATCTTCGACGGCACGCACAGCGTACAGACGCCGGGGGCGCTGGGCGACCGCACCGGCGGCGACCGGCGGATGGTGCCGACGCTCGTGCGGGCGGCGGTGGCGGCCGGGGCCGACGGCGTGTTCGTCGAGTGCCACCCGGACCCGGATCGCGCGCCCAGCGACGGCCCGAACATGCTGCCGCTGGCCGACGTGCCGGCGCTGATCGCCGTCTGCCTCCGCCTCCGTGCCGCCCTGACCGAAGACGGATGTTAGCCCGCCGCGCCAGCAAGGGCGAACCGCTGTGGCGGTAGGCATCGTGCGCGGCTGGCCCTCCGCCCGTCCCCACGCCCCTTGCTGGCGCGGCGGGCTAACAAGGCCGGACGAGAACGACAAGCTTATGGGGAACGCAGTCATGACGTTTCGCGCGTGGTCGGTCTCGGTCGGGGCGGTCGCCGTCCTCGCGGCCGGCGGGTGCGGGAAGCCGCCCGTCGTCGGCCCCGTCGCCCCGACCGTGCGGGAGGCGGAAAATCCGTGGGCGAAGGCCGCCTCCGCACTTCGGAAGGAGACCGATGCGGGCACCTGCCGGCGGGTGCTGGCCGACCTGAGTACCGCCGCCACGACGGCCGGCGGGGCAATCCTGACGGCGACGACGGACGCCGACCGCAAGATGGTTCAAACCGCCCTCGCGCTGACGGACGACGAGGCCCAGGAGATCGCCGGGGCCGGGTTCACCGGACTGGACGCGGCGCACCTGGCCGAGTGCTTCTACCTGCGAGACGCGGCCGCCACCCTGGACGCCGGCGGGCTGCCGGCGGCGGCGAAGGCGGAGCGGGCGCTGGCGTGGGTCGGCCGGCAGG
This sequence comes from Fimbriiglobus sp., assembly GCA_043738505.1. Lineage (GTDB taxonomy): Bacteria > Planctomycetota > Planctomycetia > Gemmatales > Gemmataceae > JALHQU01. The sequence goes on along the minus strand of JAYUFU010000360.1, from coordinate 1,343 downwards.
TTCAACTGGTGCCGATGGGGACCGCGGTTCCCGCCCCGCCGTCGTACACCCTGCGGCGCGGCAGCGGCAGCGGACTGGACCGGGCCGTGGTATTCGCGGCCCTCTGCCGGCAGCTCGACCTCGACGCCTTTCTCGTCGGCCCGCCCGCCGCGAACGCCTGGACGCCGGCCGACCCGCCGAAAGGACAGTCGCCCAAGGAGCCGTTCTGGGCGGTGGCCGTCCGCGACGGCACGACCCTGTTCCTGTTCGACCCGATGCGCGCGCTGCCGGTGCCCGGCCCGACGCCCGGCAAGCCGGCCACCCTCGCCGAGGCGAAGGCCAACCCGGACCTGCTGAAGCCGTGGGCGACGGACGGAAAGGGGCCGCTGCCGACGGCCGAGGAGGTCAAGGCGTCGCAACTGTTCCCGGCCGTGCCGCTGTCGGCGGTGTCGGCGCGGATGGCGACGTTCCAGCAGTCGGCCGGCGGCGAGTTGGGCGTCCGCGCGGCGGTGGACTGGGCGGCGGTGGCGAAGGCGGTCGCGGCGTGCGGGGCGGCGGTGGGGCCGTGGGCACCGCCCCAATTCCCCTTCACCCCGGCCCGGAGCCTGCGGGAGTTCGTCCCCGTCGCCGACGGCGGCACCGCCGACCCGGCGCGGTCGCCGCTGCTCGCCGAGTTTTACCTCCGGCAGTTGCCGGTCATGACCGACGCGCCGCCGGGGACCGAGCGCGGGCTGGCCGAGCGGTACGGCGCGGTGACCCGCGGGGCCTACGCCCGCGCGGTCATCGAGACGACCCCCCGCGAGCGGCTCCAGCGGGGTCAGTACGACGACGCCGCGCAGCTGCTCGTGAAAGTGCGGGACGAGTACGGTGCCCTGGCGGCGCGGGCCGGCGGCGACCCCGCCCGCGCCGCCGCGGTCGGCGACTGGCTGGCGCAGACGAACGACTTGTTCAAGAGGCTCAGCGTCGCCCGACTGGACATCGGGACGGCGGACGGGCAGACGGCGGTGCGGCAGGTCGAAGCCGAAATCCAGAAGAAGTGGGCCGACACCAGGCTGGTGGAGACGATGATCGCGGACGTGGTGGCCGAGCCGGTCCTGCACGAGGCGACGTACCTGCTCGCCCTGACCAAGCACGAGCAGGCCGAGCGCGCGCAGCTGGCCGCCGGGAAGGGGGCGGCCCAGGCGGACGCGGCCAAGAAAGCGTGGGCCGGAGCGAGCGGCTGGTGGGACCGCTACCTGCCGGCCGCCCCCGCGCAGGAGAAGTCGTTCCCCGGCCGCGCCGCCCACGCCCAGGCCCTGGCCGCCCGCGCCGCCGCGCCGAAGTGACGGGCCGTCCGGCGAACGGCGCGACGGGAGTCCGCCGGT
>JAYUFU010000359.1:0-12662 GCA_043738505.1 Fimbriiglobus sp. | reverse complement strand
TTCCTCGCCGCCGTCCGCGGGAACCGCACCGCCGTCACCAACGGGCCGATGCTCACCTTCACCGTCGAAGGCGACCGCGCGGCCGTCACCGCCGAATCGGTTGTCCCATTTGAACGACTGGAAATCGTGGCGAACGGCGCGGTCCTCGTCTCCGCCCCGCCGACTCCCGCCCTCGGCCGGTTTCGCGCCACCCTCGACATCGCCCACGGTCTCACCGACGGCTGGCTCGCCGCCCGCGCCGTCGGGCCGAAGGGGTCGCTGCTGTTCCCGGACCAGCCGGTGTTCGCGCACACCTCGGCCGTGTTCGTCGGCACGCCCGTCCGCCCGCCGGCCGCACGGACAGCCCTGCGTCAGTGCCTCGTGGCCACCCGCGAGTGGGTGGAAACCCAAGGGCAGTTCCCCGCCGAGAAGTTCGAAGCGCGAATCCTCGACACCCTGACCGCCGCCGAGGCCACACTCGACCCATGAGGCGCGCCGTGCGGCGAGCGCGGGAGCTGCCCCGCTACCTGTGGTGGAAGGTGCGGCGGGTGGTCCCCCGGCCGGTGCGGCGGTCGCTCGCCATCATGACCGCGCTGGTGGTCGTCGGCACCGTCGGCTACCCGCTCATCGAGGGCGAGCCGTGGGGCCTGTTCGACGGCCTGTACATGACCGTCATCACCCTGCTCACCATCGGGTACGGGGAGATTCCGAAGGAGTTGTCCACCGGCGGGCGGGCGTTCACCATGCTGCTGGCGTTCGGCGGGGTGTTCACCTTCGCCTACTACGCCAGCGAACTGGTGCGGGCGACGCTGACCGGCGAACTCCAGGCACTGCTCGGGAGGCAGCGGATGGAAGACGACCTGGCGACCCTGACCGGCCACCTGATCGTGTGCGGGTACGGCCGCATGGGGCGGATCATCTGCGACGAACTGGAGCGGCGGAAGAAGCGGTTCGTGGTGATCGACACGGTCCCGCCGCCGGCCGAGTGGCCGTACCGGTTCGGCCTGCGGTTGCTCGGCAACGCGACCGAGGACGAGGTGTTGCGGCGGGCCGGCATCGACCGGGCGAAGTCGCTCATCACCGCTGTCGGGTCGGACGCCGACAACCTGTACATCACCCTCAGCGCGCGGCTGATCAGCCCGAAGCTGGTCATCGTGGCACGGGCGGAAGAAGAAGAGGCCGAGGCGAAACTGCGGAAGGTGGGGGCGAACAAGGTGATCTCGCCGTACCTGGCCGGCGGCCACCGGGCGGTCCAGGCGGTGCTGCGGCCGACGGTGCTGCACTTCATGGAGATGGCCACCCGGCCGGAGTTCCTGGATTTGCAGATCGAGGAGGTGCGGGTGGAACCGGGGTCGGCTCTGGCCGGGAAGTCGCTCCGCGAGTCCCGCCTGAGTCAGGACCTGGGCGTCATCGTCGTCGGCATCCTGCGGCCGACCGGGGAGGTGCTGTACGGCCCCACCGGGGACGTGATGGTGGAACCGTCGGCCACCCTCATCGTCATTGGCCAGCGGACGCGGCTGGACCAGGTCGAGGCGCTGGCCGGAGTCCGTTCGGCCGACTGACACCCGCGCGCCCCTTTCCTTTTGCCCACCCCCGCCCCTATCCTTCCGGTGTCCCGGCGGGCGTTCACGTCCCAAACCGGCCGGGCGGTTTCTCCCCATCACATCGGAGTGGCACCCATGCGGAAGTTCTGGACCCTGCTGGCGGCGGCAGCCGTCGTCGCCCCGGCGGCGCGGGCCGACGAGGCGGCGGAGAAGGTGGTCAAGCTGGCGGTCGAGAAGCACGGCGGCGAGAAGGCGCTGCTGGCGATGAAGGCCGGCGAGATGACCGTCAAGGTGAACATGAGCCTGATGGGGATCGAGGTGGACTTCGCCGGCGAAGTCGCCTACGCCATGCCGGACAAGTTCAAGATGACGCTCACCGGCGAGGTGATGGGCCAGAAGATCGCCATGGTCCAACTGGTGAACGGCGACACGGTGAAGATGACGTTGAACGGCGCGGCCGCGCCCATCGAGGACAAGCAGAAGGACGAACTGAAGCAGGCGGTGACCAGCCAGGAGATGAGCCTGATCGCCCCGCTGCTGGACAAGAAGAAGTACACCCTGAAGGCGGAGAAGGACGCCAAGGTGGGGGACGACGAGGCGGCGGTCGTCACCGTGTCGGCCAAGGGGATGAAGGACACCAAGCTGTTCTTCAGCAAGAAGTCCGGGCTGCTCGTCCGCACCCAGCGGCAGGGGCTGGAGCCGGGCGGCACCGGCGACGTGGACGAGGTGTCCGACCTGTCCGACTACAAGAAGGTGGACGGCATCCAGACGCCGATGACCATCAAGGTGTCGCACGACGGCAAGGCGTTCATGACGATGAAGGTGACGGAGATGAAGTACCACGAGAAGTTGGACGCCAAGAAGTTCGCCGCCGACGAGTGAGTCAATCCGCCCCGTGTTCTGCTCGCTCCGCGAGCGGTCTTCGGTTCGCCATCCAAGACCCGCTCGCGGAGCGAGCAGAACACGACTGCCCCCGCGCCGCGAGTCACCTCCGCCGGCGCGGTTTTCCGAACGCCGACGAAAATCCCCGCCGACCGCGTCCGAAGTACTCCCAGAAGGACCGCCCGGCGCGTCGCCGGCGACTTCCCGGCCGCGGCGTCGCGCCCCGGCCGGTCCTGTCCCCTTCTCGGAGTGTCCCATGCGGAAAGTTCTGATCCTGGCGGCCGCCGTCGCCCTGTCCACGGCGGCGCGGGCCGACGAGGCGGCGGTGGCGGTGGTGAAGAAGGCCGTCGAGGCGCACGGCGGCGCGAAGGCGCTGACCGCCATCAAGGCCGGCGAGATGACCCTGAAGGCGACCCTGAACGTCATGGGTACGGACGTGGACTTCGAGGGCGAGTCGGCTTACGCCTTCCCGGACAAGATGTCGGTGTCGCTGACCGGCGAGGTGATGGGACAGAAGGTGGCCGTCGTCCAGGTGGTGAACGGCGACAAGGCGAAGATGACCGTCAACGGCACGGCCGTCCCTCTGGAGGACAAGCAGAAGGACGAGCTGAAGCAGGGGATCGCCGTGCGGGAGATGGGCCTGATCGCCCCGCTGCTGGACAAGAAGTACACGCTCCAGGCCGAGGCGGACGAGAAGGTGGGAGGGGCCGACGCCGCCGTGGTGCGGGTGTCGGCGACGGGGCTGAAGGACGCGAAGCTGTTCTTCGACAAGAAGACCCACCTCCTCGTCCGGGTCCAGCGGCAGGGGCTGGACCAGTCCGGGCAAGAGGTGGACACGGTGTCCGACCTGTCCGACTTCAAGACGGTGGACGGCATCCAGTCGCCGATGACCGTCAAGGTGACGCACGACGGCAAGGCGTTCATGACGATGACCATCAGCAACATGCAGTTCTACGACAAGCCGACCGAGGAGAAGAAGTTCGACGCGGGCAAGTGAGCCGACCGCGGAACACGTCCGGCGCGGGTGACTCGCGCCGGACGCCGGTCGAACGATCACTCACCCCACTTTCCTTTGGCGATGGTGATCCACTCGGTCTTCGACCCCACCTTGTTGAAGGACATCTTGTCCGCGTACAGCCGGACGAGGGTGACCTCCTTGGCCCCCTTGAGCTGGACCTCGACGAACTCGGCGGTGCTCGTCACCCCCGCGTACACCCCCTCGTCGCGGCCGTTCTTCTTCAGCTTCCAGGTGTCGTTGCCCGCGTTCGAGCAGGTCCAGATCACCTTGTTGTCGTCCGTGTCCCGCCCGACCCACACGGTCTTCTCGGCGGCGGCCGCGACCGCGGTCGCCGCGAACACGACGGCCAAGGCCGTCACCGATTTCGTCAGCAGGTGCGTCATTGCCGAATCTCCTCGCGGGCGGCGGTCGTGGCGTCCGACCGAGGCGGGAAAGCCCAGCCCCGGCACCCCCGATCACCGCTCGCGTCCAAGGTACCGGCGGCGCGGGCGACGATGACGAAGAATTCCCGATTTGCCCGATGTCGGCGAACCCCTCGAACCCTGTCCTGGCATCCTGCCTCCGTACAACAGTGGGGATTCCCACCGGAGACCCTTGCGATGGCCGACGCGACCGCCACGGACGAGCTGAAAGCCCTCGAAACCCTCGCCGTCGGCGAGCTGGCCGGGTGCGGGGACGAACCCGCCCTGCGGCTGTGGAACACCAAATTCTTCGGCGACAAGGGGCTGATGAAAGCGGCGCTCGGCAAGCTCAAGGACATCGCCAAGGACCAGCGGGCGGCGTTCGGGCAGGAAGCGAACCGCGTGAAGCTGGCGCTCGAGACCGCCTACGCGGCGGCCCTCGGAACCGCGAAGGACGCGGCCCTTCAGCACAGTCTCGCCACCGACAAACTGGATGTCACGCTGCCCGGCCGCGCCACCCGGCGCGGCCGGCTGCACCCCGCGACGACCATCCTCCGCGACATCTACGCCATCTTCGCCGACCTCGGCTTCCAGGTGTACCGCACCCGCGAGATCGAGACCGACGACAACAACTTCGAACTGCTGAACATGCCGCCGCACCACCCGGCGCGGGACATGTGGGACACGTTCTTCACCACCACGCCCGGCAGCATCCTGCGGACGCACACGTCGCCGGGGCAGATCCACGTCATGCGGGAGAAGTGCCCGGACCCGATCCGCGTCATCCTGCCCGGAATGTGCTACCGCAACGAGGCCATCAGCACCCGCAGCGAAATCCAGTTCCTGCAAGTGGAGGGGCTGGTGATCGGCGAAGGCATCACGATGGCCGACTTGAAGGGGACGATCACCGCGTTCGCCCGGCGGATGTTCGGCCCGGAGCGGCAGGTCCGGATTCGCAGCAGCTACTTCCCGTTCACCGAGCCGAGCATCGAGGTGGACATCGACTGGCCGGCCGACGACCCGAACCGCGACCGCCTGACGAAGGGCACCGGCTGGCTGGAAATCCTCGGCGCGGGGATGATCCACCCGACGGTTTTGCGGAACGGCGGGTACGACCCGGACAAGGTGACGGGGTTCGCGTTCGGCATGGGGCCGCAGCGGATGCTGATGCTGAAGCACGCCATCGACGACATCCGCCTGTTCTGGCAGAACGACCGCCGCTTCGCCGAGCAGTTCTGAGGGGCAGGCTTGACTGGGAGCGAATTGCTACTTATCGTCGCCAACGCGACTGGTGCCGATTTCACCCCCGACTCGGGGTCCGCGAATGAGCGATTGGCCCGTCCTCGACCTGTTCTCCGGTGCCGGCGGGATGAGCTACGGCTTCCATGCCCGTCCGCCGTTCCGCGTGGTCGGGGCGGTGGACGTGGAGTTCGGCAAGCCGAGCAGCGGGGCGGGGGCGCTCGAATGCAACCGCACTTATGAAGCGAACATCGGTGTCGCCCCGCTGGCATTGGATCTGGCGACCGCTGAGCCAAGCGATATCCGAGACGGCTACGCCGGTCGTTTGCCCATAGAAATGGCTGTCCTTTCCTCTTGCGCGCCGTGTACCGGCTTCTCACGCGCGAAGAATGTCAATCACCTCCGCGACGACCCCGGCAACTCGCTCGTCGGCCGTAGTCTCCTGTTCGTGGACGATTTTCGTCCGACCATCTTCCTGATGGAAAACGCTCGGGAACTCCTCCAAGGAACCTTCCGACATCACTGGGATCGCCTGCGACGGGGTCTCGCTCAGCGCGGGTACGAAGTGGTCGGCGCGGTCCACCGCCTCGACCGCTTCGGACTCCCGCAAGTGCGCGAACGGGCGATCATCACCGCCGTGCGAGACGGACTCACCCTCCGAACATTCGATGACCTGTGGGACGGGTACGAACTCCGATCTGAGGTGGTCACGGTTCGCCGCGCCATCGCCGAATTGCCTCGCTTGTCCGCCGGGTGCGTGGACCGCGCCGACCCCATGCACGCCTCCCCGGCGATGGGTCCGGACAACCTCCGGCGCATCCGGCTGATTCCGAACGACGGCGGATCGTGGGCCGATCTCCGCCATCACCCGGATCGGGAATCCGTGCTGACCGGCGCGATGCTGCGGAACATCGCGCGGCAGGACTTCGGCAGTCACCCCGACGTGTACGGCCGGTTGACGTGGGACAAACCCGCGCCGACCATCAAGCGAGAGTGCGGCCACATCGGGAACGGCCGCTACGCCCACCCCGAGCAGGACCGCCTGTGTACCGTGCGGGAGTTGGCCATTCTGCAAGGCTTTCCGCGAACCTACCAGTTCCGCGCCAAGGCGCTGTCGAACAACTACCGCCACGTCGGCGACGCGGTGCCGCCGTTGGTTTCGTACCAACTGTCGGCGCTGTGCGAATGGATGTTGACTGGCCGGAAACCCGAACTGCCCGAGTGGGTGTTGCCCGGCACCCACCTCCGCCACTCGGACATCCGCGCGAGCAAGGAAGCCCGTTCACTCTTCGCCGGCTGAAAACAGGGCCGACGGGTCCGGCGTGCCGAACTCCCACGTCGCGTGGTGAATGCAAAGGTCGCGACGGAGATGTTGGAGCTTTAACTTCCGCTCGCCGCCGCCGTCAAAATACAGCTGATACATGACCCCCGACTGGTCGGATACCGTACACGTTCCCGGAACGGCTGTTGCCTGCTTGCTCTTCGTACTCAGTTTGAACCTGCCCCCCGACGCGCGGAGCAGGATCGATTTGGGAATCTCGATCACCTCGTACTCGATCCCAATCCCGCCAGCGGGCGTGAGGCGTCGAAGGACGAGTACCCGGTCATACCCTCCCAGATGAGCGATGAACCGCCCGCACTGTGCGACCAATTCGGACACCCGGTTCGTCCACGTCCCCTTGCCGAGTTCCATCCACTTCGTCAGGTCAATGTGGTCACGCCGAATCGCCTTGTCGGCCGCCGACTTCAGCGACCAACCCACCCCATCGACGGTGATGTCCCGTCCGGGATTGGTCCGCGATGCGGCCAAGGCCGCCGATCGCCCCGCCGCCGTCATCACCTGTCGGAGGGCGTACTCGAATTTCTCCTGCTTGAACGGCTGGACCGAAAGCGTGTGGTGGGTGATGAGATGGAGACTGAACAAACCGAGCAGCCGGTCGGAAGTGAACACATCGGAGGCCGGGTTGCGGTACGTCCGCACAGGATTGCCGAGGGCGGTGACCAGCGACTCCACCCACGCGAACTGGTCCGGCGACAAGGTGGCGAGAGCCGGCAAGTGTCGCCCGCGGGGAGGAACGCCCGACGGCCCCCCGTCCAGCGCGGTCAACTCGGCGAGCGTGATGCCCAGTGCGAGGGCAATCTTCTCGATGTTCTCCAGCGACAGGTTCCGCTCCCCTCGTTCGATCCCGCCGATGTACGTGCGGTGCAGCTCGCAGGCGTCGGCGAACGCCTCCTGCGAGAAGCCTTTCGCGGTTCGCAACTCGCGCACGCGGCGGCCGAACCGCGTCCGCACGTCCTCCGTCGGTGATTTCGCCATGCGACGAAAGTAATCCGATGACGCCGATCAGGCTACAGACGATCCGTACCATCCCGTTCCCCTGTCACGCCACCCGCACACCCGGATACCGCTCCCGGAGGAAGTCGGGCAGGTCGAAGGAGAAGGCGTTGCCGGAGATCGTCAGCCGGTCGAGGCGGTCCAGCCAGCCGGAGTCGAGGATGACGGCGGCGAACCCGTCGGTCAGGCCGCATTCGCTCAGGTCCAGGTGGCGGACGGCCGGGAACGTGGGCAGCGGGGGGAGCGCGGCCACGCCCGCGTTGCCGAAGTGCCGGTCGTGGATGCGGAGGGTGTGCAGCCGGGGGAACGGGCCGAACAATGCCAGCCGGTCGGCGAGGATCGGCCCGGCCGGCGCGGTGCAAGTGAACGTCACCTCCTGGAGCTGGTGCCAGAGGTCGTCCGGCTTCTTCAACAGCCATTCGAGACTCAGCTCGTCCACGAGGACGGACAGCACCTCGATCGGGGCCACCATCGTCCGCTCGGTGACGCTGAACAGTTCGCGGCCGCGGCAGCTCGCGCGGTGGATCAGTCCTCGGCGGAAGGCGGCCCCGGTGCGGAACCCCGGCGGCAGCTCCGCCTTCCACGCCAGCTCGTGCGCCAGCAGGATTTGGTACTCCCGCCAGCCGATGCCCCGCGCGGCGGGGTCGGTGGCGCTGCGGCGGTAACGGTCGATCTGAAGGCGGATGAACTCGGCCCGGTCCTCGTCCCCGCGGTCGTCCAGCCAGTCGGCGTAGACCAGCCGCGGCAGGTCGGCGTCCGGGTGGTCCCGGATTGTCCGCAACAAGGCCAGCTCGTCGTCGGTCACGGCGGCACCTGTCCCACGGGACGACTCCGGTTTCACTGACAGTCGGCCGTCACTGCGCGGCGACGGCGGCGGCCTTCTTGGCCATCTTCGCCAGGAAGACGTAGGCGGCGACGGCGGACAGGCCGGTGGTGGCGATCATCACCCCCAACACCGTCACCATCGTCTCGAATCCGGTCAGTTCGAACTGGGTCTCGACGAGCGCGTAGGTCAGCACGATCGACAGGCAGACGGCCATGAGGACGCCCAGTCCGCCGCAGCCGGCGTACAGGGCGAGCGCCAGACCGCCGCCGACGCCGTCCACCATGGCGATGACGGCCGCCAGCTTCACGAACGTCCGCCCGACCGGGCCGTAGTCGATGCCGAACAGGATGCCGACGCCGAACATCACCCCGGCCATCAGCACGATCTGCACGAGTACCGCGAGGAACAGCAGGATCCCGCCGATCAGCCCCGCCGCCAGCCCCGCCCGCGCGCCGCTTTCGGCCGCGCCGGCGACGAGTACCACCAGCGGGATCAGGCACAGCCCCAGGCCGACGGCGAGCATGACGAGCGGCACCCGCGCCCACGGCGGCTCCGGCTCGCGGTCCAGCCGCTGGATCAGGTCGAGTTTCTTCTTCTTCCGCTTCCGTCGCGGCCGGGGGTCGTCGGGTTCGTCGTCGGGCGGGTCGTCCGGCAGGCCGTCGATCTCCTCGTCGTGGTCGGGGTGGCCGTCGTACTTGTCGATCCGCAGCGGCGGCGCGTCCCGCTTGAACGGCGCGCCGTCGCCGAACCCCAGCGGGGTCGTGTCGTTCTCGTGGTCGGAGTCGCGGGGCATGGGAAGACCAGGAGTCGGGAGGCAAGGGACAGGAGGCAGTCGGGAAGCAGGAGGCAGAGGACAGGAGGCCAGAACAGAACATACGCGGTGGTTTGGTGTCCTTCGTCATCTTTCGACTTCTGTCTCCTGCGTCCTGTCTCCTGACTCCTGCCTCCTGTCCCCTGACTCCTGTTACTTGACCGGCGTGGCCGTCACCGTCACCTTCTTGTCCTTCCGCAGCACCACGATCTCGACCGGCACGTCCACCTTCTGCCCGCCCATCACCGCCATGTACCCGGTCATGTTCTTGATCGGCTTGCCGCCGATCTCGACGATCAGGTCGCCCTCCTTGATGCCGGCCTTCTCGGCCGGCCCGCCGGCGGTCACGCCGCCGACCAGCACGCCGCCGTCCTCGCCGTAGTTGTCCGGCATGAACTGGAGCCGCGGCACGTTCGACCGGTTGACCCGCGGGCTGGTGTCGGTCGGGTCGTCGCCGCCGCCCTTGGTGGCAATGTACTTCGGCTTCTGGGCGACGGTGGCGTAGTGCGTGGCGTAGGCCTGCACGAGGTCGGCGACCTTCTTCAGCCCGTCCACGTTGATCTTGTCCGGCGTGTCGGTCGGCTTGTGGTAGTCCTTGTGCGTGCCGGTGAACAGGAACAGCACGGGGATCTTCTTCTCGTAGAAGGAGGTGTGATCGGACGGGCCGGACCCGCCGGGCACCTTCAGCAGCTTCAGGTCGAACGCCTTGTTGGTGTCGTCCACCAGCTTGTCCAGCCCCTCGGCGGTGCCGGTGCCGTACACCACCAGCCGGTCCCGCTTGCGGTTGCCGGCGTCCTTGTCCTCGACCGCCACCATGCGGCCGATCATGTCCAGGTTGATCATGAACGCGGTGTCGGCCAGCGGGAACGGCGGGTTCTTGACGTAGTGCTTGGACCCGAACAGCCCCTGCTCCTCGCCGCTGAACGAGACGAACACCAGCCGCCGGCCCTGGCGGTCCTTCATGCCCCCGTAGCGGCGGGCCAGCTCCAGCAGGCCGCTGGTGCCGGAGGCGTTGTCGTCCGCCCCGTAGTGCGGCAGCTTGCCCTGGTCGCCCTTGGCCGCCATACTGCCGCCCTCGTCGCCGAGGCCGAGGTGGTCGTAGTGCGCGCCGATCACCACCGTCTCGTTCGCCAGCGGCCCGCCCCCCGGCAGCACGCCGATCACGTTCCGCGTCGGGTACTTCGGCCGCTCGACGGTCACTTCGCTGGCGCACGTCACCCCTTTCACGGCGAAGCTGTTCGGCTTCATCTCTTTGTCGATGCCCTCTTCCAGTTTGGCCAGCGTGGCATCGCCGAGCAGGTCGTTCACCACGTCCCGCTTGACGTGGAACACCGGCCCTTCAAAGAACAGGCCGCGGGTGCGGTCGGCGGTCATCAGCGGGTCGGTCTTGTCGGCGGTGCCGCGGTCGTTCACGAACAGGATGCCGGCGGCCCCCTTCTGGGCGGCGGTCTCCACCTTGGCGTTCAGCGACTGGAGCGGCGACTCGGGGCCGTCGAACCGGCCCTCCTTGGCGTCGGCGCGGGGCATCCGCCGAAGCACGATCACCACCTTGCCCTTCACGTCCACCCCGGCGTAGTCGTCGTACTTCTTGTCCGGCGCGCTGATGCCGTAGCCGACGAACACCAGCCCGGCCGCCACCTTGCCCGGCCCGCTGGCCTCGGTCGGCGCGAACGTCTTGCCGAAGTCGTACTCCACCTTGCCGGCGTCCGTCTTGAACGCCAGCGAGATCGGGTTCGCCAGCTTGCCGGTGCCGAACACGGTGAACGGCTGGAAGTACGAGCCGTCGTCGAAGGCCGACTTCAGCCCGGCGTCCTTGAACGCCTTGGCGATGTAGTCGCCGGCCTTGGTCAGCCCCTGGGTCTTCAGCCCGCGGCCCTGGCACTCGTCCCCGGCGAGGTACTCCAAATCCTTCTTGATGCGGGTGGCGGCGGGGTCGAGTTCGGCGGCCGGCGCGGCGGCGGCGGCGAACGCGAGGAGCAGGAGCGCGGAGCGGAACGGCATCGGAGGGACACCTGAACGGGGACGGAGCGGCGGGTCGATGCTCCCATTATTGGCGATTGGCGGGGGCGGGAACAGCGGAGAATTGCGGTGAAGGTGCGGGGGCGGCGGGGACGATAGAACTGGCACACGCGGCGGAGGCCGGGCAACCGGCGTCGGCCGCCTGGGCAGTCGGATCGGCACGGACGCCGCCGGCGGCCACCTCCGCCCCAACCCCCCTACCCACGGACGGATATCCCATGCGCCGCGCCGCACTCGCCGCCGCGTTCCTCGGGCTGATCGGCACCGGCCTCGGCTGCAAAGCCACCTTCGGCCGCAACGACTGCCAGAACGACCCGAGCTGCCAACCGTTGCCCGCCTACGCCAACCCGTACCCCGTCGTCGGCCCGGTCCAATCCGGCGCGGTCGTCGGTGCCCCGCCGGCGATGGCCGCCCCCGCCCCGGCCCTGCTCCCCGACGTGCCCGTGCCGGTGAAAGACCCGACCCCGTGATCGGTTTCCCGCGACCGACGCGACCCCGCCGCCTTTCGGAACGGATGCCGACGGGCGGCGGCCGCGCGCGCCGCCAGCCGGTTTCGTAGCCTGACTCTGCGGATTTGGTCCTTCGGCTCACTTCTGGCGAGGGTCCGCCGTGCCCGGCGAGTTCGACTTCATCCGCTGGATTCGTTCCGTGACGCCGGCTGCCCCTGGGGTGCGCGTCGGCCCAGGCGACGACTGCGCCGTGCTGGATTCGCCCGCCGGCCCGCTGCTGGTGACGACCGACGTGCTGACCGACGGCGTGGACTTCCTCCTGGCCGAGTGCGGCTACCGGGCCGTCGGGCGGAAGGCGATGGCGGTGAACCTGTCCGACATCGCGGCGATGGCCGGGACGCCGCTCGCGGCGGTGGTGGGGGTGGTGTTTCCGCACTCCGGCGAGCCGCGACCGCGCGGGAGTGGCATTCCGGGCGAACTCCACCTCGGCCTCCGCGAGTTGGCCGACGCCTTCGGCTGCCCCGTCGTCGGCGGGGACACGAACGGTTGGGCCGGCGGCCTGGTGGTGTCGGTCACGGTTCTCGGCACCATGAAGCCGGGGCGGAAGCCGGTGTTGCGGAGTGGCGCGACGCCGGGGGACCGGGTGTTCGTGACGGGGCCGTGCGGCGGCAGCATCCTCGGCCGGCATCTGTCGCCGACGCCCCGGCTGCGGGAGGCCGACGCGCTCGCGGCGTTCGTCGATCTCCACGCCATGATCGACATCAGCGACGGGCTGTCGAAGGACTTGTCGCACATCCTGGAGGAGTCCGGCTGCGGCGCGGTGCTGGTCGCGGAGCGGATTCCGATCCACCCGGACGCGGTGGCGCTGGCGAAGACTTCCGGGAAAACGCCGCTGGCCCACGCGCTGGGCGACGGCGAGGACTTCGAGCTGATCTTTACCGTCTCGGAGACGGACGCCGCGAAGTTGCGGGCCGCGTCGCCGGTGCCGGTGTTCGAGATCGGGGAAATCGTGACGAGCGGGTTCTGGTTGGAGGAGGGCGGTGTGCGATCCCCACTTACGGCGACGGGCTGGGCGCACGAGGTGGGATGACGTAAGCCCAAATCTTTGTTAGCCCGCCGCGCCAGCAAGGGGCCAACCCCCGAAGCGCCTGGCCCCTTG
>JAYUFU010000358.1:0-12669 GCA_043738505.1 Fimbriiglobus sp. | reverse complement strand
GCTTGCGGCTCCGATCATGTCTGGTCACTCCGACGCGCGGGGCAGCGGTGCTTCCTCGCCCGCCACCAGACGCGGCATCGGGCACTCTTCCGCCAACGTGCGGGGGAGCGGGGCGAGTTCGGCGACCGTCACCTTCACCGGCTGGGCGAACGGCGGTTCCTCGAACGAGACGCGCGGACGGGAGGTGTCCACCGACCCGGCTAGTAGGGCCGACACGTCGGTCAGATCGGTCGCGTCCGACGGCGGCGTCGGCTTGCAACTCGGGCACCCGTCCGCGCCGCAGTCGGTCGCCGGTATCGCCTCCACGCACGGCCCGCAGTGGGACGGGTCCGGCTTCCCGGCCAGCACGAGCGCCACCCCGCCGCCGGTCGCGGCGGCCAGCGCGACGCCCAGAATCCATGCACGCATCGGGACTCCCTCCGTGGAGATCGTGTCATTGCCCGACGCGCTTATACCCACCCGCACCCCGTCGCGCCTAGCGGAAACCGGGTGCGTTGCCAGGGCTACTCAGCGGTTGAGGTTGGCGAAGTTGGGCGACTGAGGGATCTGGTTGTCTCCGCACCCGGAAGCCGTCCCGGCCCGCCCCGTCGCTCCTCGACCGCCTGGCCGAACGGACCGACCCGCGAGATCGCAAGGGGCGGCAGTACCAACTCGTCCCGTTGCTGACTCCGTGTCTGGTGGCCACCCTCGCCGGATGCACCGCCATCGCCCCGTTCGGTCGCCTCCGCAAACACCGCCTCGGCCACGCCCTCGGCTTCCGCACGGCAAGAGGCCCTGTGCCAACACGTTCACCAACCTGCTCGCCGAACTCGACGCCGATCATGGGGACCGGCTGATCGGCGAGTGGCTGGCCGACCGCCACGCCGACGGCTGGGACCACATCGCCCTCGACGGCAAGACCGTCCGCGGCCGCCGGGACGGGAGACGGCCACGTCGCGGTGTCAGGGGCACGGGCGGATCGGGCGGCGGACGATCACCACCACCACCTGGCGGAACGAGTACCTGCGGGACGCCGGGTGGCCGGCGGTGGGGCAGGTGTTCCGGCGGGTGCGGGAGCGGACGGCGAACGGGGTGACGGCGGCGGAGGCGGTGTCCGGGATCACCCGCCAGGGCCGGCGGGTGGCCGACGCCGCCCGGTTGCTGGGGCCGACGCGGGACCACGGGGCATCGAGAAGGGCCGCCTTCCCCGACCGCGCCCTCGACCTGCTCAACGCCCCACCTTCAATCTCCGAGTAGCCCTGAGTGCATTGCCGGCTCGATTCCTCCTCGCTTTTTCATTTGTCCCGCCCGCCTTTCTCGGCTACTCTACTCGTGTATTGCCGTGACCACCCGCGATGATGCGCGATAGACGGTTCCCCGCCCGGTTTCTCTTCCCCCTGCCCGGTCGCTTCGTCCGAGGTTCGCACGGCATGTCGCTTCGGTCCCAACTGCTTTTCGCCGGTGCCGTCACCTGCGCCGGTGTCACCTTGGCGCTGGCGCTCGTCTTGCCGGGTAGCACCGGCCGCATCGGATCGACCGTTTCGGCGGCGGAACACCGCACCCCCACTCCGGCGGACACGCCCGCTGCGTCCGCCAAGCCGACTGCGGACGCTTTCGGCACGAAGCTCAAGCCGTTCCTGGCGAAGTACTGCACCAGTTGTCACAACGCGGACGACCAGGCCGCCGGCGTGGCGCTCGATGCGTACAAGAGCGACGCCGATGTCAAGAAGGACCGCAAGGTGTGGGAGATGGTGCCGGGCGTCGTGGCCGACGGGTCCATGCCGCCCAAGAAGAAGAAAGGGCAGCCGCTGCCGCAGCCGACGAAGGAGGAGCGGGCGGGGTTCGTCGGGGCCGTCGGCGACATCACCCGGATCGACTGCACCGCCCCCACCGACGCCGGCCGGGTGACGCTCCGGCGGTTGAACCGGGCCGAGTACAACAACACCGTCCGCGACCTGTGCGGGGTGGACTTCAAGCCGGCGGAGGACTTCCCCTCCGACGACGTGGGATACGGGTTCGACAACATCGGCGACGTGCTGTCGCTCCAGCCCATCATGATCGAGAAGTACCTGGCGGCAGCGGACAAGGTGCTTGAGACGGCGATCGTCTCGCTCGAACCGGTGAAGTCGGAGAAGCAGACGTTTCGCGCCCAGCAGCTTCAGGCGGTGCCGCGCGGGTCCAAGAGCCGCGAACCGGTGAAGATCACGTTCACCACGGACGGGGCGGCGTTCGTCGAGAAGTTCAACTTCCAAGCCGACGGCGAGTACGCCATCCGCGTGCGGACGTGGGGCACGAAAGTCGGCGACGCCGCGCCGAAGTTGGTCATCCGCATCGACGGCAAGGACCAGAAGGAGTTCGCCGTCGAGGCCCCGACCGACAAGCCGGTGACGGTCGAGGCGAAGGTGAAGGTGCTGGCCGGCGAGCGGCGGGTCGCGGCCGGGTTCGTCAACCCGTTCGAGGACAAGGACGAGAAGGACGCGGCCAAGAAGTTCCGCACCCTCGGCGTGGTCCACATCGAGATCGAAGGCCCGTTCGGGAAGGTCGAGAAGCCGCTGCCGGACTCGACGAAACTCGTCCTCGCCCACCGCCCCAGCGACGGCGTGGCCGACAAGGTCGCCGCCGAGAAGACGCTGACCGAGTTCGCCCGCCGCGCCTACCGCCGCCCGGTGAAGCCCGCTGAACTGGTTCGGCTGATGAAGCTGTACGACCTCGCGGCCGGGAAGGGCGAGCCGTTCGAGCAGGCGATCAAGCTGCCGATGAAAGCGGTGATGGTGTCGCCGCACTTCCTGTTCCGCATCGAGGACGACCCGAAGACCGGCGAAACCGCCCGCACCCTGAACGAGTACGAACTGGCGACCCGGCTGAGCTATTTCCTCTGGGCGACCATGCCGGACGAGGAGTTGTACCGCCTCGCCGACAAGGGCGAACTGCGGAAGCCCGGCGTGCTGAAGGCGCAGATCGCCCGCATGCTCAAGGACAAGAAGGCCGTCGCGCTGACCGACAACTTCGCCGGCCAGTGGCTCATGCTGCGGAGCGTGCAGACGGCGGCCCCGGACCCGACGACGTACCCGAACTGGGACGAGCCGCTGCGGAAGGCCATGATCCGCGAGGCGGAACTGTACTTCGAGTACGTGGTGCGGAACGACCGCCCGGTGACGGAGTTCCTCGACTCGGATTACACGTTCGTGAACTCCCGGCTGGCCGTCCACTACAAGCTGACCAAGTTCAAGGGGACCGACTTCGAGAAGGTGACGTTGCCCGACGACCGGCGCGGTGGCATCCTGACGATGGCCAGCGTGCTGACGGTGACCTCCAACCCGACCCGCACCTCGCCCGTGAAGCGCGGCAAGTGGGTGCTGGACAACCTGCTGGGCACCCCGCCGCCGCCGCCCGCCCCGGACGTGCCGCAGTTGGAAGCCACCCCGCTGACGGGGACGATTCGCCAGCAGACGGAGCAGCACCGGGCGAACCCGGCGTGCGCCACCTGCCACGCCAAGTTGGACCCGCTCGGCTTCGGCCTGGAGAACTTCAACGGCATCGGCGAGTGGCGGACCGAGGACCGCAAGGACAAGATCGACGCCAGCGGCGTGCTGCCGGACGGGGCGAAGTTCGACGGCCCCGGCGAGTTGCGGAAAATCCTGCTCGGCAAGGCCGACCTGTTCCGCCGCTGCCTGGCCGAGAAACTGCTGACCTATGCCCTCGGCCGCGGACTCGAGTACTATGACAAGTGTGCCCTGGATGCCCTCGTCGCCAAACTGAAAGCCGGGGGGGACAGCGTGTCCGCCCTCGTTCTCGCCATCGCGGAATCGGACCCGTTCCAGAAGCGCCAGGCGAAACGGGCGGAGTAGGAAGACACCGAGAACGAATCGAGAAGAGGAACACGGATGAAGAGGATCAAAGCCGGGATGAAGAGGATCGAACATCAGGAGTCAGGGGGCAAGAGGCAGGAGTCGGAAGGAAGGGATAACTAAGGGCCTCTTGACTTCTGTTCCCTGATTCCTGACTCCTGGTGATCGATCCCGGTTTTGATCCTGACTTCCATCCGTGTCATCCGTGTTCCGGATTGATTGAATTCTCCCGACACACGAACCACCCACCAACCCGCACGTCCAGGAGCGATTGACCATGACCCGCCCGATTTCCCGCCGAACGGTGCTGAAAGGGCTGGGCACGGCCGTCGCCCTGCCGCTGCTCGACTCCCTGGCCTTCGCCGGCCCGACCCCGTCGGCGTCCGCCGTCGGCCCGGTCAAGCGGGTGGCCTTCATGTACGTCCCCAACGGCATCCACATGCCGGCGTGGACGCCCGGTGCCGAAGGCGCGCTCGGCAAGCTGCCCGACAGCCTGGCCGCGCTCGACCCGTACAAGAGCCGGCTGAACGTGCTGTCCGGCCTGACCCTCGACAAGGCCCGCGCCAACGGCGACGGCCCCGGCGACCACGCCCGCGCCATGTCGGCGTTCCTCACCGGCCGGCAACCCCGCAAGACGCACGGCGCGGACATCAAGGTCGGCATGTCGGCCGACCAGCACGTCGCCGCCGTCGTCGGCGAGGCCACCCGCTTCCCGTCGCTGGAACTCGGCATCGAGCGCGGCAACCAGGCCGGCAACTGCGACTCCGGCTACAGCTGCGCGTACTCGAACAACATGAGCTGGCGGAGCGAGAACACGCCGAACGCCAAGGAGACCGACCCGAAGGCGGTGTTCGAGCGGCTGTTCGGCGGGAACGACCCGAAGGACGTGGCCGCCGCCCGCGCCAAGCGGGAGGCCTACAGCCAGAGCGTCCTCGACTTCGTGACCGAGGACGCCAAGGGGCTGGGGGCCACCCTCGGCGGCGGCGACAAGCGGAAACTGGACGAATACCTGACCGCCGTCCGCGAGGTCGAGATCCGCATCGAGAAGATGCGGAAGGCGCGGGCCGAACAGAAGCCGGTGCCGAAGCCGGACATGGCCGCCCCGACCGGCACCCCGAAGGCCGTCGTCGATCACATGCGGCTGATGTGCGACCTGATGGTGCTGGCCTTCCAGACCGACCTGACGCGGGTCGTCACCCTGCCGTTCGCCAACGACGGCAGCAACAAGCCGTACCCGGTGATCGGCGTGTCGGACGGCCACCACGACCTGTCGCACCACGGCAACAACGCCGACAAGCAGGCGAAGATTCAGAAGATCAACGCCTTCCACGTCGAGCAACTGGCCTACCTGCTGGGCAAGCTGCAAGCGGTGAAGGAGAAGGACGGCACGACTCTGCTGGACAACGTGATGCTGGTGTACGGCAGCGGCATCGGCGACGGCAACCGGCACAACCACGACGACCTGCCGATCCTGCTGGCCGGCGGCGGCGGCGGCACCGTCGAGGGCGGCCGGCACCTGAAGTTCAAGTTCAACACCCCGCTGATGAACCTGTACCTGGCGCTGTTCGAGCGGGTCGGCGCGCCGGCCAAGTCCTTCGGCGACAGCACCGGCGTGCTGAAGATCTGACCCCGACCGGACGAGCCACGACCGCAAGGGAGTGTCTTCGGCAAGTCACAGATTGAACCGCCAAGACGCCGCGTCCGCCGAGAAAGAACTCCCTCGTTCTTGGCGGATTCGGCGTCTCGGCGGTTCAAGCTCGGCTCGGCTGTGTCGCTCCCTTCAGAGGCCATACGGCATCGTTTCACGCGGCGAAGCGGCTGAATTGAGTGCCGGGGTCGTCTCGTCGAGCCGCCGCAGTATCAATTCCCCAATCGTCATGCGGAATCGCGCCTCGCTCGATGGACAGTTCCCGCTCGCCTTCCTTCGCACGCCGTCAGTATTGGCCGAGCCGTCACCACGACCGCCTCACCCTCGCCGAATGCGGAGCGTCACGGACCCGTCGATCCCGCCAGGCCACCGTCCTCAACGCCCTCTTGGCTCTACGGGGGAGACGACGGTGATCCTCGTCGGGCACCGGCTCGAAGGCGTCCGACGCGCCAACCGGGTGGTGCGTCACCCAGGCGGCTCACGCCGCCGGTTCGCCGGGGAAGTATACGCACGACAACTATTTCTGCAATTCCGTCCACTTTGCTTGACTTTTGTTCATTTGTGGTGCATAGTTGTCCTGTAGACTCCTTCCGGAGGGCGTCCCATGCCCGTCGCCACACCCAAGCCCGTGGACATCGCCTGTCTCCTGCTCATCGCCAAAGGGCGACGGCAGGGGCTGCGCGCCCGCTGTCCCGGCGACCGGTTCCGCGCCGCGATGGCGATCTTGAAGCAGGAAAAGGAGCGGATGCGGGGCAAGTGGTCGCTCGACTCGGTCTACGAATGGCCGGACGACGGCGACGAGGTGGAAGTGCTCTGCTCGCTCCGCGAGCGGGTCTTGGGTGCGCAAACCGAAGACCGCTCGCGGAGCGAGCCGAGCACTTCCACCAGCCCGAACGAAGACCGCTCGCGGAGCGAGCAGAGTACGCAAGCGAACCCTCAGCGAGGGGAGGTGGGATGCCAGTTCTTCCCCAGTACGGCGTCCGCCTTCGGGACGCCCGCCCCGAGCCACCCGCGCGACGGCGGGCCGGGCCACTGCCCCGACCCGCAGTTCCACCGCGTCCGTCTGCATCTCCCGCCACCGGACGCGGCGGCGGCCGACCCGGTGGCGGCGTCTCAGTTCGGCCAGCCCCGCCCCACCTCGCGCC
Organism: Fimbriiglobus sp.; assembly: GCA_043738505.1. Classification (GTDB taxonomy): domain Bacteria; phylum Planctomycetota; class Planctomycetia; order Gemmatales; family Gemmataceae; genus JALHQU01. Next base: position 6,049 of record JAYUFU010000358.1, on the reverse strand, counting down.
CCACGGCGCGGGGGAGAGGTTCACCGGAGGCACCGCCCGCAAGCGACACGAGCGTCGGGAGTGTTTCCTCCCGCGACGGTCCAACGTCCTCGAACGGGGCGGTGGTCGCCGGCAGTCGGACGCGGACCCGGCAGCCGCGTCCGGCCTCGCTTTCCACCGCGATCGACCCGCTCAGGGCGGCCGCGATCCGGGTGGCCACCGCCAACCCCAACCCGACGCCGGGCACCCCGCCGGCCCGCGCCGCCTCGGAGCGGAAGAACGGCCGGAACAGGTGCGGCAGGTCGGCCGCCGCGATGCCGCACCCCCGGTCCTCGACCTCCACCCACGCGCCGGCCGCGTCCCGACCGACCCGCGCGACCACCGGCGTGTCGGGGGGGCTGTACTTCAGCGCGTTGTCGATCACGGCGTCGATCAGCTCGCCGAACAGGTCCGGGTGGACGGCCGCCCAGGTCGGCTCGTGGTCGGGCGACGCGAACGCCAGATCGCCGCCGCGCGGGTGGCCGGCCCACCCCCGCACCCGGTCGCGGACCCACCCGACGAGGTCCACCGGCTCGCGGCCGGGCAGCCCCGCGTCCGCCTCCGAGCGGGCCAGGAAGAGGAGCGCCTCGACCACCCGCCGCAGTCGCCCGCCCTGGTCCAGGACGGCCCCCAGCACCCGCCGATACTCCTCGGCCGCGCGGTCTCGTCGCAGGGCGACCTCGACTTGGCCGATGAGCGCGGCCAGCGGGGTGCGGAGCTGGTGCGACGCTTCGCCGGCGAACCGCCGCTCCCGCGCGAACGCCTCTCCCAGCCGGTCCAGCACGCCGTTGAAGGCGGCCGCCAGGTCGGCCAGTTCGTCGGTCGTGGCCGGCGTCGGCAGGCGGTCGGTCAGGTCGGCCGCGCCCATCGCGCGGGCGGCGGCGGCCATCCGCGCGACCGGAGCCAGCGCGCGGCGACAGACCGCGCGGGCGGCGACCAGGGCGGCGGCGAGAACGACCGCCGTCAACCCGGCGAGGGCGGCAGCGAGGGTGCGGAGCGTCGCGTGGATCGGTTCGAGCGGGACCGCCACGGTCAGCACCAGGGCGGCGTGCTTCTCCGGCTTGGGCGGGCCGGGCGGCGACGATTCGTGCGCGAGCCGGACTCGCGCCACCTGCCACCCGCCGCCGGCGTGGTCCACCCGGCGGGGGTTGCGGTGTCCGCTCCGGAAGCCGGCGTCCGCCGCCGCCAGCAGCTCCGGCGACCCGGCCCGCGCGGAGCCGTCGATCACCCGCCCGTCCTCGGCGGCCACCGCCCAGTGCAGGTCGTCGCCGAACGCCCCCCGCGCGAGGGCGAGCGGACGGCCGTGTGCCTCCCACTCCACTCCGTCCGGTTCCACGTCGGCGGCCGACGCCAGGGTCCGCGCGGCCGCCCCCAACTGGTCGTCCAGTTGCCGGTGCAGGTGGCGGTCGGCGAGTAGGTAGAGGGCGACCGAGAAGGCGGCCAGAACGGCGGCCAGGGCGGCGAGGAAGAACAGCGACAGGCGGGCGGTCAGGGTCACGCGGTCACTCCGGTTCGGCCCCCAGGGCGTACCCGCGGCCGCGGACGGTGCGGATCAGCCGCGGGCCGTGGGCCTCCAGCTTCTTGCGGATCTCCATGACGTGGACCTCGAGCGTGTTCGACAGGCCGTCGTACCGGTCGTCCCACACCGCCTCGTAGATGCGGGTGCGGCTCAGCACCTCGTCCGGGTGCCGCAGGAAGAAGACGAGCAGCGCCTCCTCCTTGGCGGACAGGTCGAGCCGGCGGCCGCCCCGATCCGCCCGGTGGGTGACCAGGTCGAGGCGGAGGTCGGCGTAGGTCAGGGTGGTGTCGGCGCGGCGGCCGGGGCGGCGGGCGAGCGACCGCACGCGGGCCAGCAGCTCCTCGAACGCGAACGGCTTGCACAGGTAGTCGTCGGCCCCGCCGTCCAGCCCGCGGACGCGATCCGACACCGCGTCGCGGGCGGTCAGCATCAGCACCGGCGTCTCGCACCCGGCCTGGCGAAGCTTCTTCAGGACGGCCAGCCCGTCCTGGCCGGGGAGCCACCAGTCGAGCAGCACCACGTCCCACTCCTGCGTCCGCAGGTGCTGCCAGCCGGACTCGCCGTCGGTCGCCCACTCGACGGTGAACCCCTCCTCCCGCAGGCCGCGGACGACGAAGTCGCCGATCGCCCGTTCGTCCTCGACGAGTAGGATGCGGACGCTCATGGCGGTCCCGTGGGGGGCGACTGTCAGTTCTTCTTGGGGGTCTTGTCGATCTCCGCCTTGAACTTGCCGTCGGGCAGCACCTCGGCCTCGAGCGTCTTCTTGTCGGCCGTCACCAGCACGGCCTCGTAGTAAGTCAGCGTCTCCTTCCCGTCCTTGACGGTGACGACCGCCTCGATGATGGTGTACGCGGCCTTCGGGTACTTGGCGGCGAACGTCTCGGCCACCGCCTTCGGGAGATCCTTGAACGCCAGCTCCTGCTCGAACTGGGTGATCGCGCCCTTGGCGGTGACGGACACGTCGATGCCCTTGCCGCCGTCCTTGAGCGCCACCTCGTACACGGCGTCGTCGCCCGCCCCGTCCTTCGCCGCCGACTTCATCTCGGCCTTCGGGAACCGCTTGGCGACGGCGTCGGCGACCGCCTTCGGGAGTTTGTCGAGCGCGATCTTCTCGGCCGCCGATGCGGTCGCACCCAGCACCAACGCCGCAACGGCGGCGAACGCCAACTGACGCATGTGTCGCTCCTGATCGGTCCGCCGGGATCGGCCCTTCCCGATGCGGGTTTGGCCATCCCGACATCGTTCACAATACCCGGCCCAGTTAAGTGGAACATGAACCCCGGATAAGAAATCGCTTATCCTCAGGCTCGCGTTCACAAGCGGTCGTCACGGACTCGGGGGCCAACTGCTCAGATGGAAGGCTTGCGAAATCCGAAACGGGTCACGCCCCTGCCTTCGTCCAGACCGGCAAGCTCACGCGCTTGGACTCCTGCACGGCCGTCGGGTTCAGCGTGTCCTGCCCCCAGGCCACGCCGAGCGGCAGCTTGGCGAAATCCACCACGCACCCGTCGCGGGTGTACGTGCTGATGTCGTGGGTGCTGCCCATGAAAATGCACTCGGCCGGGCACGGGTCCACGCACAGCGCGCAGAACATGCACTTCGTGTAGTCGATGGCGAACCCCGTCACCACGAACCCCTTCGCCGGCGGGACCGCCTTCTCCTTGTCGATGTAGATGCAGTCCACCGGGCAGGCGCGGGCGCACTTGTCGCAGCCGATGCACGCGGTCAGGTCGAACCGGTGGAACCCGCGATACCGGGGGCGGATGGGGACCGGCTTCTCCGGGTACTCGAAGTACTGGGTGAACGCCTTCCGCCGGTAACTCTGGACGGCGTACCACAGGGTGACGTACAAGCCGTGGGCGATGCTGCCGACGGCCCGCCGCACGTTGCCGAGCCAGCTGAGCATGGGGTTTCACTCCGGCGGGTAAGGCGGGTATCCTATTGGGACTGTCACCGCCTGGGAGGAACCGGCATGGCCCTGTGGCTGTTCAAGCAGGAACCCGACTGCTACCCGTATTCGCAACTGGAGGCGGATGGGCAGACGTTTTGGGACGGCGTGGCCAACCCGCTCGCCCTGAAACACCTGCGGACGTGCGCCGCCGGCGATCTCGCCTTCTTCTACCACACCGGCGACGAGAAGGCCGTCGTCGGCGTCATGGAAGTGACCGGCCCGCCGGTCGTGGACGCGGACGACCCGAAGGAAGTGGCCGTGCCGGTGAAGCCGCTGCGGAAGCTGGCGAACCCCGTCACCCTGGCGGCGATCAAGGCCGATCCGGTGTTCGCCGAATGGGAACTGGTGAAGCAGGCCCGGCTGTCGGTGATGCCGGTGCCGCCGGAGCTGTGGGCGAAGGTCGAGGCCCTGGCGGCGGGAACGACTGCCGTGGCGGAGTCGAAGGCGAAGGCGAAACTTAAGCCGAAAGCGAAGAACTGACCGGGAGGGCCGACACATGGGAGCCTGGGGCCACAACCCGTGGGACAACGACGCGGCGGCGGACTTCTTCGCCGAACTGTTCCCACCCGGCTTCCATGAGCGGGTGATGGCCGGATTGCGCGGTGATTCGGAGGAAGAGGCCCGCGCCGCCGCGTGGGTGGTCGTGCGACTCGCGTACAGTTGCTACGTCTGGCCGTGCGACGCCGCGCAGTTCGACGAGTTGTGCAAGCTGGCCGCCGAACGGCTGGAAACGATCGCCAAGGAGTCCGAGGAGGGCGACGAGTTCTGGGACTGGAACGAACTGCGGAAGGAAGCCGAGGAACTCCACTCCCGACGGCACCGACCACTGGGGCAGGAACCGTGAGCCGCCCGCTGCCGCACGACTTCGAAGCGACCATCCGCATCTTCATGGCGAAGGAGGGCGGCCGACGGACGGCCGCGTTCAACGGCATCCGGTGGGACTTCGCCTACGCCGACGACGGCCCCAACCCGCCGATGCTGTACATGATTTGGCCGGAGTTTCTCGCCTCGGATGGAGAGCCGTTCGCCGACGGCATCCCGCTCCCGAAGGACGAGGAGTTGGTGGCTCGAATGCGGATTCTGTCGGACGAGTTGCGGGTCGAAGTCCACCGTCAACGGATTGCCGTCGGCGTGCGGTTCTACTGCCACGAGGGCGGTACGCGCGTCGCCCAGGGTGTGGTCACACGTATCACGGGCTTGTTCGTCACGCGGACTGGTGGCGTCTGATGCGCTTCGTCCTCGCCAACCCGCTCGTCTTGGCTGTCCTCGTCGCCGGTACGGTTGTCGGGGTGATCGCACTCGGCTGGCCGACGTGGGCGGTTTTGCTGACCGGTTTCAAACGCCTCGCCCCCGGCACGCGGCTGCTGTTGTAGCTCGGCTTCGGGGAAGAATCACCCCGCGCGGCGCATGGCCCACAGGCCGAAGACGGGGCCGGGGAGCAGGAACCAGACGGTGAACGCGCCGAACGTCGGCCAGAGTAGCCCGCACAGTTGGATCGACGCGACGGTGATCAGGAAGCCGAGGCCGTTCTGAAGGGCCAGCGCTCCACCGACGGCGTGCGGCGGACAAGCTTTCGCCGACAACGCCGAGAACTGCGGCGAATCCGCCACGACCATCAGCCCCCAGATCAGCAGCACGGTGTGCGTGACGGGGTCTGGCACCAGCGGGAACGCGGCGCACATCAGTCCCGATCCGGCGAGCGCGTACCGCGCCACGTTCCAGCCGCCGACGCGACGGCTCAGCCAGCCGCCTCCGACGCACCCGACCGCACCGACGGCGATGACCGCGAACGCCGTCAGCGGATCGCCGGCCGTGAGCTTCGGCACCAAGCTCCAAAAGGCGTAGAGTTCCCACATGTGACCGAAGTAGCCCAGGGCTGACGCGCGGAACGCCGGCACCCGGAACGAGTCGAACGCCTCGCCCCACTTCACGTTCGCCCCGGCTTTCCGCGTCCCGCCGTCGCCCAGCAGCAGCACCATGCCGCCGCCCAGGACCGCCAACGCCGAGGACACGCCGGCGACGACGGACCAGTCCCAGCCCAAGCCGACGTGCCGGATGAGGAACGGCGACGCCGTTCCGACGGTCAGCGCGCCGACCAGCCAGCCAAGCGCCGACCCGGCGCGATCCGGTGCCCACGTCACCACCAGCTTCATGCCGAGCGGGTAGATGCCGGCCAGGGCGATGCCGGTGAGGAAGCGGAAGGCGACCGCGACCGCGAACCCGTCGGCGAGGAGCGCGAAGCCGAGGTTGGCGAAAGCCCCAAGAAGCGAGGCCGCGAAGAACACGCGGCTGGCGCGGTAGCGGTCGGCGAGGCCCGTCGCGGCGAGGGTCAGCGTGCCGGCGATGAAGCCGAGCTGCACGGCGATGAGCAGCCAGCTGGCCGACGCGGGCGACAGCCCCCACGCGCGTTCCAGGTCCGGCACCACGGCGTTGCCGGTGAACCAGAGCGACGTGCCGAACAGTTCGGCCAGCACGATCACGGCGACGGGCATGGGCGGGCGGGTCCGGTGGGAGGGGCAAACGTGTTCTAGGCTGGACGGGAGGGCGAGGCTCCCGCCGAG
>JAYUFU010000357.1:0-33300 GCA_043738505.1 Fimbriiglobus sp. | reverse complement strand
TCCGCGAGCGGTCGGGTGCCGGAGTCGAAGACCGCTCGCGGAGCGAGCAGAACACGTCCTTCGGATCCGATGTGCCCTACTCCCGGAAGCGGAACTCGGCCGAAGCGAAAACTGCGTGAAACAGTCCCGCCCATCCGTCGGCCGGCGATTTGGCCAGGAACTTCGCCGCGATGGCCCGCTCGCCGGCGGTCGGGGTGCGACCGAGACAGCGCTGGTAGAGGCGATCCAGTCGCGCCGCGTCGGTCGGCAACGTCTCGGCGAGTAGCCGCTCCGCCGCCGCCTTCGCCTGGGAAATCGGGAACGGGTCGTTCAGCAAATACAGTGCTTGCGGGGCGACGGTGCTGACCGCGCGGGCACCGACGACCACGCTCGGGTCGGCGAAGTCGAAGGCGTCGAAGATCGGCGGCAGGGCGTTGCGGAACACCGGCAAATAGACGCTGCGGCGGAGCGACGTGTGGGCGAACCCGTAGTCGGCGTTCACCGTGGCGGCGAACGTCGGCCCGCCCCGCGCCGGGTCGAGTTTACCGGACACGGCGAGTATCGCATCACGGAGGCTCTCGGCGTCCAGCCGCACGCGGTTGGCCCGGCCGAGCAGCCGGTTCTCCGGGTCGGCCTTTACCAGCGGCGAAGCCGGGTCGGTCACGCTCGCCCGGCGGTACGCTTCGCTCAGCACGATCCGCTTCAGCAGCTTCTTGACGCTCCAGCCGTCGGCGACGAACCCGGCCGCGAGAGTGTCCAGCAGCTCCGGGTGGCTGGGCAACTCGCCGGTGGTGCCGAAGTTGTCCACGGTTCGCACGAGGCCGCTGCCGAGCAGCCAGTGCCAGGCGCGGTTGGCGAACACGCGGGCGGTCAGCGGGTTGTCCGCCGAGGCGATCCACGCGGCCAGTTCCTTCCGCCCGCTCTGGTTCGACGGCAGCACCGGCATCGGCCCGACGGTGGCCACTTGCAGGAAGCCGCGCGGCACCGTCGTCCCCTGGTTGCCGACCAGCCCGCGGATGTGGACCTTGGCGTCCTCGATCTTCGCCTCTTCCACGACGGTCATCGCGGTCGGCCGCTTCAGGCCTTGGAGTTTCTTCAACTCGGCCTCCAGCATGGTCACGTCGTCGGCGGGCTTCGCTTTCGGGTCGGTGGGCTTCTGGGCCTTCGGTTCGTCCTTCTTCTTGTCCAGCGACAGGAACACCACGGCGTCGGCGGTGACGTGGCCTTTCGTACCCTCATTGGACACCAGGACGAAGCTCTGGCCGCCTTTCTCGAAGGTGAACTCGCCGAGCGAAATGTACCGGCCGTCCAGCGGCGGGGTGGCCTTCATGTTCACGGTGATGTCCTTCTCGCCGTCGGCGCTCATGACGGAGACGGGCACCTTCTCCGCGCGGTTGGTGCCGGGCGAGTACGCCAGCCGCACCTCGTACTTGCCGGTCGGCAAGTCGGCGGCGAAGGTGAGCGTCTTCTCGCCCTTGCCGCCGTCCTGGTCGTGGACGTACCCGTCGCCGATGTAGACGCCGGAGTGCGTGGACGGCTGCCAGGTGCCGACCTTCTTGGCCGCCGTGTCATCGATGACGACGCCGGGAACGTCCGCCACCGCCAGCACGCCTTTCGCGGTGGCAACGGCCCCGCCTTTGGCCTTGGCGGCTTTGATGCGGCCTTGCAGCCAGGCGACTTTCTCCTCGTGCGCCTTGTAGTCGGCTTCGGCGGCCGGGTCTTGCGGCAGCGGCACCTCCACCCATTTGGACACGTTGGAATGCTCCATCGCCTTGACGTTCCGCAGGATGCCGGCGAGCGCGTAGTAGTCCTTGGTCGGGATGGGGTCGAACTTGTGGTCGTGGCAGCGGGCGCACGTCACCGTCTGCGCGAGGAAGCTTTTCGTGATGACATCCAGCGTCTCATCGACGTGATCCATGCGGAGTTGCTTCTTGTCCTGCTCTTCCAGGTTCGTGTTACCCAGCGCGAGGAAGGTGGTGGCGACCAGTTGCCGGCGGCGGGCGGCGGGGTCGGCGGTGGGGAGCAAATCACCGGCCAGTTGCTCGCGGACGAACTGGTCGAACGGCATGTCGGCGTTGAAGGCGTCGATGACGAAATCCCGATACCGCCAGGCGTCCGGCAGGATGAACCCGCGGAGCGTGAGCGATTCGCCGAACCGGGCCACGTCCAGCCAGTGCCGGCCCCACCGCTCGCCGAACGCGGGCGACGCCAGCAACTCGTTCACCGCCTTCTCGTAGTCGGCCGGCTTGAACGCGGCGAGTTGCTCCGGCGTCGGCGGCAGGCCGGTCAGGTCGAAGGACAACCGGCGGAGCAGGGTCGCGGGATCGGCCGCCGGCGCGGGCTTCAATCCCGCCTTGTCCAATCGCGCCCCGATCAGGGTGTCGATGCGATCCGCGCTCCCCTTGACCGGCTTGTAAGCCCAGAACTTCTTGCCGTCCTCGACGCTCATGCCGACCTGCCGCTTCTTCGCGTCACCGGTGCGGGGGTCGGCCGCGCCGTCGGCGATCCACTGGCGGAAGTCGGCGACCGCCGCGTCGGGCAGCTGGCCCTTCGGCGGCATCTTGGTGTCGTGGTCGTAAGTCAGGGATTGCAGGAGCAGGCTGTCGGCCGGCTTGCCGGGCACCACCGCCGGGCCGCTGTCGCCGCCGGCCAGGATGCCGGCGCGGGTATCCAGTAGCAGCCCGCCCTTGAGCTTGTTCGCCTTCGCCGCCGCGTCGCCGTGGCACTGGCCGCACTGCTCGGTCAGCACCGGGCGGATCTTCTTCTCGAAGAACTCCAGTTGCTTCGGCGTCGGCTCGGCGGCGGAGGCGAGGGCGGGCACGGCGAGCAGCAGCAGCACGGCGCGAGTCATGACGGACGGCCCGGCGGGGTGAGGTGTTACCAGTCTACCAGATGGCCCGGCGGGGTGAGAAGGGGTTCCGCGTCGAGGGTGCGCCCACGGAATCGGCGAATCGACGCATGCGCGAGGTGTTGCGGGCGCGGCAGCCGTCCGCCAACAACGGAGGGCTTCGAGCGGAAGGCAGCTGCGGCTCAGCTTACGGCGGACGGCTCGCGGCTCAACGCCGGCCCCGGCAGGAGTTGCTTCTCGATGTCCGGCGGCATCTCGAAGTCCTGGGCGAGGGCGGCAATCGCTTCGCCGAGTTGCGGGATGTCGGCTTCGGCCAGCCGTCCGAGCCGCTTCTGGTGGGCCAGCACCAGCGTCGGCAACCGCTCCGGCGGCAGGCCCATCAGCCGACAGCAGGTCGCGTCCACCGCCAGCAAGTCGTGGCCCATGACCAGTGCCCCGACGTGGCGGGCGGTGCCGGCCAGCGGGCCGTCGCCCTCCATGCCGACGATGCCGTCCACGATGGCCAGGTGCGGGGTGCGGGTGAGCGCGATATCGACGATGCTGTTCGGGATGCCGCGCCAGTGCAGCTCGTTCTTCGGCCACCCGTAGCAGATGCCCGGCAGCGTGCCGAACAGGTTCTTCAGACTCAATGTCGCACCCGCCCAGTGGTGCGTCTTCAACTTCGGCAACGAGATCAACACCTCCGCTTCGACGACCGTTCGGGACAGATACAGCGACTCCAATCCGGTCGTGCGGCCGAGGTTCGTCACCTTCACCGGCTCGTCGTGGTTGACGTCCACGAAGCGCACGTTGCGGCGGCGCAGCACGTCGCCCAGGCCGCTCGAATTTACCAGGAATTGCACGTTCCGGCAGTGCCCCGGCCCCTCGGCGACGATCACCTCGGCCGCGCCCTGCCGTTGCAGGAACACGATCACGGCGTCGATGAACCGCGGGTCGGTGTTGATGACCTTGTCCGGATTGAACTCCACCAGGTTCGGCTTCAACACGACTCGCTTGCCGGCGACCGGTACCAGGAGTTTGAAGTGTTCGTATTGCGCCGCCAAGATGTCCGCGAGTGGCGCGTCGTAGTCATCGGCTTTGGCAATGTGGATCGCCGACGATTGCGGCAGCGGACGCATCGCCGCCAGGCCGTTGACGAACACGTTGCGGAACCGCTGGCGGATGCGGCCGAGGAAGCCGGTCTTCTCGCCGGTGGCTCGGCTCGGCGCGTCGGCGGCCGACTTCCGGGTGCTGCCGACGACGGCGGAGGCCGCCACGGTCGGCGTGTCGGTCAGCTCGAATGGGTTGCGGTTCGCGGTGTCCAGCGCGAGCGCGGCGAGCGCGAGGCGGAGCGGCCCGGCGGTCAGGCCGGCGGTCGCGGTCGTCTCGAAGTCCAGCGCCGCGCGAATCTTGCCGTCCAGTTTCGGCAGCAGCTCGCGGGTCGTGGCGTCGTCCGCGTGACAGGCCAGAGCGATCTTGATCCAGGCGAGGTTTTCCAGGTCCACCGTCTGTTCCGCGATCACCCGGAGGTAGCCTTTCGCGGCGTCGATGCGGGGCTGGTTCGTCACCCCTTGCACCGCCAGCAGCAGCGCCGCCGTCGGGCCGGGCATCGGCTCCGTCTGCTTGCCGAGGATGACGCGGCTGCCGTAGTTCGCGCCGCCGTGGTCGAAGGCGCGGTCGATCAGCAGCCGCAGCCCTTCCTGCACGCGGGGGTGCGGGCCGAACCCGGCGGCGCGGAGCGCGAGGCACGCCCAGGCGGTCGGTTCGGTCCACGAGAAGGTGTCCTCGGCCCACGGCCAGCCGAGCAGCCCGGCGTCGATGTCGCCGGCGTCGGACTGCTCCGCCCGCACGACTTTCGCCTCGATTTCCAGCAGTTTCACGGCGGTCCTGCCGAACGGCCGCGCCAGCACGACCTTGGCGAACAGCACCTGCGCCGTCGGCCAGACGGCTTGCGGTCGGCCCCGTGCCAGGCGGTAGCTGCCGTCGGCGTGGGCGTGCGCCTCGATGGCCGCCAGTCCCCGCGCCACGGCGGCGGCGTGGTCCAGCTTGGCGGCCAGGGCCAGGACGGCGAAGCAGGTCGGTTCGACGTGCGCCGGCTGGTCGGGGCGATACCCCCAGCCGCCGTCGGCGGACGCGGCGGTGGCGAGCAGTTCCAGGGGCGAAACCATCGACGGCACTCGTTTCGGAACGGAAACCGCATTGAATGTAGAACAGAAAACTGAAGAGGGACTAACCACAGAGACACAGAGGCACAGAGAAAAAGGAAGAGAGAAGAGAGGAGTCTTTCTTCCGAACAAATCTCTTCTCCTCTCTTGGTCTTGTTTTCTCTGTGTCTCTGTGTCTCTGTGGTTAGTCTGCTTCCTCCCCCAGGATGTCTCCCATGCCTTCCCCGTTCGATCTCACCGGCCGCGTCGCCCTCGTCACCGGCGGCAACAAGGGCCTCGGCAAGGCGATGGCCCGCGGCCTCGCCGAAGCCGGCGCGGACGTGTTCATCGCCTCCCGCAGCGAGGAGGAACTGAAGACCGCGCTCGACTTCATCCTGAGTGGCACCGGTCGCCGGGGCGGGTACGCGGTGTGCGACGTGAGCGTGCGCGAGGAGCTACCGAAGTTGGCCGCCACCGCCACGGCCAAGATGGGCCGCATCGACATCCTCATCAACAACGCCGGGATGAACGCGCCGCAGGCCATCGACGCCATCACCGACGAGGCGTGGGACCGCGTGGTGGAGGTGAACCTCACGTCGGTGATGGGCCTGACGCGGGCGGTCGTGCCGCAGATGAAGGAGCGCAAGTGGGGCCGGGTGATCCACATCTCGTCGATCATGGGGCAGGTGTCGAAGGAGAAGCGGAACGTCTACTCGGCGACGAAGTCCGCACTGATGGGGCTGGCCCGCGCGAGCGCCCTCGACCTGGGGCCGTTCGGCGTGACGGTGAACTGCCTCGCGCCGGGGCCGTTCATGACTGACATGCCGATGTCGCTGCTGTCGGACGCCGAGAAGAAGGCGTTCGCCGACCGCACCGCGCTGGGCCGCTGGGGCGACCCGACGGAGTTGGTCGGCCCCATGCTGATGCTGGCCAGCGACGCCGGCGGGTACGTCACCGGCACCACGCTGTTCGTGGACGGCGGGTACACGGCGCGTTAGTGGTCGGCGCTCCCGGCGGTCGCGGCGAAGACGCCTGCTATCCTGACTGCATCTCCCTCCAGCGAAGGCTCCTCCCATGAAAACCACGCTCGCCATCCACGGGGCCGCCGGCCGGATGGGTCAGCGGCTGATCGCCCTGGCCGCCGAAGATCACGCGCTGAAAGTCGTCGCCGCCGTGGACGCGGCCGGCAGCCCGCACCTCGGCAAGGACTCCGGCGAGCTGGCCGGCGTCGGCCGCAACGGGGTCGTCATCGCCGACGCCATCCCGACCGGGATGCTGGTCGATTGCGTCATCGACTTCAGCGCGCCGGCCGGCACGATGGCCGTGCTGAAGACCTGCGTGGACCGCAAGTTGCCGGTCGTCATCGCCACGACGGGCCTGGAGAAGGAACACCTGGCCGAGATCGACCACGCCGCGCACCACACGGCAGTCCTGCTGTCGCCGAGCATGAGCCTGGTGGTGAACCTGCTGTTCAAGCTGACGAAGTTGGCCGGCGAGGCGCTGACCGGGAACGGGTTCGACGTGGAGATCGTCGAGCGGCACCACCGGCACAAGAAGGACTCGCCTAGTGGCACGGCGGCGCAGTTCGCCAAGATCGTCCAGCAGGCGATGGGGCAGTCGAAGATCGTGTACGGCCGCGAAGGGCTGGTCGGCGAGCGGACGGCGGACGAGATCGGCGTCCACGCGGTGCGGGGCGGGGATAACGTGGGCGAGCACACCATCATCTTCACCACGCAGGGGGAGACGATGGAGCTGGTCCACAAGGGGAGCAGCCGCGACAGCTACGCCCGCGGCGCGCTGGCGGCGGCCAAGTTCCTGGCCGGCAAGCCGGCCGGGCGGTACGGCATGGCCGACGTGCTGGGGCTGTGAGACCGAATTCCTGCCACTCGATCCGGGGTGGGCACGCAGACCGGCCCCACCCCGGACGCTCAGCGGATGACGCCGATGCGGTGGCGCGGCCAGAAGGTGAACACGGCACGGCCGATCATCAGCCGCTCCGGGACGACGCCCCAGGTGCGGCCGTCCGAGCTTTGCGCGCTGTTGTCGCCCAGGCACAGGTAGTGGCCGGGGTGGACGTAGTACGTCTCGACGGTGTCGCGGGTGGTCCCCGACCGGAAGAAGTCCGGCGTGTAGTGGGTGTCCCGCCACAGCTTCAGGCCGGACACGGCGACGGTCCCCTTGGCGGCGACGCCGGCCGGGGCCTCCAGGTTGTTCGGGTGATCCTCCTTGCCGTCGGCGGTGGGCGGGTAGTCGGCCTCCGCCCCGAAGTCGATGGCCGTGTCGTTCACCCAGACCCGCAGGCGGCAGTCGATGTTGGCGAACCGCAGTTGGTAGGTGCCGGGCTTGCCGATCGAAGTCGGCCGCGTCACCGGCGGCCAGTTCCCCGGCCCGGTGCGGACGAGCGTCACCCGGCCGTCGGCGAAGGTGGCCTGATACCGGTGTTCGCCCTTGGACAGTTCGAGCGTGAGCTGGCTGCCGGCCTCCAGTTTGGCGGCGCACTCCAGCATCAGGTCGCCGACCCAGAGGTTCTCCGACCCGCCGACATCGGACTTGAGCGACCGCAACCGGGCGGGCTGGTCCGAGTCGCCGTAGCCCAGGCCGCCGTTGTACCCCATGCCGTTGGTGATCTTCTGCGGGGCGTTGTCGCCGTCCCGCGCTTTCACCAGGTGGCGGTAGCCGATCCACCCGATCGCGTCGCCCTGGTGGGTGAACGTCTTCGCCGGCTTCGCGTCCTCGGCCGCCCAGCCGGCCCCTTCGCCGGGACGGGTGGCCCAGCGGGGCGGCACCTTGCCGAGCAGGTCGGCCGGTTGGAAGTCGTTGTCGGACACGATCCGCCGCATCGCCATCGCCAGCTCGTCCGGCTTGCGGAACAGTTCGAAGCCGTCGATGCCGGCGGGGAACCCCTTCGCCTTGCCGTCGGCGAACAGGGCCAGGGCGGCCGGGTCGCGGGGGAAGGTGAACGCCTCCTGCCACTCGTCACGGGGGTCGTCGGGCCGCGTGCGATCCGCGTATTTCAGGGCCTTGGTGACGTACAGGTCGCCGTAGGCGAGGGCGATCGTCTCCTCGCCGAACCCGACGCACCGCTTGATGTAGTTCTGCGCCTGCTGCTTCTTCTGCGGGGCGACGGGGTACTTGAACACCACCACCCGCCCGCGCTCGTCGGCCGACATGGCCTTGTGGACCAGCACCCGGTCGCCGCCGGTCGGCGACACCACGCCGTTCCAATCGACCATGCCCACGTTCTGGCAGTTCGGGCACTTGTACCCGTACACGTAGGTGTCGCGGGACGGCCGCTCCACCTCGTCCGAGCAGTTCACCGGGAACCCGTACTGGCACTGCTGGCAGACGACGTTCTTGTGGTAGCCGAGCTGCGTCTCGGCCATGCTGCCGGTCGGGATGACGAACGCCTCCAGCACGAACAGTTGCAGGATCAGCACCAGCACGACGACGAACACGAGCGTTTCCAGCGTCTCGCGGACGTGGTCGCGGGGCGGGGCTTTGGCGTCGGCGGCGGGCATGGGGACTCTCGGGGTCGGAAGGCGAACCCGGCCCGCAAGGGCCGTGGGTGGGACGGAAGAACACCCGCCGGCCTTGCGGCCGGGGTTCGCCAAGACAGATCGCAACACCTACTCCAGCAATCTTACGCGGTCCCAATCGACGGTGGTGTACTGGCGGTCGTTCCCGTTCACCGTCACCCGCCCGGCCTTCAGCGGCTGGTGGATGAGGAACGGTTTACCGATGAACGCCCCGCGCGGCACGCCCGGTTTCGCCCACATGCGGCTGTCGTGCGAGTTGCCGGCGTTGTCGCCCAGCACGAAGAACTCGTCCGGGCCGAGCAGGTACGGGGTGGCCGCGTGGTGCCGCTGGGCGTCGGCGAAGTAGTGGATGTCGCGGAGCAGCACCAGGTCGCGGACGACGACGGTCGCCCCGCGCACCCCGAATTGCAGCGGCCGCTCGACCTTCTTCCGGTCGCCGGCGGTGGGCGGCAGGTCGAGCGGTGGAGCCAGTTCCACGCCGTCCAGGGCCACCGTCGCCCGCCGGTCCACGAACGCGAACTCCAGCCGGTACTTCTTGCCAGGCACCAGCCGGACTCCGGGCACCACCGTCGGCGGCAAACCGCCGTCGTGCGCGACGACGGCGGGGTACGGCGGCTCCGCATCCGCCGCGACGGGCAACTCGACCTTCACCGCGTCGGCCCCGTCGAACAGCCGGCAGGCGAACAGGCCCCGACCAGCCGTCACCTCGATCTCGCACCGGACGGCGAAGTCGTGGACGCGGGCCGGCTCGACCCACTCCTCGCCGTTGTACCCGAGTCGATCGAGGACCGGTTCGTCCTTGTTCGTCTTCAAGTTCCGGTGCCGGTAGGTCAGGCCGACGGCCGTGTCCGAGGTCGCGGCGGCGTCGAGGGTTAGTACCGACGCTTCGATGGACGCGGTGCCGAGTGGGGCGGCCGGTCGCTTCGGGTCGGCCGCGACCGCCTCCGTCACCCACCGGGGTGCCCAGCCGGTGCCGGCCGGCACGTGGGCCATGCTCATCACGGGAATCGCCGTCTGCCACACCTGTGACAGCGTTTTCCGGCACAGGACGCCGTTCGCGTGGAGGTCGCCGTCCCGAATCTGGATCGCTTCGCCCGGCAGCCCGACCACCCGCTTCACGAACGGCTCGCCGGGGCTGCCCACCGCGCGGAGGCTGAACGGCCGGCTGTCCTTCCCCCGCTCCGGCGAGTAGAAAACGGCCACTTCCCAGCGGCGGGGCGGGCGGACGGTGAACACGGACTTGTCCACCAGCAGCCGGTCGCCGAGGATGTCCCGCCCGTCCAGGGTTTCCCGGATCGGGCCGTGGCCGCAGTTCGGGCAGACGGCCAGCCGCTGCGCTTGGTCCGGCTTGTCCGGCACCCCGACCGCGATGGGGTAGTCGCAGTTCGGGCAGGCGACCTCGCGGTGGTTGCCGATCAGCGCCGGGGCCATGCTGCCGGTCGGCACGCCGAACGGCTCCACGAACACCGTCCGCACCACCAGCAGCAGCGACACGATGAGGGCGAGGAGCTGCACGAACTGGCGGAACATCGACCCGGCGGTCGGCATCGGCAGGGGCGGCGGCGGAACGGGAGCGGCGACGGCGGGGTCGGTCGGCATCGGCGGTCCTTCGGGGCGTCGCCGGGCCGGCGGCGCGGACGGGACGCCCTCCATCTTAGCTTACCCGCCGCCGGGCGCGAAGTTCGACCGCGCCTCGCTGGGTCTGCTGGTTGTAGTCGCGGTCGAGCCGACCGAAGGTCGGGGAGGCCCGACATCTTCTTCGGGCATGTATCCGGCTGTCGGGCCTCGTTTCCCTTCGGGGAACTCGACCGCGACCTACACGAGCGAATCGGGCTTCGCCCGGCCGCGGACCGCCAGCCAGTGGACGGCCATCGACGAACCTGCGGAGTTGCATGGTGAGTTCGGTGAGTTCAAGCCGCTGCTCGGGCGTGATCATCCCGTCGATCTCGCGATCAATCAAATCGCCCCGCCACTGGTTCTTGGCCGGCGTCCACTCGCCGGCGTCCGTGGGTTACGGAACGATGGGGACAACGCGAGCGACGGTCTTCCGTTCACCCGTCGCTCGCGCTTCCGGCTCGGATACCGTCACTTCACCCCGGCCGGCTTGAAGTCGAGCGTCTTCACCAGGAACGCCCACAGGTCGGCGGCCTCCTCGATCACCTTCGCCGTCGGCTTGCCGGCCCCGTGCCCGGCCTTCGTCTCGATGCGGGCCAGCACCGGCGGGCCGCCGGCGTGCGCCTCCTGCAACCGCGCGGCGAACTTGAAGCTGTGGCCGGGGACGACGCGGTCGTCGGTGTCGGCCGTCGTCACCATCGTCGCCGGGTACTTGGTGCCGGGATTCAGGTTGTGGTACGGGCTGTACTTGAACTGCGCCTCGAACTCCTCCTTGTTGTCGCTGCTGCCGTAGTCGTCGACCCAGAAGCGGCCGGCGGTGAACTTCTGGAACCGCAGCATGTCCATCACGCCGACGGCCGGCAGGCACGCGCCGTACAGGTCCGGCCGCTGCGTCATGCACGCCCCCACCAGCAAGCCGCCGTTGCTGCCGCCCTGGATGGCCAGCTTCGGCGACGACGTGTACTTCTCCTTGATGAGGTACTCGGCCGCCGCGATGAAGTCGTCGAACACGTTCTGCTTCTGGAGCTTCGTGCCGGCGCGGTGCCACGCCTCGCCGTACTCGCCGCCGCCGCGCAGGTTCGCCACCGCCAGCACGCCGCCCATCTCCATCCACTGCAACCGACTCACGGAAAACCCCGGCGTCAGGCTGATGTTGAACCCGCCGTAGCCGTACAGCAGCGTCGGGTTGGTGCCGTCCAGCTTGACGCCCATCTTATGGCCGATGAACATCGGGATGCGGGTGCCGTCCTTGCTCGCGTAGAAGATTTGCTTCACTTCGTAGTCGTCCGGGCGGAACGACACCTTCGGCTGCTTGAGCAGCTTGCTCTGGCCGGTGATGATGTCGTACCGGTACGTCGAGGTCGGGGTGTTGAAGCTGCTGAAGCTGTAGAAAGTCTCGGTGTCCGACTTCTTGCCGCCGAAGCCGGCGGCGGTGCCGATGCCCGGCAGGGCCACGTCGCGGACCAGCTTGCCGTCCGGCCCGAACAGCTTCACCACCGTCTTGGCATCTTGCAGGTAGCTGCACACGAACTGCCCGCCGACGATGCTCACCCCTTCCAGTGTCTCCTTCGCCTCGGCCACGACCGTCTTCCACTCCTTCTTCTCCGGCTTGCGGGTGTCGATGGCGACGACCCGGCCCTTCGGCGCGTCGGTCTCGGTGCGGAAGTAGAACACCGGGCCGTCGTTGCCGACGAAGGCGAACTTGCCGTCGTGGTTGTCGATCAGGTCCACCGGCAGCGCGTAGGGTTCGAGCAGGTCGCGGTAGGTGATCCGCACCTTCCGGCTGGTGGTGCCGTCGCCGATGCCGATGACCAGGTAGCGGCCGTCTTCACTCACTTCGCCGCCGACCGTCCACTTCGGGTGGTCGGGCCGCTTGTACACCAGCACGTCATCGGATTGCGGGGTGCCGATGCGGTGGTAGAAGAGCGTCTGGTTCTCGTTGAGCGACTGGAACTTGCCCTCGCCGGTCGGCTCCGGGAACCGACTGTAAAAGAAGCCTTTGCCGTCCACGG
The DNA here is from genome assembly GCA_043738505.1 of Fimbriiglobus sp. Lineage (GTDB taxonomy): Bacteria > Planctomycetota > Planctomycetia > Gemmatales > Gemmataceae > JALHQU01. The sequence goes on along the minus strand of JAYUFU010000357.1, from coordinate 21,188 downwards.
TCCAACTCGCGGAACTGAACTTCACCCACTTCAGTTCGTCGGCCAGCGGCTTGCCGGTGGCCACGTCCAGCACGCCCCACGTCTGCCAGTCGGACCCGGACTCGCTGCGGCCGTAGGCGGCGTACTTGCCGTCGTCGGACACCGCCATCCCGGCCAGCGCGGCAGTGCCGTCCTTGGTCCAGGCGTTCGGGTCCAGGAGCAGCCGCGGCTCGGAGTCCAGCGTGTCCTGGATGTACAGCACGCTCTGGTTTTGCAGGCCGTTGTTCTTGCTGAAGAGGTACTTGCCGCCGACCTTGCTGGGGGCCGAGAACCGCTCGAAGTTCCACAGTTCGGTGATGCGGGCGCGGATGCCCTCCCGCTGCGGGATGGCCTCCAGAAACGCCTGCGTCACCTTGTTCTGGGCGGCCACCCAGTCGGCGACGACGGACGACTTCCGCACGTCGTCTTCCAGCCATCGGTACGGGTCGGGCACGGTCGTCCCGTGGTAGGTGTCCACCACGTCGCCCTTGAGCGTCTGCGGGTAATTCAACTTCGGCGTCTCCTTCTTCTGGGCGAACAGGCCGCCGACGGCGAGCAGCGCCGCGACGGGGACCAGCGCGAATCGGGCCATCATGACGCGAACCTCCGGACGTGAACGGATACCGGCCACACGGCCGCGTGCCGGACGGCTGTTGTAGGCGGACGGGGTGGGTCGAAGGAGGGAAGAGCCAGCCGTCAGCGGCCTTTCAACAGGGCATCCCAGGAGTCCACGCGGATCAGCCGCACGGCGAGCCGCTTCAGCCGGGGTAGGTTGTCGATGGCGGCCGATCCCGCGCGAGTGCCGGGTGGCAGCCCACTGTCACTCGACCTCGCGCGGCGGCGGGGCGGGTTCGGCCTGCAACCGCCGGAGCAGCGGCCCGTACTGTGCCGGATCGAGTTCGGCCGCCTTGCCGAACGCGGCCCGCGCGCCGACGATGTCGCGGAACGCCCGGAGCGAGTCGCCGAGGGCGGCGTGGGTGTCGGCGCTCTTCGGGGCCAGTCCGACCGCTTCCTGGGCGACCCGGATCGCGTCGCGGTGTCTCAACCGGCTGACGTACACCGCGCTCAGTTTGATCCGAATGACGGGATTCTTGGGTTCGAGGCGACGGACGTCCTCCCACGCCCGGATCGTCCCGTCCAAGTCGCCCGCGGCGTGCCGCGCGACGCCCAGGTTTTCGACCCCCCTGGCGTTCAGCGGGTCGAGTTCGCCCGCCGTCTCGCACGCCCGCACGGCCTCGTCGAACGCGCCCTTCCGGAACAGGAAGATGCCCAGGTTGTAGTGCCCCCGCGCGTCCTTGGCGTCGAGCGCGACCGCCGTCTGGCACACCCGGATGGCCTCGTCCAGCCGGCCGCCGTCGGCGAGGGCGTTGGCGAGGTTGTAGTGCAGGTGGGCGGCGTTCCGGCCGCCGGCGAGCGCGTCGGCGCGGATGGCCTCCTCGAACGCGGCGATCGCCTCCCCGGTGTCCTTGAGGGCGATCAGGCCGATCGCCAAGAGGGTCAGCGTGGGGACGTGATCCGGGCGGAGCGCGCGGGCCGCGCGGAGCGCGGGAACGGAATCGGCGGTGCCGCGGGGGGCCGCCATTCCCAACGTGAACGCGAGTTGGAAGTCCCGCGGGTGGTACAGGACCGCCCGGCGGAGGAGCGGCAGGATGTCCACCCCCCGTCGGGTCATGCGCCCGGCGATGGCGATCAGCGCGCCCGGCGGAGTGCGGGCGACATCCAGCCGCGCCGCCAGATCCGCCAGCGCCGCCCGGTCGCTGGACACGGCCGGCACGCGGAACGGGGCCGCGGCCGAATCCGGGTCGGCCGTCCGGAGTGCGGCGCTCACGGCCGTTCGGATCGCCGGCTCCGGCTCGAGGACGAACCAGTCGTCGAGCGCGGCGACCAAATCGCCCCGGATCGCGGCCGCCGCCGCGGCCGCGCCGGCTCGCGGCGGATCGGCGACCACGTCCAGCCCCCGCGACGCGAAGGCCGTCCGGTACGCCGGCGGCGCGGCCGCCCAATCGAACCGCCCCTTTCCTCCCGGCTCGGAGATCCAGGTCGAGCGCTTCGCCCGGATCGCGTCCAGATCCCGCACGAACGCGAGATCGGCCCGCGCCCGTTCGACGGCCGGCAACAGGTCTTCCGCCCCCGCCGCCGCCGCGTCCCGCGCCTGCCCCAGCGCCGTCGCGGATTCCGCGTACCGGTGCTGGAGCCGCAACTCCGTCGCCAGCGCGAGCAGACGCGCCGCCTGTTCGCGGGCGGCGGCCTCCTTGCTTCGGATGTCGGCGTCGGCCGCCGCCCGCTCGGCCTCGAGTTCCGCCTTCTCCGCCTTCACCTCGGCCTGCCACCACGCGAACGCCCCGCCGCCGACCGCCAGCAGCGCCACCGCCGTCGCCAAGGCCAGCCGCAGCCGGGCGCGCCGCCGCTGCTCGGCGACCTTCAATTCGGCCGCCACCTTCTCGCCCGCCGCCTTCACCCGGTCGCGGTCCGCCTGCCGCGCCCGCTCGTCGGCCGCCGCCCGCAACTCGGCCACCGCCTTCGCCACCTCGCCGGCGTCCGCCGGGCGGTCCTCCTGCTCCGGGGCCAGGCACCGCTTGCACAGGGCGACGAGTTCCGGGTCCGCCCCGCAGCCGTCCAGCCGTCCGAAGCAGTCTTGCACCTTCCCCAGCGCCGCCTGCTGGCGGGTGAGTTCGGCCGTGCCGCCGCCGAACGGCGGGCGGCCGGTGAGGATCGCCGCCAGGATGCCGCCCAGCCCGAACACGTCGCTCCGCGCGTCGATCTTGCCGACGGCCCCGACGGCCTGCTCCGGCGACATGTACGCCGGCGTGCCGAGGACGCTCCCCGCCTGGGTGAAGTGGGCATCGACCTCCCGCAGGGGGCGAATCTCCGGGCCGGCGGCCTCCGCGTCGTCGCGTCCGGCGGAGGGGTCGGCGATCCGGACGACCTTCGCCAGTCCCCAGTCCATCACCTGCACTTCGCCGAACGCCCCGACCATCACGTTCGCCGGCTTCAGGTCGCGGTGGATCACCCCGCAGGCGTGGGCGTAGGCGACGGCGTGGCAGATCTGCTCGAACGCGGCGACGAACCGCCCGCGGCCGTGGGTGATGTCCGGCCGCTCCCTCAGCGACTCGTCGAGGGTGTCGCCGCGGATCAGCTTCATGGCCAGGAACGGGCGGCCGTCGGGCAGGGTGCCGAGGTCGTGGACGGGCGGGATGGCCGGGTGCTGCAACTGGCCGGTGATCCGCGCCTCGCCGGCGAACCGGCGGGCGGCGGAGGAATCCGGACCGTACCGCGATTGCAGCGTCTTCACCGCCACCTCGCGGCCGAGGACGGTGTCGGTGGCGCGGCACACCGCGCCCATGCCGCCGCGAGCGATCTCCTCACCCAGGACGTACCGCGGGCCGGCGGCCGGCGGCTGGCCCGGCGCGGCCTCGAGGGCGATCGGATCCGTCCGGGTGACGACGGCGGTGTCGCCCGAGGCGGTGTCGGCGGGGGAAGCCGGCGCGTCGAGGGTGAGCAGCGGGTCCGGCATCGGGCGGCTCCGGCGGGCGGGACGAACCTTTCCGGAGCAGTTTACCCGTCCGACCCGGTCGATGCTAGCGAGCCGGCAGTCGTCCAGCCAGGAAGGTGCGGGTCTGGGTGAGCATGACGCCGATCACCCCCAGCCAGTCGGCCGGGTGGTGTCGGATGAGTTGCTTCAGCGTGGCGTCGAACGGCTGGGACATGAGTCGAAGTGCCCTTCCGGAGCGTGGTGGGGACCGGACGGCTGTTGTAGGCGGCGCGATTGCTGAAACTACCCAGAGCCGTTCGCACGAATTTCACGCAAATCCGATGCGATTGGCCTTGACTGCGCCCCCCCGCCTCACGGTATAGTCCTCCCAGGCGATTCGACTTGAATACCTCGGCGCTGTCGAGGACGCCAACCCGGCGGGCGGCAAGTACAAGACGCTCTTCATCGGTGCGGACCAGAACAAGCCCGATGGCGGGGCGTGGCAATTCACTGGCATCTCGGTGCTGTACGTTCAGGGCGCGACCCCACTGGCTCCCCCCGTGGCAGCGGGTGTGACCGGCTCGTTCATCAACTACACCCCGTGACCGTCTTGTTGGTCGAACTCTAACATCGACCGGAATCTTACGCCAGGAGGCCGACGTGATCCACTCCGAACGACGTACCGCTATCTCTCTCATCGAACTCCTGGTCGTGATCGGCATCCTCGGCCTCCTGATCGCGCTGCTCCTGCCCGCCGTGCAACGGGTGCGGCAGGCGGCCATCCGCATGCAGTCCGCGAATCAACTCCGCCAACTCATCCTGGCGTTCCACCAAGCAGCTGCTGCGGACGACAACACGATTCCGGGATCGGGCGACCTGTTCACGTTCATCGGCCCTCCCGAAAAGCAAGGCGTCTCACCGTTCTTCGCCCTCCGAGCCTATCTCGGCGATGAACCGCAAACGATGGTGGACATGAGAGCGGCGGGTCCGACGTGGCGTTGGCGGAAGATTTTCTGGAGCCCCGCCGACCCGACAACCCGATTCTTCGACCCCACCTCGGGAAACTATCAGTCCCGCTACCCCAGTAGTTACTCGGCGAACATCCTGGCGTTCGAGGGGTATCGCCCCTCGCTGATGGCGAGTTTCCCCGACGGCTTGTCGAATACGCTCTGCTTCGCCGAACGGTATGCCATGCTTCCCCAAGACTTCTACCCTGGCCGCAACAATCCGAGTCAGTGGCTCGTTTACGATTGCGGGGATTGGACGCCTCCGCTACTGGGAATCGCTCTGGGTTCCCGACGCTCCACGTTCGCGGACCCGGCTTGGAAGGATGTCGTCCCCGTCACGACCGGCGATCCGCCCGTCAGTCGCGCATCGGTGCCGGGAGTAACGTTTACCGTACTGCCGAAGCCGGAGACGGCGGACTCCAAGCAGTTGCAGGCCCTCCACCCGGCCGGGTTGCTCGTCGCGCTGATGGACGGGAGTGTCAGGACCCTGCGGCCGTCCATCGAGGAAACCGTGTTCTGGGGGATGGTCACGCGCGCCGGTGGCGAAGTCGGGTCGGATTGATTGCGTCTCACTTCTTCCCGTCCGGCACCCGCCGGAGCAGGTTGTAGTACACGCCCGGTTTCGCGTCGAAGTCGGTCGGCCGCTGCCCCGAGGAGAACGCGATCTTGATGTCCGCGCCGTCGAACTGGTAGATGCCCTTGTAGAAGCCGATGTCGATTTCCTTGGGCGATTTCGTCGGGTCGAGGGTGATGACCCACTCCGTGTTCGGCGCGGACACCATCTTCAGTTTGGCGTCGAACGTCCACGTCGCCTTGCCGGTCGGTTTCCCCGCGTCCAGGGCGACCACCGTGTCCCACGCGCCGACGAACGCCTCGGCGTCGTTCTGCTTCTTGGCGAAGTCCTTCGGCACCGGAGCCGCCAGCGCCGCGGCAGCAAGGCCGAACACGACGACGATCGCGCGCATGGTCTCGTCCTCCCGAAAGGTGGTTCGCCGATCTCACGCCAGGATCGCCTCGATCACGTGGCCGTGGACGTCGGTCAGCCGGCGGTCGGTGCCGTTGAAACGCACCACCAGCTTCTCATGGTCGATGCCGAGCAGGTGAAGCACCGTGGCGTGAAGATCGTAACAGTCGGTCTTGTCCTTCGCCGTCAGGTACGAGAACTCGTCGCTCTCGCCGTGAGCGGTGCCGCCCCTCACCCCCGCGCCGGCCAGCCACGTCACGGACGTGCCGCCGTTGTGGTCCCGCCCGACGCCGTTCTGCGTGAACGGCATCCGCCCGAACTCGGTCGTGAAGATGACCAGCGTGTCCTTCGCCAGCCCGGTCGCCTTCAGGTCGGCCAGCAGCGCGGCGACGGGCTGGTCCACTTGCCGGGCGATCGGCGGCAGTTCCTTCGGGATGTCCGAGTGATTGTCCCAGTTGTTCGACGGCCCGCCGGCACCGCTCCACAGCTGCACGAACCGCACCCCACCCGCCAGCATCCGCCGGGCGAGCAGGCAGTTGCGGGCGAACCCGCCGTCGGCCCCCGCGCGGCCGGTGCCGTAGGCCTCGTGAACCGCCTTCGGTTCCTTGCTCAGATCGAACACCCGCGGCGCGGCGAGCTGCATCTTGGCGGCCAGTTCGTAGCTCTCCACTCTCGCTGTCAGCCGACTGTCACCGGGCCGTTCAACCGCGTACCCGACGTTCATCGCCTTCAGCAGTTCCAGCCCGGCGTCGGAGCTTTCCTTCGTGACGAACTTGGCGGACGCGGGCGGCGCGAGGTCGGGGATGGGCGACGGCGCGGCCGGATTGACGATGGTGCCCTGGTGCGATGCGGGCAGGAAGCCGGCCGCGAAGTTGCCGGTCCCGTTGTACGGCAGGCCGCGCGGGTCGGGCAGCACCACGAACGCCGGCAGGTCGTCGGTCAGCCGGCCGAGGGCGTACCCGACCCACGCGCCGGCGGCGGGGAAACCGGGCGTGAGGAAACCCGTCGTTTGCAGGTACGCGGCCGGGCCGTGGACGCTCGACTTCGACGCCAGCGCCATCAGGAACGCCATGTCATCGACGTGTTTGGCCAGGTGCGGGAACACGTCCGTCACCCACCGCCCGCACTGGCCGTGCCGCTTCCACGCGAACGGCGACTTCATCGCCGGCCCCGGCGTGCCGGTCGCGGTCGCCTTCAGCCCCACGTCCACGATCTTGCCGTCGCGCTTGACCAATTCCGGCTTGTAGTCGAACGTGTCCATCTGGCTCATGCCGCCGTTCAGGAACACCTGCACGACTCGCTTCGCCTTCGCCTTGTGGTGCAGCCCGCCGTTCAACGCCGGGTCCGGTTTCCCGCTGGCGTGCGCGAGCAGGTGCGACAGTGCCAGCCCGCCGAAGCCGGAGGCCAGGAATGTTCGGCGGGAAGGGGTCATCGGTGGTGGCTCTGGGGGTGGACGAGCGATTGGCGGTGGGCGGGTCGGCAGTGGAGTCGATTACAGTTCAAAATCCTCAGCGGCTTGCGAGACTGCGGAGGCGAAATCGGTCGTCGCACCCGCCACCATTTTGAAGTAGACCAGCACGCCGTTGCCCCGCGCCCGAAGGATGAGCCTGTCCTCGAACTCGTCGTCCTTGACGATCTCGACGGAGGCACCGTTGAACGAGCCGATCACCAACTCGGCGAACTCCCTCCGGCCGACGTAGAACCTCAGGAACCCGGCCAGTTCGCTCACCGCGCCGGCGTTGACCAACTCGAAGTCGAAGTCCCACGCGGACGATCCGATGGTAAGCAAAAATTTGCCATCGGACCCGCTCAACACTTCGACGGTGAAATCACCGGCTATCCCAAAAGCTTCACAGACGTAGTCGGCTTGTTCCACCGCGTTTGCCTCTTTGCGTGTCAGTTTTCGGTCACAGTGTCGGCCGCCATGCGGATCGACCACCACGATCCATCTCATCCGCGCGCGGAGATACGGGTAGTATCGCATTTTTCCGGGTTCGCAGGGTGACGGCGTGAGATACTTTTCGGACGCCTGACTGATACGGTTGCGGACGCTCGACAAGTCCGACGCGGCGTCGGGGCGTTCGCGTTCGAGGTGGCGGTAGCGCTTCAGGGGCGCGGCCGAAGAAGCCGGTGGCGAAGGCCACGTTGCCGGAGTTGCGGAGGCGGTTGCCGCGTCGCGTTCACCCTGAACTGACCCGCCTCCCCGCTTGCCCTTCTTCACGCCGGCGGCGTGGCGGCCTGTAGCCAGAGCACATCGAGCGGCTGTTCGTCGGCCAGTCGATGTCCTTCTTCACGCCGGCGGCGTGGCGGCCTGTAGCCAGGGGTGAAACCCCTGGAAATCGCCGGGAATTGGCACGCACCCCGGAGGGGTGCCGGATTCGTCCCGCCGTCCGGCACCCCTCCGGGGTGCGATGTTTTCGCTACGGTTTCCAGGGGTTTCACCCCTGGCTACAGGCCGCCACGCCGCCGGCGTGAAGAAGGGCAAAGGCGGCTCATTCGGGCAACCCCATCTGTTGGCGGACGGCTTCGATGTTGAACTTCTTCGTCACCTGCCGCCACGCCTCATTCGCGTCCAGTTCCTCTTGGGTCAGGCTGGGTGCCGGTTCCGCCTCCCACGCCGCGACGAGCGCCTCGCGGCCTTCCGGCGTGTCCGGCCAGTCCTCCTCGCGCATGCCGAGTTGTGGCTCGGCGATGTGGATTTCCGCCGGCGTGCCCTCGGCGACATCCAGCGCCCGGTGTGGCACCACCACCCCGTTGCGAACGGTTCCCGCAATCACGCTCATAGTCGGCCTCCGCGAAGGACGTTACCCCACCGGGGGAATTGTACCCGACTCCTGCCGTTCCCGCTTGCCCGACCCCGCTTTCGTGCCGTAAACTCCACTCATCCCACCGGGGGCGTTCGGCCCCGATGCCAGCGGTGATAAACTGAATCGTCATGCCCGCGTCCGTCCGAGGTGTCCCATGTCCCGTCTGCCGATGGATGCCTCGCTGCCGGGGAAGCTCCGCACCGCGTCGGACGTGAAGGAGTTGATGGACGAAGCCGGCCGGGTGCTGGGCGTGTATACGCCGACGCGCGTTCCCGCCGCTCCGCCCACTGGCTGGCAACGCCCCGCGCCGGGGCTGTTGAAAGGGCAGATCGTCCACATGGCCGACGACTTCGACGCGCCGCTCGACGACCTGCGCGAGTACATGGAATGAGGCTGCTACTCGACACCCACACCTTTCTTTGGTTGGCCGACGGCAGCCCGCGGTTGAGCGCGACCGCAACGGGGTTGCTGACCGATCCGGCGAACGAACTGTTGCTGAGTACGGTGTCGGTGTGGGAGATCGCCATCAAGGTGAACATCGGCAAACTCACCCTTGCCCGCCCGTATCCGGCGTACATCGCTGACGCGGTCACCGGCTACCGGTTGACGACGCTGCAACTCACTCAGAACGATTGCGACTTCTATTCGTCGCTGCCGATTCCGCTGCCCAACCACCGCGACCCGTTCGACCGGATGTTGATCGTCCAATCCTTGCGACTCGGTCTCCCGGTGGTTGGGGTGGATGTGAACTTCGACGCCTACGGTGTCACTCGCTTGTGGTGAACCCCAAGTCCGGCGCTATCCATTTCCTTTCCCGCTTGCCCGATCCGCCCGTCGTCCGCTAAACTCCACTCATCCCACCGGGGGCGTTCGGCCCCGCTTTCGAGAGTGCAAATGCCCACCCCGCACGCCATCGGCATCCACCGCCGCGAATTGCTCCAGATCGGATATTCGGGGTTACTCGGCGTCGGGTTGGGCGGGTTGCTGCCGCGCGCGGTGACGGCCAGTTCCCCCGCCGGCAGTGGCGAGAAGCGGACGCCGAAGTCGGTCATCCTCGTGTTCCTCACCGGGGCCGCCAGCCAGCTCGACACGTTCGACCCGAAGCCGGACGCGCCGGTCGAAATCCGCGGCGACTTCAAGACGATCCCGACGAAGATCCCCGGCGTGCAGTTCGGCGAACACCTGCCGCTGCTGGCCGACCGCGCCGACAAGTTGGCCGTCGTCCGCACCCTGTCGCACAAGGACGACAACCACACCGCCGCCACGCACCACCTGATCACCGGGGCGAAGCAGCCGGGCGTGCGGTTCGACAAGCCGCTCACCCGCGACGACTGGCCCTGCTTCGCCGGCGGGGTGGCGTTCCTCCGGCCGCCGGGCAAGGGCGTCCCCGCCGGGGTCACGCTGCCGACGTTCCTGGCCGAGGGGCCGCTGGTGTGGCCGGGCCAGCACGCCGGGTTCCTCGGGCCGAAGTTCGACCCGTGGCAGATCACGAAAGACCCCAGCAAGCCGGACTTCCGCGTCGATAACGTGCAACTCGCCGCCGGGCTGGACATCGAGCAATTCAACAACCGCCTGGCACTGCTGGAATCGGTGAGTAAGCAGCAGCGGGCGATGGCCGAGTCCGCCGAAGGCCGGCGGATGACCGACCAGCAGAAGCAGGCGGCGGACATGCTGCTGAGCGGGGCCGTGTCGAAGGCGTTCGAGATCGACAAGGAGCCGCCGCAGATCCGGGACAAGTACGGCCGGCACATGTTCGGCCAATCGCTGCTGCTGGCCCGGCGGCTGGTGCAGGCCGGCGTGCCGATGATCCAGGCGAACATGGGCCGCGTGCAGAACTGGGACAGCCACAGCAACAACTTCAACCGGCTGAAGAAGGACTTGCTGCCGCCGCTGGACAAGGCCGTGTCGGCGCTGCTGGACGACCTCGGCCAAACCGGGCTATTGGAAAACACGATGGTCGTGGTGGTGGGCGACTTCGGCCGCACGCCGAAGGTGAACAAGGACCAGGGCGGGCGGGACCACTGGGCACCGTGCTTCAGCGGGCTGTTCGCCGGCGGCGGCGTTCGCGGCGGGCAAGTCATCGGCAAGTCGGACAAGACGGCCTCATACCCGATGACGCACCCGTACTCGCCGGACGACGTGGGCGCGACAGTGTACCACCAGTTGGGCGTCGATCACACCGCCGAAGTGAAGGACCGAACCGGTCGCCCGGTGCAACTGAACCGGGGCGAGGTCATGAGCGCGCTGTTCACGGGGTGACGAACCGCCGATGCACGTCGCGCACGGTGGCGGCCGGGCGTCACTTCAGCCTCTTGCCGCGGGTGATGATGAAGATGGCCACCGCGCCGACGATCAGCACCGTCAACAGGACGGCGTTGCGGTTCTTGAACCAGCCGACCCAGAAGTCGAGGAACCCGGACCAGTAGCCGTTGGCGAACGGCGGGTCGCACGGGAGCGGCGCGGCGACGGCCGCCGGCGCGGCGAGTAGCAGGACGAGCAGAACGACGAAGAGGCGGGGCATGGTGTCACGCGCGGTGGGGGTAACGACCGACGCACCGGCAAAGGCCGGTGCGTCGCAAGGATAGCTCACGTTTCCGCCGTCACTTGCCGCCGGACGAGCCACTCGACCCGCTGGAGCCGCTCGACCCGCTGCTCTGCGACGAGCCGGACGAGTTGCCGCTGCTCGGCGTGCCGCCGGCGGTGCCGCCGCCCGCACCGGCTTGACCGGAGGTGGTCACGCCGGGCGCGCCGGCGGCGGGTCCGCCGCCGGTGCCGGTGAGCGGCAGGCCGGCCGCGCCGGTGATGCCGCTGCGGTACTGCGAGTTCAGCCCGCGGACGGCGGACGCCGGTCCGATCACACTCTGGGCGGTGTCTTGCGGGTCGAGCGGGGTGATGTCGTACGCCTTGCCGCCCGGCTGGGTGCCCATGTACGCCAGCACCGCTTGGCCCCGCTTGGAGTCGAGTTCGCCGCGGTCGGCGACCAGCTTGCCGGGGTTCTTCGCGTCGTACGGCAGGTCGCGGGCGGTCTGGAGGTACAGGTGCCCGTCGGCGCACGTGCCGCGGCGGGCCAGGTAGTCCAGCCGCTGCCGACCGGCGTCGCTGAGCGCGTCCTTGCCCGGCTCGAACAGGTAGTTGGCGACGGTGGCGTCGGCGATCAGGGCGTTCCGCACTTGCGTCTCGTGCGGGTGCAGGACGGCCTCGCGGGCCAGGTACGAGTACCGCTGCGGGTAGTTCGGGTCGGCGAAGTCGTTGTACCGGGCCTGGGCACCGCGCCCGCCGCCCGTGCAGCCGACCGCCGCCATCCCGCCGACCGCCACCGCCGCCGTGAGGGCGGTTCGCAACATCCGGGTCATCGTCAGTCCTCCGTGAAATAGGGCGTGGGCGTCCTGCCCGCGACCGGGTTGGTGACAGTCCGCTGTCACTTGTTCAGCAGGTTCTTCGAGATCAGGATGGCCGCCGGGCCGACGAGGACGACGAAGATGGCCGGGAAGATGAACAGGACGAGGGGGAAGATGAGCTTCACCGCCGTCGCCGCCGCCTTCTCCTCGGCGATCTGCCGCCGCTTCGTCCGCATGGCGTCCGACTGCACCCGCAGGGCCTGGGCGATGCTCGCCCCGAACCGGTCGGCCTGAATCAGGATGGCCGCCAGGCTCTTCACGTCGTCCACGCCGGTCCGCACGCCCAGGTCGTGCAGCACCTCCCGCCGCGGCCGCCCCATCTGCAGCTGGAGGTTGGCCAGGGCCAGCTCCTCGCACATGATCTTGGCGTGCTCCTTCATCTCCTCCGTCACCTTCCGCATGGCGGCGTCCAGGCCGAGGCCGGACTCGACGCACACCACCAGCAGGTCCAGGGCGTCCGGCAGCGTCAGGAACACCTGCTGCTTGCGGTCGTTGATCATCATCCCCAGGGCCAGCCGCGGCAGGTAGAAGCCGGCACACCCGCACGCCATGATCTTCCACATCGACGAGAGGGTGAACCCGTCCTTAATCAGAAAGAACAACAGGCCCGGAAGGAGGACGCCGGCGAGCGTCGCCAGCTGGATGCCCTGGTACACGGCCGGGGCGGCCTCGCTGCGGAAGCCGGCGTTGGCCAGCCGCACCCGCAGCTTGCTCTTCTCCAGGTCGGACTGCGGCTGCATCGACGCGCCGATGTTCGAGAACAGGTCCTTCAGCCCGCCGAACGTGTTGCGGCTCTCCGCCTGGGACAGCTCCAGCTCCATGAGCGACCGCGGCCGGCCGATGCGGTCCAGGCGGTCCTCGGCCTGGCTGTTCCGCTTGGAGATGAGCGACAGCATCCAGAACGTGCCCGCCACGATGGCGGCGAACACGAACACCGGGGCCATCTCCTCGGCGGTGAAGAAGGCGAACAGTTCCACGGGTGAGGCTCCAGGGTGCGGTGGCTGTGCGCTGAGAGCCGCGGGCTTTCAGCCGGTCGTGTCGCGGCGGTCCCGCCGCTCGGTTTCTCGGCTCGCGGCGTCTCACACCTTGATGTCGATGATCTTCTGGATGGCGTACGCGCCGATCAGCATGGAGATCACCGCGCCGACGGACATCTTGATGCCCATCGGCTCCTTCCACAGCATCTCGATGTAGTCCGGCTTCATCCACAGCATCATGAAGAACAGGCCGATGGGCAGGGCGATCAGCACGATGCCGGACAGCCGCCCCTCGGCCGTCAGCGCCTTCACCTGGCCGAGGATCTTGATCCGCTCGCGGATGATGTGGCCGATGCGGTCCAGGATTTCGGCCAGGTCGCCGCCGGTCTGCCGCTGGATGACGACGCTGGTGACGAAGAACCGCAGGTCCAGGTTGGGCACCCGCACGCACAGGCTCCGCAGCGACTCCTCCATGCCGATGCCCAGGTTCTGCTCCTCGTGGACGCGGCCGAACTCCTTGGCGATCGGCTGCGGCATCTCCTCGGCCACCACGTGCAGGCCGGCGGCCAGCGAGTGCCCGGCCCGCAGCGCGCGGGCGATCAGTTCCATCGCCTCCGGCAGCTGGCTGGCGAACGTGGACAGCCGCTTCTTCCGCTTCCAGAACAGCCACAGGAAGGGGGACACGAAGGCCATCAGGGCGACCACCGGGGCGATGTACAGGTTGGCCATCAGGGCCGCCGCCGCCCCCGACACGAACGCCGCCGCCAGCCCCACGCCGAACAGCGCGCTCGGCTTCAGGTTGGCGTCCGCCTGGGCGATCGCCTCCGTCAGGTTGAGCATCCGCGGCGTGATCTTGTCCAGGAAGTTCCGCTTGTCAACCTCCCGCAGGGCCTGCTTCAGCAGCATGTCGGCGGACGAGTCCTTGATCGACTTGCGGCCGACCAGCACGTCCAGCCGGTCGGACGCGCGGCCGTCGTTCCGCCCGCTCAGGGCGAAGGCGACGGCCATCACCGCCCCGACGACGAGCAGGCCGATGAGGCCGGAGATCAAGACCGAGCTGTCGATGTCCATGATGCCGCACCCGTGGTGTGATGGTCGCCTGTCTCGGTTCGCCGGTGCCGCCGTTCGTATCGCACCCGGGGCTGACGCCCTGGGCTGTGGGATGTCGCCCCTTCGGGGCTTCGGGGTTGCCGACTGTCGTCCTCTGCCTTCGCTCTCGGCGTCTGTCTGTTCCTGCTTCCCGTCATCCGCCTTCTCCGGCCACGGGCCACCGATCACCGGCCACTCTTCCGACTAGTCCCGCGCCAGAATCCGTTCGGCGAACATGTTCGACGGCAGCTTGATCCCCTTCTGCTCCAGCCGGGGGACGAACGTCGGCCGCACGCCGGTCGCCTCGAACTGGCCGAACGCGCGGCCGTTCTGGTCCACCCCGATCTGCCGGAAGCGGAAGATCTCCTGCATGATGATGATGTCCTGCTCCATGTTCATCACCTCGGTGATGGACACCATCTTCCGCGGCCCGCCCTGCAACCGGCTGATCTGCACGATCAGGTCCACCGCCGAGCTGACCTGCTGCCGCATGGCCTTGATGGGCAGCTCGATGCCGGCCATCATGATCATCGTCTCCAGACGGGACAGGGCGTCGCGGGGGGTGTTCGCGTGCAGCGTGGTCATGCTGCCGGCGTGCCCGGTGTTCATGGCCTGGAGCATGTCCAGCGCCTCCGACCCGCGGCACTCGCCGACGATGATGCGGTCGGGCCGCATCCGCAGGGCGTTCTTCACCAGGTCGCGGCAGGTGATGGCCCCCTTCCCCTCGATGTTCGGCGGCCGCGTCTCCAGGCGGACGATGTGGTCCTGCTGGAGCTGCAGCTCGGCCGCGTCCTCGATGGTGACGAGCCGCTCGTCGCCGGGGATGAACGCGCTCAGCGTGTTCAGCAGGGTCGTCTTGCCGGACCCGGTGCCGCCGCTGATGAGGACGTTCAGGCGGGCCTTGATGGCCCCCTCCATGAGCATCGCCATCTCCGGCGTGAACGCCTTGTAGTTGAGCAGGTCCTCCAGCTTCAGCGGCGTCGCCCCGAAGCGGCGGATGCTCAAGCTGGCCCCGTCCAGGGCGATCGGCGGGATGACGGCGTTCACCCGCGACCCGTCGGGCAGGCGGGCGTCGCACAGCGGGCTGGTCTCGTCCACCCGCCGGCCCACCTTGGACACGATGCGGTCGATGATCTGGAGCAGGTGGTCGTTGTCGCGGAACACCACCTCGCTCCGCTCGATCTTGCCCCGCCGCTCGACGTAGATCTTCTTCGGCCCGTTCACCATGATCTCGGACACCGTCGGGTCCTTCAGCAGCGGCTCGAGCGGGCCGAAGCCGAGGGTCTCGTCGAGGATCTCCTCGATCAGCTTCTCCCGCTCGATGCGGTTCAGCAGCGGGTTCTCGGTGTCGCACAGGTGTTCGATGGCGCGGCGGATGTCCCGCCGCATGGCGTCCGACGCCAGGTCCTTCACCCGGCTCAGGTCGAGCCGCTCGACCAGCTTCGAGTGGATCTGCCGCTTCAGCTCCTCGAAGTTCTTGCCGCCGCCGCCGCCGTGCCCGCCGAAGCTGGGCGTGGACAGCCGCGACAGCCCGGACATGCCGGAGTTGGCACCCTGGTTGCTCAGGCTGTTCAGCTTGGAAATCCCTTGCTGCAACCGCGACATAACCGCGTCCCTCGGGGCGAATCAGACGGTGTAGGTGGCCGGCGGACCGGTCACGACGAGCGGCGGCCGAACACGCCCCACTTCGGCTTCGACTTCGGCGGCTCGCCGCCGGCCGGGGCGGCCTTGCCGCACAGGGTCTGGGCGAGTCCGGCGATGGCGATCTGGGCGCGGCTCTTCGGGCTGTGCCGGGCCAGCGGCTCGCCGGCCACGCGGGCGGCGATGACCGCCTTGGAGTCGTTCGGCACCTGCCAGTAGATCGGCTTGCCGATCACGTCCTCGGCCTTCTTCAGGCTGATCCCCTCCTCGACCGACTCGGCCCCGACGCGGTTGATCACCACCCGCACCTTCTCGGCCAGGTTCTCCTCGCCGCCCAGCAGGTGCATCAGCCGCACCACGTTCCGCAGGCTGCTCAGCTCCAGTTGGGCGGTCAGCAGGATCACGTCGGCCATCCGCATGGCCATCATGTCGGTCGGCAGCAGGCACTTGCTCAGGTCCAGCACCAGGTGCGAGTAGCTCACCTTCAGCAGGTTCAGGATGCGCTCGATGTGCCCCTCGTGCAGCACGCCGATTTCCTGGATTTCCAGCGGGTGCCGCAGGATGGCCAGGCCGCTGCCCTCGTGCCGCACCAGCGCGCGGCGGAGGAAGTTCATGTCCAGCCGCTCGATGTTCCGGGCCAGGTCGGCGATGGAGATGTTCTCCATGCCGTTCACGTCGAGGGCGATGTCGGCGTCGCCGAGGGCCAGGTCGAGGTCCACCAGCGCGACGCCGTTGTTCGGGTCGATGGCCAGGGTGGCGGCCAGGTTGACGGCGAGGGTGGTGGTGCCGACGCCGCCGCGGGAGCCGAGGACGGCGATCACCTGCGACGAGCCGCCGCGGGCCAGGCCGTTGGCGCTCTGGTTCTGTCCCTCCACCACGCCGCCGGTGTCGTTCACCGCCCGCCGCAGGGTGGACAGCAGGTCTTCCAGGCCGACCGGGTGCGTCAGGAAGTACTTCGCGCCCCGCTGGAGGGACTGGAGCAGCGCCTGGTGGTCGTGGCTGATGGTCAGGATCGGCAGCTTCGGGTGTTCGATGGTCAGCTCGGCGATCATCTGCAGGGCCTTGTTCTTGTCGGCGTCGAGGGCGACGACGGCCAAGTCGGGCATGGACTGCTGGATGACGTCGAAGAAGTACTCGTACCGGGCGCACTCGGCCTCCAGCCACACGAAGTCCACCCCCAGCAGCAGGGCGCGGAGGGACTCGCGGGAGGATTCGGTCGGGTCCACGATCGCGATGCGTTGCATGGTGTTCGATCCCTGCGGCCGGGGGGCGTCGCGGTGTCCGTCCGTGGGCGGCCGGGCCGGGTGGGGCGTCACCCGGCCGCGTGGCCGTCCTGTCGTCGTCTCGTCTCATCCCGCTCAGCGGCCGTCCGGGGTGTACGGCAGGATGGCCGGGGTCGCGTCGGTGGCCACGGCGGCGCGAATCGGGGCCCCCGACTTGTAGGCCGGGACGTACTTGCCGTTCACCCACGGCTTGCGGCAGCCCCGCGGGGCTTCCAGCAGCGACTCAACGAATAGCTCATAATCGTCCGGGCTGCGGGCCTCTTTCCCCGGAAGGCGGCGGCCCACCTGCGACCCGTCCAACGGCTCGACCAGCCGCGGCGTGACGAGGATGAGCAGCTCCGTCTCCCGCTCGTCGTGGGTGACGCTGCTGAACGCCGCCCCGATGAGCGGCAGGTCGCCGATGTACGGCACCTTCTGGGCGTTCGCCTGCACCGTCGTCTCCAGCAGGCCGCCGATGGCGAACGTCTGGCCGGACTCGAGCATGATGGACGACCGCGTCTGCTGCTCGTTGAAGCCGGGGGTGAAGCCGAACGCGGTGGTGATGCCGCGGCCGTTGTTCACCGACGAGATCCGCGGGTTCACTTCCAGGTAGATCTTGCCGTTCCCGTGGACGATGGGCAGCACCTCCAGCTCGGTCCCGACCGGCAGCAGCTGGACGCCGGGGCCGTTGATGCCGGCCGCCGGGGACAGCACCGCCTGCTGGCCGCCGGCGCGGATGAACGCCGGGCGACCGGTCTGGGTGACGATCTTCGGCTCGGACAGGAACTTGGCCACGCCTTCGGTCTTCAGCGCCCGCAGCGCCCCGGTGAACTGGGCGGGGACGATGCCGGCCAGGATGTTGGCGTTCGCCCCGGTGGTGAACGTCGGGATGGTGCCCAGGCCGGCTCCGCTGGCGGCCAGGCCGGCCAGCACGCTGCCGCCGCCCACCTGCGTCCCGCCGATGCCGAAGCTGAACCCCCGCTCCCGCAACTCGGTGCGGTCCACTTGGGCGACCGTCACGTCGATCATGACGTGCTGGCTGCCGCCCACCTGGATGGCGTTGATGACGTTGGCCGCGTTCCCGCCGACGGCGCTGCTGGCGATCTTCACCACCGCGTCGGCGTCGGCCGGCTGGCTGACGGTGCCGCTCAGGATGATCACGTCGCCGACGCCGGGGATGATCTCCACCGACGCCGTCGGGACGGCCCGGCGGATGACGAACTTCAACTGCTCGTAGTCCGGCTGGACGACCACCGTGTAGGTGGCCTTGCTGTCGTCGATGAACGTCAGCGTGATGACCGTCGCCCCGCCCATCCGCCCGGCCACGATGAGCGACTTGCCGTCGTCGCTCGTCTCCTTGGTGGCGATGTCCTCGCGGGTGTCGAACTTGGCGTCCTTGATGACGCCCCGGTTCGGGCTGATCTTGGCGCTGCCGCCGAGCGGGACGATGCGGGCGCGGGTCTTCGGGTCCACGTCCGCTTCCCGCGGCTCGACCGGCTTCTTGGCCTCCACCGGGTCCTTCTTCGGCTGGGCCGCGGCGGACCCGCCCCCCAGCATCCCGGCCACCGTCGCCACGCCGGCCAGCAGCAGCCGACGGCGGAAAATCGTTGTCAGGCGCATCCGTACACCTCATATCGGGCGAGGGCGAACGGGGGATTCCCGTCGCGGGGTATTCGACCCTCCGGAACGGCCGGGGGGTCGGTCGGGCCGCCGGGTCCGTCCGGCGGCAGTCACATCGGCGGGCGATCCGTCAGAGCGTCCGGCCCTTGTCGTCGGCCTTCGGCTCGTCCTTCTCCGGCGACGACGGCAGATCCTCGTCGCCGCCCTTCACCGGGCCGAGCTTCTTCAGCTCGCCGCTCGGCAGTTTCAGGTAGCGGTACCAGGTGGTGCCGCTGGACCCGGACTGCGACAAGTACACGTACTCCGGCCGCGGCTTCACCACCTTCGGCAGCTCCGGCTTCAACTCCGGCGGCTCGGCCTTCGGGCCGGCCACGTCGCCGGGGCCGGGGGCCGGCTTCGTCGGGTCCGGCTTCACCGGCTCCTTGGCCGCCACCGGCGGCGTCGGCGCGACCTCGGCCTTCTTCGCCCCCAGGTAGGCGAGGGGGACGAACTGGTTCTCGGCGAGGTCCTTCTGGAGGAACCGGCCGACGTGCTCGCCCAGGTTGCGGATGGCGTTCGCCGGCACCGCGTCGAGCGGCACCTCGGCGTCCCGGAAGGCGGCCGCGATCAGTTCGGCGGTCAGCTCCGTCTGGGCCGGGATGTCCTTGGTCGCCACCTTGATCTTGACCGTCTCCGGCTTCTTCTCCGGGGCCGCCACCACCGGCGGCTTCTCGTCCTCGTCCTTGTCCGTCAGGATGTCGCGGATGGCGTTCGGGGACGGAATCTTCTCGTACTTGGCCACCTTGTCCTGTTCCGGGTGCCGCATCACCAGCCGCATGAGCGCGCCGCGGGCGATGCCCAGTTGGAACAGCTCGGTGTGCTCCGGCTTGACCGCCATCGACACCATGCTCACCCCCTGGTAGGCGGTGCCGCCGGGGGCCCCGCCGCCGCTGGCGTCCTGGTTGACGGCCAGCACCAGCATGTCCAGGAACATCGGGAAGGCGACGTTCGAGCCGGTCTTCTTCTTCATCACCGACACCCACACGTCCACCCGCGTGCCGGGGCGGATGAACCCGCTGACGGCCGCGTCCGGCTGGATCGGCAGGGACATCATGCCGTACCCCTCGGGCGGGGACATCATGCCGGTGCCGGACACGTCCATCGGGTTGAGCGGCTCGTCCACCCGGTACGTGCGGTTCATCACGTACTTGCTGCCCATCTCCTCGACGGTGGCGACGAACGCCTGCGGCGCGGCGTCGCGGGGGAAGTTCTTCAGCTTCACCCACTTCGCCACCTCCTCGGGCGGGATGCGGGTGCCGATGGGAATCTCCTTGGCGGCGACCGCCACCGCCACCTCGTCCACCTTGGCCCGCCCCTTCGCCCCCATCTGGGAGGTGAGGAAGGCGGCCACCAGGCCGCACACCACCGCCACCGCCACCAGGATCATGTTCTTCTGTTTCACGATGCCACCCCTCGGATGTCGTTCGCCCGGAGCCGTGGGCCGCGTGCCTCGGCGGTCGATCCGGGCCGCCCCGCGAGGGGGTGGGCGTTGCGGATCGGTTCGCCGGGTTCGTCGCGGCGGCCCACTGAAGCCCCCGCGGCTCGGGCCGGTCAGGCCGCGGGTGTCGCTCGACGCCGATCGGCGGACCGTCCGGCCGGAGCGTTGTCGGTAGCGAACACTAGAACGGACTTCTCCGTTCGCAAGGAAAGAAGGGGGTGAAGCGCTTCTTCCCGTCCCGCCGGCTTTACGTCGTGTGTCGGAGTTAACACATCCCTTGTTTCGGACGGTTTCGCCCGAAGCCTTCAGTTATTCCATTCGGGCTGGCCGTGCCGGTTTTCGCCAATCTGCCAAAAGTGCCGCCCCCGCCGATTCTCGGCAGGGGCGCGTCTGGGCGAACGGCGCGACGTGAGTTCGTTGGCGGATCGGAAACCGGCGGACTCACGTCGCGCCGTTCGCCGGTCTCGTCTCACGCCAGGGCCAGCTTGTACCACAGGAAGCCGAGGAAGCCGATGCACAGCGGCACCCCGTAGGGCAGTCGCACCCAGTTCTTCCGCCGCGCGTTGGCCCGCTCGGCGGCCTTCGCCGGACCGTCGGTCAGCATCGTTTGCAGGTCGCCGAGGATGGCGGCGAAGTTGCCCTTGTTGGTGCCGAACTGGCGGCGGGCGAACATCATCACCAGGCCGAACACGCCGCCGACGATGGCCCCCACGCAGAACGCCCAGAAGATGACGCCGGCCCCCGCCCCGAAGCCGAAGTACGCGCCGACCCACGACCCGAACCCCATCTGCATCTTCACGTCCCCCTGCCCCATCCCCTGGATGAACAGCATGGGGAACAGCAGGGCGAAGCCGAGCGCGGTGCCGGCCAGGGCCGACCCGGTGCCGCCGACGCCGGCGTCCGCCACCACCCCGCAGTCGTGCAGGATGCCCAGATACCAGCCGCTGACCACCAGCGACAGCGTGAGCCAGTTCGGCACCTTGAACGCCCAAGCGTCGATGGCGGCGGCCAGCACCATGCCGACGCACAGCACGGCGAGCGGGCCGAACAGCGAGTAGCGCTCGGGAGCGAGTTCGACGAACGCCAGATGGGCGACCCACGCGGCGACCACCCACAGGGCGGCCAGCACCGGCACGCGGGCCATGGACAGCACGAACGCGCGGTCGATGCCGAGCGAGTCGTCCGACTTCGCGGCGGCGGGGGGCGTGAGGGTCAGGTCGATCGCCATGAGAGACGGGCCTCGGGGGTCGGGGGACGTTGCCGGACCATAGCACGAAAAAACGCGGGCCGGGCACCGTGCCCCGACCCGCGCCGACTGACACTCGACTGTCGCCCGACTCAGCTCGGCTTGATGGCCGAGCCGACCTGGCTGAACGTCTGGTTGCTGGCCCCGCCGATGGCCGTCACGGCGGCGATGCACACCACGATGATGAGGGCCAGCATGACCGCGTACTCG
>JAYUFU010000356.1:0-12715 GCA_043738505.1 Fimbriiglobus sp. | reverse complement strand
ATCAATGAGTATCAACGGAAGACGGCCAAGAATGCCCCAGCCTGCGCCGCTTGACGGCAGACTCGTGTCCAGACTTCCCAGATTCAGGAACTGGCTCTGATGGGGAACCGGATGGACGTGAAGAGTTGTCTGCCCAAGCCGGCTCGCATGGTGAAGAAGTGGAAACAGGAAGGGGTGGCGGTGGCCACCCTGGGCGACTATGTGGAGTATGTGGACTTCGACCAGATGCCGGATGAGGACGTGGTAATCACCGACACCGCAGGCGGGATCGTGACCTTTCTGCGGGTGAAGTACAACGGCTTTCCGGAAGAGGGTGACGAGGTGTCGCCGTCCGACACCAACTACCCCAAACTGTTCCGCGTTCACACCGGCGATATCGTCCTCAGTAACATCAACGCCGTTCACGGGGCCATCGCGGTCATTCCGGAGGAGTTCGACGGGTTGGTGGTGTCACACGAATTCACCATCTGCCGGGCGAAAAACGGGCGCGACCCGCGACTCATTTGGTCACTACTACGGTCTCCACAAATGCGGGCGGACCTGTTACTTATGGCGTCTGGGATCGGACGGCATCGAGTGCAATGGGAGAACGTAGTTCAGTTGATGCTGCCAGTGCCCGCGACGGAAACCACGGCAGACGTGGTACAGAAGATCGCCCAAGCCGAAGAGCAAGAACGGGTTGCCGCACGGTTGCGACAAGAGGCGCAGTCGCTACTGGAATCGGCATTCCACCTTAACACTACGACCGCCCAGAACATCCTCGCGGCGTTCAAGCCGCCCAAGTAAGTCGGTTCAATCGCCAGTCGCCTTCGTCTCCCACTGCTTCGGCTTGTCCCAGTTCGGGCTTTTGCACTTCGGGCACACGCGCGGGCGTTCTTCGCTCCGCGCGATCCACTCGGACCCGCACCGGCACCGCTTCCGCCCCCAGCGGCTCGTCGGGGATCACCACCGTCAGCTTCAGTTTGTAGGTGCCCGGCTTCCAGTACCCGCCGGCGGCGTGCGGCTTCGTCGGTCGCAACTGGAAGTGGACGAACTCGCCGGCCCCGCCGCCGCCGCCCTCGTCAATCTCGAACGGCACCGCCTTCCCCTTGTCGTCGGTCAGCGCGAGCGTCACCTGCGGCAGGTGCGGGTGGATGTACGGCCCGCGTTCGGCGGACGGGATGGCGAACAGTTCCACCGTCATCGGCTGGCCGAAGAACAGGTTGGTCCGCCCCGTGTCCCGGCCGAGGAACGCCTTCTGCACCGGCCCGCCGTGCGTGCGGGGCTGGCCGAACAGGTCCGGCGGCGACCGCTCGGCGATGGGACGGCCTCGTCACTCCCGACGACGCACACCCGGCTAACACTTCCGGCGGCGATGGCGTTGGAGGGTCGAAAGCATCGTCCATCCGCATTTTACTTTGCACGACAAAGCAAAGTTGCTATCACTGTTCTCGGCCTTCCACCTCCGCGCGGGAATCGCCGCCGTCGCGGACACTCCTTCTTCGTAACCGCACGCCGAGGTTCCCCCCGCATGTCCGCGCTCCGACAGTTGGACCTCATCCTCCGAGGCGAACCCCTCCGCGACCGGTCGGCGGCGCTACTCGTCCTCCTCCCGCAGTATCCGTTCGAGATCGCGAGAGCCGTGGAGGACGCGGACGATTCGGACCCCGCTCGCGTCCGGTTGGAAGAACGCGACGTGGCGACCGACGACGAAGCTCCGGAGGTCGGGCCGGAGGTCGTCGCGGGGGCGACCGGTTCGCGGGAACTTCGCGTGCGATTCCGCGCCGGTCCAAAAGCCGTCGAGAAACCGGTCGGCCGCATCGAGGCTGTGCGCGGCCAAATAGGCCCAGGCCTCTTCGAGATCGGCGCGAGCCTCCGGGGAGATGGTTGCCTCAGCCACGGGTCGTCCCCGTGCGGCCGGCGAGCCGTTCGCGGGCCGATTCCTTCACGGATTCGAGCAGCTCGCGGGTCAGCGGCACACCCGCCCCGGCATCCAGGGAGGCGATGCCGGCGTCGAGGTCGGCGACCAGCACGGCACGCTTCGCCGCGTGTTCCTCCTTCTCGCGGAGGGCCGTCAGCGCCTCCCCGATCACGGACGCGCTCGACGAATAGCGGCCACTGGCCACCCGATCCTGAACCTCCGCTTCTTGCTCCGGCAACAGCGTCACGGGCATGGTCAGTTCCTCTCGTTTCTGGAAGTCATTTGGATTCTACGCGCATCGGCTCAGTTCCGCGTCAGCACTTCGTCCAGGTTCAGGATCGCACTCGCCACCACGGTCCACGCGGCGAGCTCGGCGGCGGGCAGGGCCTTGTCCCGCGCCGAGTCGCCCACCGCCAGCAGCTTGTCGGCGGCGGTCGGGTCGGCGGCGAACTTCGCCCGCCGCGCGTCGAACACCTTCTTCAGCACGGCCGTTTCCCGCTCCGTCGGCTTGCGGGCCGTCAGCGTCTCGAAGGCGAACGCGATCCGGCTGTCGGTCGTCGGGCCGCCGTCGGTCAGGATGCGCTCGGCGAACTTCCGCGCCGCCTCGACATAGGTCGGGTCGTTCATCAGCACCAGCGCTTGCAGCGGCGTGTTCGTGCGGCCCCGGCGGACGGTGCAGACCTCGCGGTCGGGGGCGTCCAGCGTGACCATCGACGGCGGCGGCGCGGTGCGCTTCCAGAACGTGTACATGCTGCGGCGATACAGGTCATTCCCCTTGCTCTGCACGAACACTTGGGCCGAGAAGTTCGCGTTATCTAAACGGAAGCTCAGTTCCTCCCAGATGCCCTTCGGCTGGTACGGCGACACGCTCTTGCCGCCGACCTCGGTGTTGAGCAGCCCGCTGACGGCGAGCGCCTGGTCGCGGAGGAACTCGGCCTGGAGGCGGTTCCGCGACTGCCGCGCGAGCAGCCGGTTCTCCGGGTCGCGCGCCAGCAGTTCCGGCGTCACCTTCGAGCTTTGCCGGTAGGCGGCCGAAGTCACGATCAGTCGGACGACGTGCTTCACGTCCCACGGGTGGGCGGAGGGGTCGCCCGGCGTCACGAACTCGGTGGCGAGCCAGTCCAGCAACTCCGGGTGGCTGGGGAAATCGCCCTGCGTGCCGAAATCCTCGACCGTTTTGACGATGCCGGTGCCGAAGAACGTCTGCCAGAAGCGGTTCACCGTCACGCGGGCGGTCAGCGGGTGATCGCCGGAGACGAGCCACTTGGCCAGCCCGAGGCGGTTGTTCGGCGCGCCCTTCGGCAGCGGCGCGAGCGTCTCGATGACGCCGGCCGACACCTTGTCGCCTTTCTTGTCGTACTGCCCGCGGACCAGCATGAAGGTGTCGCGCGGCGTCGGCAGCTCCTGCATCACCATCGCGTCGGCGGTGACTGTCTCGGCGGCCGCGACCGCCTTGTTCAGGCCGTCCAGTTCGTCGGCGACTTTGCGGGCGAGCGGCGAAACCGTGGTGCGGTAGTAGTGGCGAACCGTGGCCTTCTGCGCGTCCGAACGTCTGTCGGCTTCGACCTTCAGCGCACTGGCGACGGCGGACGGTGGGCCGCCGGCTTGGTGCGGGGTGGCGGAATCGGTCAGTGACAGGCGGAAGCGGCCGATCTGGTGGGCGTCGAAGCCGGACTCGAACTTCAGGGTGACGACCACCTCCTTGCCGGCGGGGGAGATCGGTTCGGCGAACTCGAACACGGCGTGGTGCGGCTTGCCGGCTTGCGGGAGAATGGCCCAACCCTTGCCGCCGGTCAGCAGCGTTTTCACGTCGAACGCGCCGTCGGTCTGGCTGTAGTCGGCGGTCGCGGCCCGCAGCTTCACCGCCTTGCCGTCGAGCGTCACGCCCACGCCAGTCATGACGAAGTTGCCGTTGACGCCGAGGCCGGGGCCGCGCGCCGGGAACTTGTCGTCGGCGAGAGCTTCCAGCCGGAAGGCGGTGACGGTCTTCAACTCGGTCTTCAACGTGGCGGTATACACTTCCTGCGCCGGAGCCTTGCCGTCTGCCCGTACCGATAAGTCCTCCAGCGTCTTCATCTCCGCGCCGCCCTTGGATGTCACCTTCGCCGGCTTGATGGCCGTCCAGTCGGCTTTCAATTTGGTCGCCGACTTCTCCCACGCGGCTTGCGCGCCGTCCACCTCCGGCCACGCGGCGGTCAGCTTCCCTTGGATTCCTTTCGCTTTCGCCTTCAACTCCGCGAGGAGCTTGTCCTGCTCCGCGCGCGGCGTCTTGAGGACCGGGACGGCGTTGCCCTTCTGCCCGTCCAGCCCGCGCTCCGGGATGTTGTTGAAGAAGGCGTACAGCTTGTAGAAGTCCTTCATGCTGACGGGGTCGAACTTGTGGTCGTGGCATTGCGCGCAGCCGACCGACAGACCCAGCCACACCGTCCCCATCGTGTTCACGCGGTCCACCACATACGCGGTCTGGTATTCCTCCGGGATGGCCCCGCCCTCGTAGTTGATCATGTGGTTGCGGTGGAAGCCGGTGGCGATCTTCTGCTCCAGCGTCGGGTTCGGCAGCAGGTCGCCGGCGAACTGCTCGACGGTGAACCGGTCGAACGGCATGTTCGCGTCGAACGCGCGGATGGTCCAGTCCCGCCAGCGGGTCATGTCCCGGCCGCTGTCGATGTGGTAGCCGTGGGTGTCCGCGTAGCGGGCGGCGTCCAGCCAGTCGAGCGTCATCCGCTCGGCGTACCGCACCGACTTCATCAGCCGGTCCACCACCTTCTCGTAAGCGGCCGGCGACTCGTCCGCGAGGAAGTCGGCCAACTCCTTCGCCGTCGGCGGCAGGCCGGACAGGTCGAGCGTCACGCGGCGGAGGAGGGTGCGCTTGTCCGCCTCGACGGAGAACGCGAGGCCATCCTTCTTGAGCCGCGCGAGCAGGAAGGCGTCGATCGGATTTCGGCCACCGGCGACGGCCGGCACCGCGGGTCGCGTCGGTTTGTCGAACGCCCAGTGGCCCTTGTACGCCGCGCCGGCCGCGATCCACCGCTTCAGGATTTCGACCTGTTCGGGCTTCACCGGCTTGCCGAACTTCGGCGGCGGCATGACCTCGGATTCGTCCTTCGACAACAGCCGGCGGACCACCTCGCTGTCGGCGGGCTTGCCGGGCGAAAGCGCCTCCGCCGCGTCCTTCCGGAGGTCCAGCCGCAGGTCGGCCTTTCGCGCCTTCTCGTCCGGCCCGTGGCAGGCGAAGCAGTGATCGGCCAGGATCGGCCGCACGTCGCGGTTGAAGTCGGGCGCGTCGGCGGCCTGGAGTGGCGCGGCGACGGCGGCGAACGCGACGGCGAGGAAGAGTCGAATCATGGCGGGACGAACCCCGAAGGTTCCGAGGCGGCGGGATGTTGATAGCGTAACGGGAAGCGGGACGGAATGGAATTGCGGAGGGGAGGAACCGTTCAATAAAGCGGGAACACGGATGACACGGATGGAAGGAAGGATCCAAGCCGGGATCGGACCAAAAAATTGTTCTGTCGGATCCTCTTCATCCCGGCTTTGATCCGCGTCATCCGTGTTCCTCTTTTTGAACTCTTCCCAGTCAACCGGGAGTTTCGTCATGCGGATCGGCATCTTCGGCGGCACGTTCGACCCACCGCACCTGGGGCACCTGATCCTGGCCGAGCGGTGCCGCGAGGAGGCGAGGCTGGACGAAGTCTGGTTCCTGCCCAGCTACGTCCCGCCGCACAAGGCCGACCGGCCGCTCACGCGGTTCGAACACCGGTGCGAGATGGTCGCGCTCGCCACCACCGGGCAGTCGGCGTTCCGCGTCGAAGCCGTCGAGAAGGAGCTGCCGCCGCCGAGCTACACCGTGGAGACGCTGGCGGAACTGACGCGCCGGCACCCGGACCACGAGTTCGCGCTGATCGTCGGCGGCGACAGCCTGAACGACCTGCCGCAGTGGCATCAGCCGCAGCGGCTGGTGTCGCAGGCGCTGCTGGTGGCCGTGCCGCGACCCGGCTCGACGCGGGTGAGCGGCGACGACTTGGCGGCGAAACTCGGCGTGCCGGCGGAGGCCGTGCGGCTGCAACTGGTGGAGTGCCCGCAGGTGGAGATCGCCAGCCGGGACATCCGCGCGCGGGCGAAGGCCGGCCGGTCGATCCGCTTCCTGCTGCCCCGCAGCGTGGAGGAGTTCGTCCGCGAGCGGAAGCTGTACCTGGGGTGATCCCCGATCCCGTCGATTCGTCGCCGTTCGCTCGGCGAGCGGGGTGCGGCAGCGGATTTTGGCGGAGCCGGCCCCGAACTGCCAGCATCCGTTGGCGCACGGGTCGGGCAAATCTTTCGGACGGAGTGAACTCGCTCGTGTTCCCAGGGTGCGCTCCGCGACCCTGGGCTTTGGAGTGGAACCCCTTCGGCGTAGCAGACACCGCATGAACCCCGAAGGGGTTCGACCCCATAGCCCAGGGTCGCGCAGCGCACCCTGGGTGCCCGAAAGTTTTGCCAGTCCCGCAGCCGACGCCGGGGTCATTTCGCTTGCGTCGCGCGGCGAGTCGGGTTAAAGAATGAGTATCCGCCGGCTCAACCCTTCCGCCGAGATCGTCCCATGTCACCGACCGCTCGCCCGTCCCGCCGTGGGTTTCTCCAGATCGGCGCGTTCGGCCTCGGCGGGTTCACCCTGCCGCAACTGCTGCGGGCCGAGTCGAAGGCCGGCATCCGCTCGTCGAGCAAGTCGGTCATCCTCATCTACCTCGTCGGCGGGCCGCCGCACCAGGACATGTTCGACCTGAAGCCGGACGCGCCGGCCGAGGTCGCCGGACCGTGGAAGCCCATCGCCACCAGCGTGACCGGCATCAAGATCGGCGAGGCGTTCCCGAAGATCGCCGCGATGATGGACAAGTTCGCCATCATCCGCAGCCTGGTCGGCAACCAGGCGGACCACGACGCCATCCAGGTGTTTAACGGCCGCAACCCGAAGGCACTGACGCCGAGCGGCGGGTGGCCGCAGTTCGGGTCGGTGGTGGCGAAGCTGCACGGCGCGACCGACCCGGCGGTGCCGGCCTACGTCAGCCTGTGCCACACGTGCAGCCACGGGCCGTACAACGAGCCGGGGCCGGGGTTCCTCGGCACCGCCCTGTCGCCGTTCCGCCCGACCGGTCCCGGCCGCGACGACATGACCCTTCGCGGCATCAGCGTGGACCGACTGGCCGACCGCAAGACGCTGCTGAAGGCGTTCGACGACACCCGCCGGGACGCCGACCGCAGCGGCGGCATGACGGCCATCGACTCGTTCACCGAACAGGCGTTTGGCCTGCTCACCTCGTCCAAACTGGCGACCGCGCTGGACCTGTCCAAGGAAGACCCGAAGACCGTGGCGCGGTACGGCACCGGCGACCCGAAGGTGTTCATGGACGGCAACGGCGCGCCGCGCGTGCCGCAGAGCCTGCTGATGGCCCGCCGGCTGATCGAGGCCGGGGC
Organism: Fimbriiglobus sp.; assembly: GCA_043738505.1. Lineage (GTDB taxonomy): Bacteria > Planctomycetota > Planctomycetia > Gemmatales > Gemmataceae > JALHQU01. The sequence goes on along the minus strand of JAYUFU010000356.1, from coordinate 5,364 downwards.
GCGGGTGGTGACGCTGAACTACAGCAAGTGGGACTGGCACGGCGGGCGGAACGCCGAGGGGCGGGGCGACAACTCCATCTTCACCCGCGAGAAGGAGGACTTCCCGGTGTTCGACCGGTGCGTCAGCGCGCTGGTGCAAGACCTGCATGATCGCGGGCTGAGCGACGACTGTTCGGTGGTCATCATGGGCGAGTTCGGCCGCACGCCGAAGATCAGCGCGCAGGTCGGCCGCGACCACTGGCCGGCCGTGAACTGCGTGCTGCTGGCCGGCGGCGGCATGAAGATGGGCCAGGTGATCGGGGCGACCGACCGCAACGCCGGCGAGGCGGTGGCCCGGCCGGTCACGTTCGGCGAACTGTACGCCACCCTGTACCGGAACCTGGGCATCGACGCCGGCCGCGCGACCGTGAACGACATCGAAGGCCGGCCGCAGTACCTCGTCGAGGAGAACGCCCAACCGATCAAGGAGCTGGTGGGGTGAGTGCGAGAGCGACCCACGAGGAGATATGGAGCACCGTTTCGTGATGGCGGAGGACCGCCGGTTCGTGTACCGTGACCAGACCCCGCCAGGAGAGTCCCATGTCCCCACCGGCCAGTCTTTCGCTCGTCCTGTTCCTGCTTCCGCTCGGCTGCGGCCGGCCCGCGCCGCCGGTAGCTGTGCCGCTTCCACCCCAGTCAGAAGCAGCGCCGCCTACCCAGCCCGAGGCGACACGGCCGAAGACGGGTAAAACGTTGAAGGACCTGACCAAAGAGGTTGAAGCGGAGTTAGCGAAGAAGCCGGTGCGGGGCAGCCTCCCGAGCTTCGACGAGAAGGAGATGGTCAGGCCCGTGTCGAAAATCGACGGGTTCGAAGTGGCGGATTACCGCAAACTGCCGAACTGCCTTACCGTGTTCCGGGACTGCCACGCCGTTCCGTTTGCCGACAAGACATCGGCCCGCTACCTCGCAGACATCCTCGCCGTCGCCAAGAAGCCGTGTCGGGTCGTCCTCTAAGGTGGCGGACGTATCCGGAACGCAGGACTTCGCCCGTTTCGAACTACTCACGGACGAAGGGAAATCGGCGGTGGACGGTTTCCAGGACGGCCTCAAGATTGTCGGCGACCTGAATGCCATCGACCAGTATTTGAAGTTTCCGTTTCCTATTAACGGGGTCAAAAAGAAGGGGCTGGAAGCGAATCGCCTGGCACCGGGCGACCGCGTCGTCTTGGTCGGGCTTGGGTACGTGACGGATGCCGCCCTTTCGGGAGCCGTGAAGCCACGGAAGTGGCTCCCAAACGGCGATGAACGATACATACTCATGCGGGCATTCGGCCGTCCAAATAGAGAGCGACCGACCGAGTACGAGTTCGCCTTCGTGGTGCGGAACTGGTACATCGCGGAACAGTGAGGTCGATGCGCCGACCGTGTCAACGAATCCGAATATCCTCACTTGAATGGCCACTGGCGGCTGGTGAAATGCAGGAAGCTCGGGGGTTACACCCTATCAGAACTTGCTCGCCGGTGGGCACACGCATTTGGGGGCCGAATGAAGAACCTACCGCTTCGTATTTTCACCGCGCGGTCGGAAGACGGGTCGGTCGAAGTAATGCTCGAAGAGTACACGGTGGACAACGACACGAGCTCCATGCGCGAGGCGGGAGCTTTCCACACCCACCGCTACTCAGTTGTCGATGGCGGGATGCGCGGCGGGGCCGAGGTCATCGGTCCGGGCACCTACCGACTCAGGAGTGGGGTCATCGTTCGAGAAGTGGGCGGCTTTCCGGCCGCCCTTTGATATCGGCGTCGGGGTCAGCCTCCCGCTGACCCCGACGGGTTCACCAAACCTGCCGGCACGTCGTGGCCGCCGGCCCGACGAGGACGGGCGCGAGCAGTGCGGACGTGGGCAGTCGTCGCATGGGGGACTCCACGCGGGGTTCCGGAGGGTTGGGCGTGTCGGGTATCGAAATGCCGCCCACCCGGTGTTCGGCACCGGCCGCGCGGCATTTCCGTTCCGACTTGGCCCGTGCCTCCTGGTAGGATAGCACCCTTCCCCTTCCCCGGATGCCTCCCGATGTCGCGCCCCCTCTCCCGCCGGCAGTTCGTGGCGACGGTTGCGACCGCCACCCTGCCCGCGTTCCTCCGCGCCGAGGAGCCGAAGGCGACGGACGAGCCGGTCGCCTTCTTCCTCGTCGGCGACACGCACTTCCTCGCCGACAAGACGGACTCGGCCAAACTGGACGCGCGGTCGAAGCCCGTCACCGGCCGGCTCGTCGATGTGTTGAACAAGCTGCCCGGCACGGACATCCCCAAAGCGGCCGGCGGCGGGACGGTGCTGGCCCCGAAGGGGGTCGTCCACGCCGGCGACTGCATCGACACCGGCGACAAGGCGGACCCGAAGCGGCAGGAGACCGAATGGGCCGCGTTCAAGGACGAGTACGGGCTGACCGGCAAGGACGGCCGGCTGAAGCTGCCGGTGTACGAGATCCACGGCAACCACGACAGCCCGCGCGGGGACGGTCTGGCGGTGAAGAAGATCGCCGAGCGGAACAAGACGCGGCCGGGGGTGACGAACGCCTCGAAGAACGGCGTGCATTACTCGTGGGACTGGGGCGGCGTCCACTTCGTCAACCTGGGCATCGTCGTCGGGCAGATGGCGGACGTGAAGCGGAAGCGGCGGTACGCCCCGCTGGACAGCCTGGAGTTCCTCGTCGCGGACCTGAAGGACAAGGTCGGCACGTCCGGCCGGCCGGTGGTCCTCACGCACCACGTGGACCTGCTGCGGTACGCCCAGCCGCTGCCGGTGGACGACAAGAAGGCGGAGGGGATGGAGTGGGATCCGGCCGACGTGAAGGGGTTCCACGACGCCATCCGGGGGTACGCGGTGGCGGCCATCTTCTACGGCCACACGCACACTCGCACCGTGTACCGCTGGGACGGGTCGAACAAGGTGGCGAAGGACGGCGTTCCCGTGTTCAACGTGGACAACAGCAGCCACTTCGCCATGAAGTCGCAGGCGTTCTTCTACGTCGAAATCCGGGGCGGCGCGCTGACCGTCCGCGAGTACGCCACCGCCGACTCGTGGGAGACGAGCGGCTGGACGGCGCAGACGTGGACGACGCCGGTCCCCGCCGCCGCCAAGATGTGACGGCGAGTCACCCGGCGGCGCGGGCGCGGAGGGTCTGGGAGATGCCGCGGACGGTCGCGTCCACGTCGCCCCGGACGGCCACCGGGTCGCCGCCGGCTTCCGCCGCCGCCAGGTGCGCGTCCATCGCCCTCGACCACTCCTTGCACTTCTCGATCAGCCACGCCTTCTCGTCGGGCGGCAGCGGGCCGTAATTCGACAGGATTAGTTTGGAGCAGCCGGCGCGGAGTTCGGCGATCCGCTGGCCGACCGCCGCCGCCGCCGTCGGCCGCTGCTCGAACCACTCGTCGGCCGACTTCGCCAGCCCTTTCAGGTACGCGGCCCGATCCGTGGCGTCGGCGGCGAGGCCACCGGGTCGGCCCCACCCCCAGGCGACTGGCTCGAACTTGCCGCGCGGCGTCTCCTCCGACGGCCAGACCAGCACGCCGACGGTGACGAGCAGGCAGGCCGCCAGCGCGGTCGCGGCCATCGCCCAAGTTTTGTACGTCCGCCCGCGCTTCGGCGGCGTCGGACGGCGCTCGACGACGCGCGGCTTGACCAGCAGCTTCTCCAGGGCGAACTTTCCCCGCTCCTGGGCGTCGGCGAACCCCTCCTCGGCGTCGGCCACGGCGTCCCAGTGCGGGCTGCCTTCAATGAGGATCGCTTCCTGCAAGTCCAGTAGGCACGACGGGCGGCGGAGGAGCTTCCGCAGCCGCTTGACCGGCACCTGGGCGAAGCCGTCTTCCAGAACGTGCGGATACCAGTCGCCCAGAAGTTTTTCGGCCGATTGTGTGCCATCGTCCGGGTGGGCGGCACTCAACTCGGAGACGAACCGGCCGAGGTCGGGGGCGAGCAGCCGGCGCTCCAGCCACGCGGGCAGCGCGGTCGGGTCGTCCGGGAGGGTGAAGGCGACGAGGGTCATGACGGCACCTGCTTGTCCACGCACGCCTGCAACTGGGCCTTCGCGTGGTGGAAGGCCCGGTACGCTTTGTCCGCCGGCATCCCCGTCCGCGCGCAGAAGTCGTCGTAACTCTCGCCGCCGACCCGCGACCGCACCAGGTCGGCCAGCTTCGCGTCCAGCCGCTCCAGCTTCTGGAGGCACTTGGCCAGCGCGTCGTGCAACTCCACCTCGGCCATCGCCTCGTCCGTCGCTTGGTGGCGGTGATCGACCACGTTCCCTTCTTCGAGGATCGGCTCCGACTGCCGTCGCCGCTGGAAGTCCGTGACCGCGTTGCGGGCGACGGTGTACAGCCAGGCGCGGAAGTTGCCGCCGCGAAACCCGGTCGGGAGCGACTGCCAGATCTTCTGCCACACGTCTTGCGCGGTGTCCTCGACGGCCGCCTCCTTCAACCGCCCGGCCAGGAACGCGAGTAACTTCCGGGCGTGGCGGTCGTACAGGGCGGCGAACGCCGCTTGCGCGGCGCTCGCCTCGTCCCGCTGGGCGGCGGCGGCGGCCAGCTCCTCGTCGGTGACGGCGGCGGTGTCCATGCCCCCATTGTCCGCACTCGCGGGCGACTGTCAATCGCCGTCCCGAGAGGGAAACGGCCGGTCCCGTCCCGTCTCCGACTTTTTCCCGAGAATCTCGTGCCGTCGGGAAAACGACGCGACCCCCGCACGGGGCGGGGGTCGTCGGGAGGCGGCGGATGCGACTCCACTCACTGCGCCGGGAAGGTTTCCGTCCGCTTGTTGTTGTTCTCGTTCGCCTCGGCGACCTGGTTGTCGCTGTCGGCGGTGGCGACCGCTTGCACCACGAAGTGGTCGAGGACTCGCTTCTTGAGCCGCACCTTGTCCCCGAGAGGAATACCCGGCGTGTTGTCGATACGGGCGAGGACGAGCGCCTTGAAGGCGTCCGCCTGGGTCTGGATGTTCCGGAAATTCACCGCGAAGTCCTCGTTCTCGGTCGCTCCGGCCTTGATGCGCCCGAACGACTTCGACTGGTCGAACAGCACTTTCGTTTGGTTGCTACCGTCCACGCGGGCGATGATGGTCAGCCGAACCTTGAAGTTGTCGGCCGTGGCGTTGCCGACGTTCCTGGTCTTCAGCCGCACGTCGTTGGCGTTCGCGCGGAAGGTGATGTCCTGGATGATCAGGTCGGGCTTGGCGTTCGACTGGGCCGCGGCCGCGGCGGCGGTCAGGGCGGTGGCGAGCAGGGCGGCCAGGGTGCGGGTGGTGAACATGGCGGGAATCCTCGGTTTCGGTGTCGGGTGGGTTGTCGGCGGCTCACGCGGCCGCCGTCGCCAGGGGAAACGGGACCCCCGTCGGGT
>JAYUFU010000355.1:0-4308 GCA_043738505.1 Fimbriiglobus sp. | reverse complement strand
TGGAACCGGCCTTTCAGGCCGGGTGGCCGTCGGCGTCAGTGCTTGCCGTTGGGCGACGGGTGGAGCAGCTGCTCGGCCACCGCCTTGATGTCCGGCTTCACCAGCGCGTCCTCGTACTTCTCCTGCCAGAAGCACTTCAGCGCCACCTGCGCGCACCGCTCCTGGAACTGGGCCGGCGTCTCTTGCAGGTCCGCGGCCTTGTCGATGAACGCCATCATCTCCATCAGCGGCCGCTCGTACGCGCCGAGGATGCGGCGGCACATCTTCTTCTTGTCGGACAGCTCCATGTAACCCAGTTCGACGGCCTTGTCCACGCGGCCGGGGCGGGTGCTGATGAACTCGGTGGTGCCGTCCGGCAGCTTCCGCGGCTGGCCCAGCGCCGGGTCGATCTTACTGATGTCGTTCGTCGTCAGGATCGTGAAAATGCCGTCGCTCCGCTCGACCCCGTCGAGGCAGTTCAGCAGGCAGTCGAACGTCAGCGGCTGCGACATCATGCCGCCGCGGCCGCCGCGGTCGTCGCCGTCGCCGCCGCCCTTCGGCGGGCCGCCCATCATCATGCCGAACAGGCCGGCGTTCTTGCGGGCGATGTTCTCGCGGCCGTGGAACACGTTGTCGATGTCCTCGATGAGCGCGATGCACGGCACGTTCATCTGCATCTCGGCCCACGCCTTCATCAGGTCGTGGTTGCCCATCTCGGCCAGGTTGTACACGTAGATGGGCATGTTCATGTCCTCGGCGAAGGCGCGGGCGAGCGCCGTCTTGCCGGTGCCGGGCGGGCCGTACAGCATCCACCCCCGCTTCCACGGGATGCCCTTCTCGCGGTACCAGTCGCGGCTCTTCCGCCACAGTTCGATCTCCTTGATGAGGTCCTTCACCCGCACCGGGAAGATCAGGTTGTCGAGCGCCTTGCCGTTCTGCGTCGGCCGCTTGCCGAGCTCCTCCGGACTGTGCGCGATCAGCCGGTAGGTGCCCTGCTGGTACCACGGCAGGCCGTTGCTGCCGCTGTCGTACTCGCCGTCGGACTCGGCCCGCTTCGGCACGTGGTGGATGACGAACCGCGTCTTCGACTCGTTCTCGGCGTCCTCGGCCGCCCACGAGATCTCGTTCCGCTTGTCGCACGCCAGCTTCAGGATGGCCTCCACGTCCACGGTGCCGCGGACGAACATGAGGGTGCTGTAGATCTTGGTGGCGGTGCTGCCGCCGGAGTTCTCGGCCCCCTTGCCGCCCGTCTTCTTCTCCTGCTGGTTGGTGAACACCAGCGGGAACAGCCACCGCCAGAACACGAGCGTGCGGTTGCCGAACTCCTCGTAGGGGATCAGCCCGTACCGGCCGTCCCGCTGGAACTCCCAGTGCGCGCCGTACATGCGGTCGTAGTTCTTGGACCGCTTGTAGTGGGCGATCAGGTAGGCGGTGACGGCCTCGTGCGCCGCCTGCGTGGGGATCTCGACCCGGCGGATGACCAGGCTGACGACCCGCCACAGGATGGACTTGAACTTGCCCCACATGGAGGCGACGACGCCGAACACCGCGCCGAGGGCGGCCAGGCCGAGGCCGCCGATGCCGAGCCACGCGCCGGACGACAAGCCGCCGGCGTCTGCTTCCGCGAAGATCATGGGCGAGAACTCCGTATTCGAGGGGGATGGTCCATTCGGACACCGGTGACTGATTCTGGTTCACGGGCGGGCCGAAACCAATGTCGGTCGCCAAAAACCGAGATCGGCCCCCGGATCGCGGTCCCGGCCGGGATTTCTCCCGGACGAACCAGCGGCGGAGGCCGATCGAGTATCGTGTTGCCGACACCTGTACTTCGCGGGGGCCGACGGCGGATTTTACGGAACGAGTCAAGGGGGCGAGAAAAAGTCAGATGTCGAGGAACCCTTGCTCGATGAGCAGGTCGGCGAACCGGTCGTCCAATTTGGTGGAGGCCGCCGCGCCCGCTCAGATGCGACGGAGCAGGTGGTCCGGGAAGGGTGGGAACATCTGCAAAAGACCGGCGTCGCGGACTTGATCGAGTTCGGCGTTCGACCGAAACCGGGCGCGGTCGTAGGCAATGCAGGACAGGTGGCGAATCCAGGGGTGTTCGTTCGCGTTCAGGAGGCAGGCGTCTTCCTTGTACTCGCGGTACGTCGTCACCGACACGAGCAGCACCTGATCGGGATTCTTGGTGGGGTCGGAGATCACCACGAACAGGTGATCGTTCACGCCGCCGGCCGGAACGAAGCTGTCACCGAGGCGCATGGCTCACCCTCCGAACAGGGCGTCGAAGGACCGCTGCGCGGCGAGGTCGTTCTCGATGTCCGCGATCCACGCTTCTTTTCCGTGCGCCTTCAGCACGTCCTCCCACGGAATCCGCTGCGACGTTCCCTCTTGGTAGTTCCCCACCCACTCCGGGAACTCGTGGGTGATCTTGTCCGCCAGCGTCCAGTCGTCCACCGCCAAGTAGCGGTCGGTCACCTCCTGGAGTTTGGCCGCGTCGCCCTTCGACAGGTGGCCCGTGCCGGGGTCGCCGACCAAGTGGAGCGTGTACCCCACCTTGTGAATGACCCCGTCCCATTCGCCCGCCCGCTTCGCTTGCTGCTTGATGAGGTCGTACACCCGCGTGAGAACCGGTCCGTGGTCCATCGCCACGGCGCGGTCGCCGGTCATCGTGTTGCCCGTCGTGGCCAGCAGCTCGCGGTCGGCGATGTAGAGGAGTTTCAACAGCCGCAGTACGCTCATCTGCTTCCCGTGGCTCCGCAGCAACACGGCGGAGGCTTGGAGCGTCTTCTCGAAATCGAACTTGAACTTGAGCACGGTTCGCCCTCCGGAAGGCTCCACCACATGTTTACACTATGCCGCGGCAGCCCGGTGTCAAGGAGGGAGCCGCGTTTCCCGTCGTCGGTTCACCCCTGCGGGGTGCGGGCGGCGATCTCGGCGAATCGCGCCGGCCAGCCGGCGGTCAGCTCGTCCCGCTGGCCCCGCCCGTAGTCGGCGTAGTCGAAGCCGGGGGCCATCGTCGCGCCGATGAGGGTGAAGCCGTGCGGCCCGACCCCGCGAACGCTCCCCTGCCAGACGCCGGCCGGGATGACCAACTGCGGCACCTGCCCGATGAGCAAGTCCTGGCCGAGGGCCACCACCGCGGACCCGCCGTCGGGCGTCAGCAGGAGCGTTTCGAGCGGGTCGCCGAGGTAGAAGTGGAACACCTCGTCGCCGGGCAGCCGGTGCAGCTCGGACACCGCGTCCCCGGTCAGCAGGTAGTAGATGGCCGTACTCGCCGACCGCTCGGCGTCGTGCGACGGCAGCGCGACGGCGGGGATGATGCCCGCGGCGCGGTACGTTTCGCGGAAGTGCCCGCCTTCCACCGGGTGCGGTTGCAGCCCGAGGGCGCGGATCACGGCGTCGGCGGTCAACATGCGGCACCTCGGCGGACTGGGGAACGGCGGCCGATCCGAATCAGTATACCGGTCGGCCCGCCGGTGCCGATTTCCCTCAACAGACTGCCGCCCCCGGTCGATACCTTCCGTAGCAACGGACCAGTCGTTCCGGGCGGACCTGTCGCCCCGACCCGACCGGTCGCCAGTCGCCGCATTCTTCGGAGGGGGAACCATGAGCTGGTTCAAACGGAATTTCTGGCTGCTGGCGGCCGCAACGCTCCCGACCCTGTCGGTCGGGTGCATTCAGCCGTGGCACGCCACCCGCGTCGAGCAGAAGCTGAACTACAAGAACGACGAGCGGACGCCGGTGCTGCCGCCGCTCCAGGACGGCTTCCCGCCGACCATGTGCGAGGATCCGCCGACGGACCTGGAGGTGCTGCGGGTGCTGAAGCAGCCGGTGCGGGGCGTGCCGTTCGTGTACGAGGAGTTCCGCGACGAGATCACGGTGCAGAAGACGCGGATCGTGGACAAGATCGACCCGCCCCGGTTCTTCCCGCTGGTCGGCTGGGCGCAGCTGCACCACTGCCACTGGGAGTGCGCGGTGTACTTCAACGAGCTGATCGAGTCGTCGTACCCGTGGCCGGTGTACACCCGCCGCCCCCGCGTCCAGGTGGTGTACATCGACAAGGACCACCTGCACTTGTACGTCGGGCCGAACCAGGACATGCAGCGGCAGCAACTGCTCGAGATGTCCAAGTTCAACTGAGCCGATGCCGAAAACCCCGTCCGACCGCCGCGAGCCTTCTCGCGGCAGTCGCCGTCGTTTGGGGATTGAACCGAGGAGTCTGGGATTCTGCACGCCGGAGGCGTGGCGGACTGTAGCCAGGGGTGAAACCCCTGGTGCCGCGTTCCGCCACCCCTCCGGGGTGGATTCCTTTTTCGCCTACGACCAGGG
>JAYUFU010000354.1:0-4324 GCA_043738505.1 Fimbriiglobus sp. | reverse complement strand
CCACTTCAGCCGAACTTCGTCAGCAGTCGCAGTCGTCGCTGGCGGACCCTTTGAAGTAGTAGTTGTCGGTCGGCGGCGGGTAGGCGATCTTCATCGCGTCGTCCGTCATCGGCGTGCCGCCGTCGGCCGCCGAGCGGTGGGCGAAGTCCAGCACCGTGCTCGTCAGCAGCGTCCGCTCGACCGCCCACGGCGACTTGCCGGTCGCGAAGAACTGTTCGATGTGCCACGTCAGCGGGTCGAAGAAACGGGCACCGGGCGGGGCCGGCAGGACGAACTGCGCGGCCTGCGGCTTGGGGTCGTCGGCCGTCTTCACGGCGATGGTCAGGTCGGCGACGTATCCGGTCAGGTTGAGGAGCGTGGCGCGGGTGCCGTCGCGGTATTCGATCAGGAAGGCGAACGGGTTCTGAACGTGGTCGCGCGGCGCGCCGTAGTCGCGGGACGCGCTCCGCCGCAGCGCCGCCTCGGCCAGCTCCTTGCTCCACTTGCCGGCGTCCCACGCCTTCCACACGGCATCGCCCTTCAACGTCGTCACCGACTTCACGCCCGTCTCGCCGCCCTTCCGCCGTTCCAGCACGCACTGCAACGTCTCCAGCGCGTGGAACCCGTAGGTGTCCATGTCGGAGTAGAAGCAGACGACGGCCTCCTCCACTTTCGCGCCGATGTCCAAATCCCAGTCGGGCTTCCGCCACGTCACCGGCAAGGACGACCCGGCCATGAGCGGGAAGCCCATCGCCTTGGCGGTGTCGTACATCTTGCGGGCCAGCTTGTGGTCGTAGCTCAAGTGCTTGTCCACGAACACCGGCACCGACTTCTTGCCGGCCTTGAACGCCTCGACGATTTGCTCGAAGAACTCGTACCGGGGGTACAGGATTTGGCCGAGGCCGTTCCGCTTGTAGTTGCCGTGTTCGCAGATCAGCAGCACGCCGTCCACGTCCAGTTTCGCCTTGCCGCCGAGGGCGTCCGCGACGGTGTCGGCGACCGCGAAGCCCTTCTTCCGGGCGAGGTCGCGGGACAAATCCTTCTGTGGACCGCTGTCCACATACTGATCGTTGAACATCCGCGCGATCGTGTACGCCGGCTGGTGATGCAGGCCGTCCTTCGTGTACCCGTACAGGAACCGCCCGGCGATGTGGTAGGCGTGCGACAGCTTCCAGTACACGGAGTTGACCGACGCGAGCCGCTTGGGCGCGGCGTCGGCGGCGGGCGCGAACCGGGGTAGGGCGGCGGTCGCGGCGAGGGCGGCGGCGGACTGGAGGGCGGTGCGGCGGGTGGGCGTCATCGGCGGGAACTCCGGCGGGAGCTGGTATTCTCACCCGACCGGGACGCGAACGCAAGCGGCCCGACAATCGGAATTGCCGGGCCGCGTCGCAATCGAGAAGGGGTGGATGACGGGGCTCGAACCCGCGACCTCGGGAGTCACAGTCCCGCGCTCTAACCAACTGAGCTACACCCACCATTCACCCCGCAATCGTATCCGACCTCGGCACCGCGTCAAGGTCGCCGGCGGGGTCACATCAGGTCGAACACGGCGAGGTTCCCGTCCAGGCTGCCGGCCGCCGCGCGGGTGCCGTCCGGACTCACCGCGACGGCGTTCACCTTGCCGATTTTCAGCTCGAAGCAGGCCGTCTCCCGACCGGTGGCCACGTCCCACAGCCGCAGGGTTTCGTCCCACCCGCCCGTCAGCAGGGTGCGGCCGTCGGGCGTGAAAGTCACACTCGTCACCTGTCCCTTGTGCCCGCGGAGCAGCTCCCGCTCGGCGTCGCGGGTGGTCTCGAACACGCGCGCGTTCCAGCCCACGGCGACGGCCGCGAGCGTCCCGTCGGGCGACAGGGCGACGGCCCCGCCGGGGCTGCCCAGGGGGATCGTCTTCGGCGTCGGCCGGGTCACGTCCCATAGGGACAACCGGTTGGCCGTCAGCCACGCCACCAACTTCGTCGGCGGGTGGGCGGCGACGGCGCGGACGCCGTCCGGCTCCAGCCGCTTCATCGGCGAGTACCGCTTCAGAGTCGCGTCCCAAAACAGAATCGCACCGGCCGCCGGCTGGCCCTTCCCGCCCGTCCCCACGGCGAGCAGCTTCGGCGACAGGTACGCCACCGCCGCGACGGGCGACTTCAGTTCGACGAACTGGTGCGGCGTGACGGTCAGACCGTCGGCCGTCACCGTGGCGAACTGGTACCGATCCGTGACGGCGAAGGTGGCCCCGTCCGGGTGCCAGGCGACGGCCCGCCGCTCGGCCAGCGTCGGCCCGGTGACTTCCTTCACCAGTTCGCCGCCCACGCCCCACAGCCGCAGGCCGCCGTCCTTCGCCCCGCTGGCCAGGAGCGTCGAATCGGGCGAGAAGGCGAGGGACAGCACCGCCTGCGGGTGGCCGTCGAGGAGCAGCATGGCGTCGTCCGTGAACGGGTCAGGAGTACGATGGGTATTGTAGTCCGCGAACCCGAAGGCCGTGACACCCGTGCCCGACCCGCATCGCATCCGACTGAGAGGCGGCTGGACCGCGACGGCGCTGCCCGCCGGCGGCACTCGCCACGCCCGGCGGTTCGGCGCGCCGCGCACCCTCGACCCGAGCGAGACGGTGTTCCTGACGTGCGAGAGCCTACCGGCCCCGGCGACGGTCGCGCTGAACGGCACCGCCCTCGGCACCGCGACCGGTTCGTTCGCCTTCGACATCACCGCCGTGCTTCAGCCGCGCAACGAGGTCTGGATCGACACCGCCGGCGTCGGCGACATCGGCGAGGTGGCCGTCGAGTTCCGCGCGGGCTAGCGCGGATGTCGCCATTCTTCCCTTGCCGCGCCCGCCCGTGTCGGTCACACTCGAATCACCCACCGACGCCCCGCCTCCGGAGTCGCCCGCGATGCTGCCCACCCTGGCCTTGGCCCTGCTGCTCCCCGCCGCCCCGGTCCCGAAGGAAACCGAGAAGGTGCAGATCGAGAAGCTGTACGGGAAGATCGTGGACCCCAAAGGGGACTGCAAGTTCAAGCTGGACGGCGACAAGCTGCTCGTCACGTTGCCGGCGAACCGAACCCTCAACTTGGACCGGAAATGGGACAACGGCCCGAAACTGACTCACGGGGTGCTCAAAGGCGATTTCATGATCCATCTGCGCGTCACAGCACCTTTCCCCGAGAACGCTGGTCCCGGCCCGGATGTCGAGTGGGCATACACCGGCGGGGGGTTGGAATTCCGCTGGGCCGACGACAAGCGGTGGAGCTGGATCGGCCTCGGTCGCCATTACGACCGTCGAAGTAAAAAAGTCGAGACTGCGGTAACATCGGGGTTTCCAGGAACGGGAGTAGACAGACTCAACTGGGGGTTGGGCACGAGTGACCCAAAGGTCGTGAGCGATGCCCCGCTACTTCGCCTCACCCGGCGGGGGGGAACCCTCGCGGTGGAAGCTTCGGACGAAGGCAAAGAGTGGACGCAGATGGCTTCGTGCGACCCGATGCCGACGGGAGACGTGACCGTCTCACTCTTCGCCATGCACTCGTCCGACAAAGGCGGAATGGTGACGTTTTCCGAGTTCGTCGTCACTCCGCTGAAGGAGGAGAAGAAGTGACCCGCCTCGCCTTGCCGCTGCTGTTGCTCGTGTCTCTCGCCGTCGCCGCGCCGGTGCCGAAGGCGGACCAGCAGCGACTCCGCGCCGCGTTCGGCGCGGTGCCCGAGTCCGACGACTTCAGCGCCACCTTCGCCGGCGGCCGGTTCACCCTCTCGACGAAGGGGAAGGCGCACCGTTCCTTCTACGACGACGGCAAGCTGGTGGCCCCGCGCACCGAGCGCGAGGTGACGGGCGATTTCACCCTCGACGCGACGCTGCTCACCACCACCCGCCCCAAACAGGACGGCCCGAAGCACGACGCGCGGGTCCAGTCCGGGGTGTACGTCCGGGGCGACACCGAGACCGTCTGCTTCGGCAAGTTCGTGCGCGTGGCGACCACCGACGACGGCAAGCGGACGGTCCACGACGAGAGCCTGTGGGTGCAGCACGACGGCAGCGGCAGCCGGATCGATGGGTGCGCGCACGACGAGGTGGTGCGGGTGCGGCTGGTGAAGGCCGGGCCGACGGTGACGGGGTTCGTCCGCAACGACAAGGGCGAGTGGAAGCCCGCCTTCACGAAGACGACGCGGATGGCCGACGAGGTGACGGTCGGCGTGGCGCTGCTGTCGGAGGTGGATCAGGCGGTGGACGCCACCTTCGCCGACTTCACGCTGTCGGCGAAGTAGGGCGGCCGGTTCTGTCGTTTCACGTATTTGTTAGCCCGCCGCGCGAGCAAGGGCCAAACCGCCGTGGCGGGCAAACCCGAACCACGGCACCGCGTCGGCCAA
>JAYUFU010000353.1:0-4342 GCA_043738505.1 Fimbriiglobus sp. | reverse complement strand
GCGAGCGGTTCGGCCGCGTGGACACGGGAACCTCGGGTAGGGGGAAGGGCGCAAGAATCTTACCCCGCGACGGCGAGCGGTTCGGCCAGCACTTCGGTGGCCGTCGGCGTGGCGTCCACATCGGCCATCGCGCCGCCGCCGATGACCTCGTTCGCCAGGGCCGCGTAGTCGGTCGCGCCGGGGCAGTTCGGCGCGTACCGGAAGATCGATTTGCCGTGGCTGGGGCACTCGGCCAGCTTCACGTTCCGCCGCACGCGGGTGTCGAACACCGTCGCCTCGCTCCACGGCACGTTCAGCCCCCGGCTCTTGTCGAGGAAGGCTTTCAGGTCGTTCACCACTTCCTGGGCCAGCTTCGTCTGCGCGTCGTACAGGCACACCACCACGCCCGTCACGCGGAGGCGGGGGTTGATGCGCCGCGTGACGAGGGCGGTGGTTTCCAGCAGCTTGCTCATGCCGTGCAGGGCGAGGAAGTGCGGCTGAAGAGGGATGAACACCTCGTCGGCGGCGGCCAGGGCGTTCAGCGTGAGGACGCCCAGCGACGGGCCGCAGTCCATGAGCAGGTAGTCGAACCGGCCGTCGTCCTGGGCCAGACTTTCCCGCAGGATCACCTCGCGGCCGACGACGCCGGCCAGTTCCACCTCCGCCGCCGCCAGGTTGATGTCCGCCGGACACAGCCACAGGTTGGTGTCCACCGACTGGCGAATCGCGGCCAGCGGGCGACCGCTCACCAGCACGTCGTACATGCTGGGCACGGTGCCGTCCGGCTCGACGCCGAGGTGGGTGGAGGCGTGCGCCTGCGGGTCGAGGTCCAGCACGCACACCCGGCGGCCGGTGGCGGCGAGCGCGGCGGACAGGTTCACGGTGGTGGTCGTCTTGCCGACGCCGCCCTTCTGGTTCAGGATCGCGATCCGTCGCATGCGCCTCCCTCCTGCCGGAACCCTGCGGAGTCAGTCCCAGACGGCCCGCGATTTACCCCACCCCCGCCGTCACCGCTAGCCCAACTCGGCGGTTGTGTTTGCGGTCGGGATCGCCTATCCTGACGGCGGTTCGGCACCAGCAACCGAAGAGGTGTGTCATGCGTGCGATGCTCATGTTCGTGGCGCTGGCGGCGGTAGCGGGTCAACTGGCGTTCGCCGCTCCAGTGCCGAAGAAGACCCCGCCCAAGCCGCTGCCGGCCGAACTGGTCAAAGTCTGGAAGGGGGCCGGGGCCAGCGTCGGCAGTATGCGGGCGGACGAGTTCGGCGATGTGTGGTTCGACAGGGAGTTCAAACCGGGCGATCTCCCCGCGTTCCGATTCGATGCTTGGAAGAACAAGCGGATTGCCAAACTGCCGATCCCAGATTCGTCCTTCGGACTCAGCCTGAGCGAGACGGACGTGGCAGACGCAGGGGTGAAGGAACTGGCCGGATTGACACAACTCACCGTGCTCAACCTTTGTTACACGAAGGTGACGGACGCGGGGCTGAAGGAATTGGCCGAGTTGAAACAGCTCACCACACTCGACCTGGGTGGTTGTGTGGTAACGGACGCGGGGGTGAAGCACCTGTCCGAGTTGAAACTGTTCACCACGCTCAAGCTGAGCCGCACGAAGGTGACGGACGCGGGGTTGAAACACCTGTCCGAGTTGAAACAGCTCACCACGCTCGAGTTGACATCCTGTGAGGTGACGGACGCGGGGGTGAAGGAACTCGCCGGGTGGAAACAGCTCACGATACTCGACCTGCGTGACACGAAGGTGACGGACGCGGGGCTGAAGGAATTGGCCGAGTTGAAAGAGCTCACCACGCTCAAACTAACGGCCTGCAAGGGGGTGACGGACGCGGGGCTGAAGGAATTGGTCGGGTTGAAACGGCTTATCATGCTCGACCTGTTTCGCACGAAAGTGACGGACGCCGGCGTGGCCGAACTTCGGAAGGCGTTGCCGCAGTGCAAGATCGAGAGCTGAATCGCGGCAAAGGCGGCACTCGCTTGCCCGCCATCTTGCCACCCACTGGCACCGACTTATAACCTTCCTATCCTCTCCCAAACCAGCCCAACTCGCGGCCGCGCGTGCGCCGCTCTCCTGCCCCCTGTTGGGACTGTGGTCGGGGCGTTGACTCATTTTCTCGGAGACCGTGTCCGTCATGGCAACCAATGCCCGTCAGCAGGCGATTCAGGCCATCGCCGCCGCCCGTCCGACCCTCAATCGGCTCGACTTCCGCGCCGAACACCTGAAGGACCTGTTCGGGGCCAGCGTGTTCCACGAAGAGGTGCAGAAGTCCCGCCTGCCGAAGCCGGTGTTCAAGGCCCTCCAGAAGACGATCAAGCTCGGCCTGCCGCTCGACCCGTCGGTCGCCGACGCCATCGCCAGCGCGATGAAGGACTGGGCGATGGAACACGGGGCCACGCACTACACGCACCTGTTCCAGCCGATGACCGGGCTGACGGCCGAGAAGCACGACAGCTTCCTGAGTCCGACCGGCACCGGCGGGGCCATCTCCGAGTTCAGCGGCAAGGAACTGGTGAAGGGCGAGCCGGACGCCAGTTCCTTCCCCAGCGGCGGCATCCGCGCCACCTTCGAGGCCCGCGGGTACACCGGCTGGGATCCGACCAGCCCGGCGTACATCCGCGAGACGCCGAACGGCGCGACGCTGGTCATCCCGACCGTGTTCGTGTCGTGGACGGGCGAGGCGCTGGACAAGAAGACGCCGCTGCTGCGGAGCATGGAAGCCCTGAGCATCCAGGCCCTCCGCATCCTCAAGCTGTTCGGCAACACCGACGCCAAGAAGGTGTTCGCCACCGTCGGCCCGGAGCAGGAGTACTTCCTGATCGACAAGAACTTCCTGTTCGCCCGGCCGGACCTGTTGAACGCCGGCCGCACCGTGTACGGGGCCAAGCCGCCGAAGGGCCAGGAGCTGGAAGACCAGTACTTCGGCACCATCCCGGAGCGGGTCATCGCGTGCATGGCGGACGCCGAGGCGGAGATGTTCAAGCTCGGCATCCCGGTCAAGACGCGGCACAACGAGGTGGCCCCCAGCCAGTACGAAATCGCCCCGATCTTCGAGGACAGCAACCTCGCCACCGACCACAACCAGCTGACGATGGACGTGCTGCGGCGGACGGCCGAGAAGTACGACCTGGCCTGCCTGCTGCACGAGAAGCCGTTCGCCGGCATCAACGGCAGCGGCAAGCACAACAACTGGAGCATGTCCACCGACGGCGGCGAGAACCTGCTCAACCCCGGCGACACGCCGCACGACAACGCCCAGTTCCTGGTGTTCTGCGTGGCCGTCATCCGCGCCGTGTACAAGTACCCGGAACTGCTCCGCGTGACCGTGGCCAGCGCCGGCAACGACCACCGGCTGGGGGCGAACGAGGCCCCGCCGGCCATCATGAGCATCTTCCTCGGCGACCAGTTGCAGGACGTGATGGAGCAACTGGAAGCCGGTGCCCTGAAGTCCACCAAACAGGGCGGGTTCATGGAGGTCGGCGTCAGCGTGCTGCCGAAGCTGCCCCGCGACGCCGGCGACCGCAACCGCACCTCGCCGTTCGCCTTCACCGGCAACAAGTTCGAGTTCCGCGCCGTCGGCAGCAGCTTCAGCATCGCCGGCCCGAACACGGTGCTGAACACCATCGTGGCCGAGTCCCTGGACTACATCGCCACCGAACTGGAGAAGGGGGTCGCCGCCGGCAAGCCGCTGCACAAGGCCGTCCAGGACTTGCTGCCGGTCATCCTGAAGGACTCGAAGAAGGTGATCTTCAACGGCGACGGGTACTCGGCCGAGTGGCACGAGGAGGCCGAGAAGGTGCGCGGCCTGCCGAACCTGAAGAACACGGTGGACTCGATCCCGATCATCATCCGCAAGGACAGCGTGGACCTGTTCGCCAAGTACAAGGTGTTCACCGAGCGGGAGCTGCAAGCCCGGTACACCATCTTCTGCGAGAGCTACGTCAAGACGGTGAACATCGAGGCCAACCTGATGGTGTCGATGGGCAAGACGATGATCCTGCCGGCCGCCCTGCGGTACCAGGCGGAGGTGGCGGGGGCGGTGAACGCGGCGAAGGCGGCCGGCGTCGATGCCGCCGCGCAGTTCGACCACCTGAAGGAGTTGACCGGCACCATGACGGCGTTCCAGAAGGCGCTGGCCGCGCTGGAACACGCCCAGGCGCACCACGCCGACGGCGACGCCTACGCGCACGCCAAGAACATGCGGGACGGCATCCTGCCGAAGATGGTGGAGTTACGCACCGCCGCCGACAAGCTGGAGACGATGGTCGCCGACGACCTGTGGCCACTGCCCACCTACCGCGAGATGCTGTTCATCAAGTGAGTCTTGTTAGCCCGCCGCGCAAGCAAGGGGCG
>JAYUFU010000352.1:0-4355 GCA_043738505.1 Fimbriiglobus sp. | reverse complement strand
CCGGCGTCCGCTCCGTCTTGACGTAGACGCGCTTCGGTTTCATATTCGTCCCTTGCGCTTCGGCGCGGGTGGGTGTGGGGTAGGCCGTCACAGGTTTCACCATGCGGGGATCATCCGCCACATGTTCCCAGACCACTGCGACGTACCTGCCTGTCTGCGTCCAACCGAAGGTGATGTGCCGCCCCAATGTCTTGCCGGTTGACCGGCTCAGCACGGTTGGGTTGCTCGAATTCCCGAGGACATCATCGACCTCATCCTCCGTCACACCATTTTCAGCCACGATGTGGACGTGGTTCCCGTCGCCGTCTTCGGGAAGGTTCCAGATCACAATCGGTTCAAACGAGTCACGCATTTCAAACGCCTTCGCGGAAGCGGCGTGCCATCGCACACTGGAGCGACTTGTAATACATTACAAGTCGTTCCAGTAAAGTCAAGTGGCCGGGTTCGCCCTGACTTCACGCCCCGTACTTGCCGAACCGGCCGGCGTGGGCCATCGCCAGCAGCATCAGGTGCTTGGCCGGGAAGTGGCCGAGGCCGCCGCTGCGGCAGCTCCGCTCGCCGAAGTCGGCCGCGCCGTCCGGCCGGCACAGGTCGGACACGATCACCGTCGGCACCGGGTGGAAGCTGTGCGCCTTCATCTTGCTCGGCGTGCTGTGGTCGCCCGTCACGATGAAGCACGCCGGGTTCAGCGCCCGGATCGCCGGGATGATCGCGTCCAGCTCCTCGATCTTCTTCACCTTCTCGGCGAAGTTGCCGTCCTCGCCGGTGCTGTCGGTGTACTTGTAATGCAGGAAGAAGAAGTCGTAGTCGTTCCACACTTTCGCCAGCCGGTCGATCTGCGTTTGCAGCGTGTCGCCGGCGTCCAGGATGTCCATGCCGACCAGCCGGGCCAGGCCCTTGTACATCGGGTAGACGGCGATGGCGGCCGACTTCAGGCCGTACACGTCCTGCATGGTCGGGATGGCCGGCTGCTTGGCGAACCCGCGCAGGGTGGCCCCGTTCGTCGGCGCGTCGGCCTTCAGCACCTCGTTCGCCTTCAGGATGAACTCGTTCACCAGCGCGGCCGTCTTCTGGCTGGCGGGGTCCGCGCCCTCGGCCGTCAGCGGCGGCACGCCGACGGCTTGCGGGTCGGTGTCGTTCACCTTGTCGCCGAGGCCGTCGCCGCGAATCACCAGCACGAAGCGGTGTTCCTTCACCGGCTCGACGAACAGTTCCGCGCCGGTCAGCTTGATGGTCCGCAGCTTGTTCACGGTCTCGACACACCGCTCGGTGGTGGGTCGCCCGGCGCGGCGATCGCTGATCTTGCCGGCCGCGTCCAGGGTGCAGAAGTTGCCGCGCACGCACACGTCCCGCCCGGTGACGGCGAAGTTGATGCCGAGGGCTTCGAGGATGCCGCGGCCGATCTGGTATTCCAGCGGGTCGTACCCGAACAGACCCAGGTGCCCCGGCCCGCTGCCCGGCGTGATGCCCGGCAACACCGGCGTGCTGAGGCCGAGGGTGCCGACGCGGGCGCACTCGTTCAAGTTCGGCGTCTCGGCCGTCTCCAGTTCGGTCTTGCCGTCCGGCGTCAGCGGCAGCCCGCCGAGGCCGTCGGCCACGAGCAGGACGATCCTGGCCTTGGAGTCGTCGCGGAGGTCGCGGATCAAGTCGAAGGTGGTCATGGGAGTTTCGGTGTACGGTGCGAAGTTGATGACGTAGAGTAATTCCGATATAGGCACACCGCCCCCGTGCGTCCCACCCTCCAGATTCCGAGCGCCGGCCATGCAACTGCCCGACGAAGCCATCGAGTACTCGTACCAGCGGCTGCTGGCCCCGCTGCCGGAGGCGTGGACGCCGCTCGCCGAACTGCAATCCCAGCACTTCCTGTCGGCCGACCGGCTGGACCAAATGCGGACCATGATGAACGCCCTACGGGGGCGCGTGGCGGCCGACCGCGAGATGCAGAACCCGCCGCCCAAGGACACCCCCCTGCAAGCCGGCTTCATCGACCTGCCGCAGAAGATGCTGGACGCCTACCGCCGCAAGGGGGACGCCTCCGAACTCGGCCGCACTCTGCGGATCGCCGCGCGGGTGAAGGAGAACTGCGACCGCGTCATCGTGCTGGGCATCGGCGGCAGCTACCTGGGCGCGAAAGCCCTCTTCGACGCGCTCTGCCACACCTACCACAACGAGATGCCGGCCAAACTGCGGATGGGCAAGCCGCGCATCTACTTCGAGGGCAACAACGTCGATTCCGACGCCGTGCAGGAGCTGCTGGAATTGCTGGAGAACTCCTGCATCGAGCCGGAGGAGGCGGCCGAGCGGTGGGGCGTCGTCGTCGTCAGCAAGTCCGGCGGGACGATGGAAACGGCCGCCGCGTACCGCGCCTTCCGCGCCGAGATGGCCAAGTTTTACGGGCCGAAATCGGAGTGGCTGAAGAAGCTCATCGTCCCCGTCACCGGGCCGAAGGGCAAGCTCCGCGACCTGGCGCGCGCGGAGGGCATCGCCGAGGACGACATCCTGACCATCCCCGACGACATCGGCGGGCGGTACAGCGTGTTCACCTCCGTCGGGCTGCTGCCGGCGGCCGTCATGGGGCTGGACGTGCGGGCCATCCTGCTGGGGGCGGCGGCCATGACCAAGCGGTTCCTGGAGGAGCCGTTCGAGCGGAACCCGGTGCTCCAGTACGCCGCCGTCAACCACCTGCTGGCCGCCGAGTTCGGCAAGACGACGCGGGTGATGGCCGTCTGGAGCCGCAAGCTGGAGAGCATCGGCTTCTGGTACGACCAACTGCTGAGCGAGAGCCTCGGCAAGATGAACAAGGGGGCGACGCCGATCACGGTCGTGCAGACCCGCGACCTGCACAGCCGCGGCCAGCAGCACCAGGACGGCGTCCGCGACAAGGTCATCAACAACCTGATCGTGCGGAGCCAGAAGCACCCGGCGGTGATGGTCGGCATGTCGGATCGGAACGAGGACGAGCTGAACCAGTTCAGCCGCCGCGGGTATCCGGACATCCAGGACGCGGCGTTCCACGGCACCAATCAGGCGTACCTGGAGGCCGCCCGCCCGACCGCCGACATCGTGCTCCCGACGCTGAGCGAACACACCATCGGCCAACTGCTCCAGATGCTCATGCTGGCGACGGTGGTCGAGGGCCGACTGGCCGGCATCAACCCCTACGGCCAGCCGGGCGTGGAGGCGTACAAGCAGAACATGATGAAGATCCTGAAGAGTACCCCGAACCTGCCCAAGGGCGAGGTGGCCGACGCCGCCAAGGGGAAGTGACCGGTTTGCCGCGAGGCAACGCCGAGCGAGGAGGAACCCATGCCCGCCGAACTGCAATCCGTCCTGGACGCCGCGCTGCAACTGCCGACCGCCGACCGCGAGGCGCTGGCCGAGCGGTTGTGGGAGTCGCTCGACGACGAGGAGTTGGCGGCGGACGACGACGGCGACTTCGGGGAACACCCGTTCGCCGCCGAGTGGGACGAGGAGATTCGCCGAAGGGTCGAGGACATGCGTTCGGGGAAAGAACCGGGGATTCCGTGGGAACAGGTACGGAAGCTCCTCCAAGAGGACGCCGAGTTCGAGGCCAAACTGGGACGCCGCGCCGAGGAAGCGAACCGAGATCCCTCAGTATTGATCCCGTGGGATCAAGTGCGGGAGATGCGCTGAGCCGAGACTGTTTCAACCGACCGGAGGAACCCCATGTCCGCCGTCCTCGCACCCCCGCCGCGCGCCCTAGTCCGCCGCACCGCCGTCCCGACGCCGGCCCGCTGGACCGTCGCCGAGTACCGCCGCCTCGGCGCGGCCGGCGCGTTCGCCGACCGGCGAACGATCCTCCTGTACGGAGAGATTTACGACATGCCGATGCCGAATCCGCCGCACGATGTCGCCCTCGGGCAGCTCGACGACTGGTTGCGGTCGGTGTTCACCACGGGGGTTCACGTCCGCAATCAGATGGGGTTCGATGTCGGCGCGGACAGCGATCCGGGGCCTGACTTGGCGGTCGTCGTCGGCGTCCGCAAGGATTACTCCGCCGCGATGCCGACGGCGGCGCTGCTGATCGTCGAGGTGGCGAGTACGTCGCTGTTCGTGGACACCACGACGAAGGCCGAGCTGTATGCGACGGCGGGCGTGGCGGACTACTGGGTGGTGGACGTGGACAACCGCCAGCTTCTGGTGTTCCGCGACCCGGCCCCGCTGCCGGCCGGCCTCGGCGCGACCGCCTACCAGACCCGCCTCGCGTTCGCCGACACCGACACCGTCTCTCCGCTGGCGCTGCCGACCGTCGCCGTGCGCGTGGCCGACCTGCTGCCGTGACGCACCACACGAAGAGGTAGGCCTCCAGTCGTGGGGGGGGGGGGGGGGGGCGC
>JAYUFU010000351.1:0-33832 GCA_043738505.1 Fimbriiglobus sp. | reverse complement strand
CGCCAACCCGCGCGTCACCGACCCGGCCCTCATGACGCCCCTGCTCCAACTCGCCCAGGACGCCACCGCCGCCCGGCCCGGCCGCGTCCACCTCGTCGCCCACGACTGGTCCACCCTCGCCTTCGGTACTCACCCCTCCAAACGCGACCGCAAGCGTCTCACCGACGACCGCGACCGCGGCTACGACCGGCACCTGGCCCTGCTCGTGGACGCCACCGACGGCTCCGCGGTCGCTCCCCTGGACGTCACCCTCACCACCGCCGACGCCGCCCTCTCCACCCGACCCGACGGCCTCGCCGACCCGCCGGCCGGCCACGTCGACCCACTGCTCCCGGCCACGGCCGCCATCGCCGCCCTCGGCTTGTCCGCCCGACTGGTCCACGTCGTCGATCGCGAGGCCGATTCCGTCGGCCACTGGCGGCGGTGGGATCCGGCGCACGTCGTCCCGGTCCGCCCCGACGACCGGCGGGTGTTGTGGAACGACCGGCCGGCCGAGCTGTCCACCGTCCACGCGGCGGTGCGGAACACGGGGGAGTTCCGCGACGGCGGGGCGCCCGTGTACCGGGGGACGAAGGCCCGGCTGTTCGTGGCGAAGACGGCGGTCGTGCGGCACCGGCCGGCCAAGACGAAGATCGACGGGCGTTCGACAGCGGTGCCCGGCCGGCCGCTGTCGCTGCGATTGGTGCCGACCGAGGTGCGGGACGAGGACGGTGAGGTGCGGGCGTCGTGGTGGCTGCCGACGAACGCGCCGGCCGACTGGGGGACGAGTGCCGACGTGGCCCGCTGGTATGACTTCCGGTGGCGGATCGGATCGGCATTCGAGCTGCCGAAGTCGGCCGGTTGGGACGTGGAGGAGTGGCGTCAGCGGACGGGCGCGGGGCTGCTGCGGAAGCTGCTAGTGGCGTTGGGCGGGTGCGTGTTGGTGTGGCGGTTGGAGGCGCGGGGCGATGCGTCGGCGGAGTGGTTGAAGGAGTTGCGGATGCGGCTGTCGGCGTCAGGCGAAGCGGTCGGTGCCGGTGACGACCTCGGGGTTGCTGGCCGGGCGGTGATCGGCGACCACGGGGCGGACACGGTGGAGCGGCTGCTGGCCGACCACCTGCCCCTGTTCGCCACCCCACCGAATCCGAAGAAACTTGTGTAGAGACCAATGCCCCCCAACGGGGAGAGGTGGGAAGACGCGCCATCGCCACGGGTACGGATCCATCGGATTCGGTATCAGTACCGCCCGCCGCGAGGCGCGTCGGCTGCACCGGCTCGTAGAATGCCACTTCTTCCTCGCCCGCGCCGATGGGGAGTCGCGCATGCCGGACACCGAACCGCTCGACCTGACCGCCTGGCTGCCCGCCCACTTCGCCGCCAAATGGCGGGACCACCCGCGCGAGATGTCCCTCGCCGTCGTCGTCCCCGCCGGGCCGGCCGTCGTCGCCGTGAACCCGCCGCTGTTCGCGCAGGCGGTGGACAACGTCGTGGACAACTCGTTCAAGCACGGGGGCCACGGCGTGGCCGTCGCCGTCACCGTGTCCGTCCGGGGTGGTGACATCGTGCTGACAGTAGACGACACCGGGCCGGGCATTCCGGAAAGCGAACGCGCGGCCGTGTTCGGCCGGGCCGGGTCGGGGCTGGCCGTGGCGGCGCGGATCGTCCGGTCGTTCGGCGGGAAGGTGAGCGCCCTGCCGCACCGCGGCGGCGCGCGAGTCGCCATCGTCCTTCCGATGGCGTGCGGGTAGCTTGTCCGGCCCCGCCCCACTCCGGAGCCGCCGATGTCGATCTCGTTCGCCTGCGACTGCGGGAAGCAACTGAAGGTGGCCGACGCGCACGCCGGCAAGCGGGCGAAGTGCCCGGCGTGTGGCAACCCGGTGACGGTGCCGGCCGCACCGCCGCCGCCGGCGGAAACCGCACCGGAGAGCGACGAGGACGCCGCCTTGCTCCTGATCGGGCTGGCCAACAACCGCTTCTTCATCTGGTCGCCGTTCGTCATTCTTGGCGGCGCGTGCGGCATTCTGAACGGCCTGTTCAACGTGTCGCGGGAGTAGTTCGCCACCGTCGTCGAACACTTTCCCCACTTCCCACCGACGCGCGGCGGCCCCTCGTGGGAGTATTGGGGGGACGACACGAGGGACCGCATGGCCACGGCCACACTCGGCGGGCTGATCGCCGCCGCCCGCCAACTCATTCCGCCCGACCCGGACGCCGACCTGCTCCGCCGGTTCGCCGCCACCCGCGACGACGGCGCGTTCGCCGCGCTGGTGGCGCGGTACGGCCGGCTCGTGCTGTCGGCCTGCCGGCGGATCGTCCCCGACACGCACCTCGCCGACGACGCCTTCCAGGCGACGTTCGTGGTGCTGGCGACCAAGGCCGCGTCGCTCGA
Source organism: Fimbriiglobus sp. (assembly GCA_043738505.1). Lineage (GTDB taxonomy): Bacteria > Planctomycetota > Planctomycetia > Gemmatales > Gemmataceae > JALHQU01. The sequence continues at coordinate 31,464 of JAYUFU010000351.1, read as the reverse complement.
CGGCAATCGGCCGCTCGGCCCGTGGCTGTACGCGGTGGCGTGTCACGTCTCGACGAGGGCGCGAGCCATGATCGGCCGACGGCGGAAGCGGGAGACGCTCACCGGCACCGTCCCGGACGTGCCCGACACGTCTTCCGGTGGCACCGGCTTCCAAGCCGGTGACGACCAAGCCGCCATCCTCGACGAGGAGATCGGCAGGCTGTCGGCCGCGTGCCGCGACGCCGTGGTGCTGTGCGAACTGCAAGGGCTGACCCGCAAGCAGGCGGCCGCGAAACTGGGCATCGCCGAGGGGACGCTGAGCAGCCGGCTGGCGGCGGCGCGGAAGACCCTCGCGGCGCGATTGAGGGCGCGGGGCGTCGCGCCGGCGGCCGGCGTCATTTCCGCGCTTTTCGTGCCTACCGACCTTGCGGCGGCGACCGTCGCAGCGTCTACTGGGAACGTGATCTTAAGTCCACAACTCACGGCACTCGTGCAGAAGGGCCTGGCCATGACGCTGTTCGCTAAACTGAAACTGGTTCCGGCCGTCGTCGCCCTCGGCCTGCTGCTGCTCGGCGCGGCCGGGTGGGGCGGGTCGTCGAACGACACCGCCGTCGCCGCCCCGGTGCCGAAGGCGGAGAAGGATGAGGGGCTGATCTGGGTTTACGATCCCGTGGCCAAGGAATTGGTCGCCCACACGCCAGATGGGAAGAAGGCGAAGACGGTGAAACTGCACGGCGAGAGTGCCGACGGTCAGGCGTTTCAGGGCATCTCCGACGACGGGCAGTTCGCACTGTTCTGTGGCGTGGACGGGAAGTTCCCCGACGCCGGAACGTTCTACGACCTCACTCGCCGCAAGCGGCTGACGCTTCACCGCAAGCCGCTGCACGACGACCGCCCCGTCACGGACACCGGCATCGTCACCGCGTTCGGCAACCGCTGCTTCACGGCTTCCGACGGCGGCCTGATTCTCAGCCGCAACGTCGCCAACATCAAGGATCCCGCGGCGACGAAGCCGGAGTACATCGTGACGCGGTACGACCGAGATGGCAAGAACCCGACGCCGCTCGAATTGCCCGCCGCGATGAGCCTGCGCGCCGCGCTGCCGAACGGCGAGTTCCTGTTGGAAGCGGTGAACCGCGAGAAACCGCCGTTCCACAGCCTCTGGCGGTGTAACCCCGGCCAGAACCCCGTTCGCGTGTCGCCCGACTCGGAGAATGTCGAGATTCAACACCAATCGGCGTCACCCGACGGCCGCTGGGCACTCACGACGCGGGCACAGACTCTCACCACCCAAAAGGAGGAACACCTCACCCTCGCGGTGTTCGACATCGCCACCGGAAAGGAGCGCCGGCTGGACGATTCCAAGGGGACGGGCTTCATTCGCGGGTTCTGGTCGCCGGACGGGAAGCGGGTGGCGACCCAGTGGCACAGCAAGGAAGAGTGGTTGATCGCCCCCGGATCGACGCAGTGGCGTCCGGGGTTCGGGGAGATCGCCATCCGCGACGCCGACAACGCCAACGTCAGAGTCGTGCTGAAGCTCGACGACCCAGGAGAAAAGGTGCCCGTCACGAGTCGCCGTCACCTGCTCGGCTGGTTCCCGACGAAACCCAAAGCCGCCAACCCGCCGAAGAAGAACGCGCCGGTGCCGAAGGACGTGCCCGACCCCGGCTTGATCTGGACGCTGGACGGGAAAGCCGGCACGCTCACCGCCTTCGCCCTCGACGGCACGAAGAAGCAAGACGTGGCGCTGAAGTCCGGACGGAACTTCCTGGGCTTCAGTCACGACGGCGAACTTCTACTGTTCCTCGCCAAGAAGGGCCAACCGACCGAGGAGCAAGACGGCCTCACGCTGCACGTCGGCAGGCCGAGCGATCTGGCGAGGGCCACCGACACCGGCATCGGGTTCGATGCGAAAGTCCATTTCTCCTTCCTGTTGACCCGCGACAAGAAACGGGTGGTGCAATTCCAAAACACCAGGAACGGCCCGAACCCGCCGGTCAACTGGACTCTGCCGTCGTTCCGCCACACGGTCATCGACTTGGCGACGAAGAAAGAAACGGCCATCGAAATGGCCGACCACATGCAGATCGTGGACGAGAGCCTCGACGGCGAGGAGTGGATCGTCTTGCAGTACAACGGCGGCGACGACCCGAAACGGCCCGGCAATCGCTACCTGCGGGTGCCGAAGAACGGCGGCAAGCCGGTGCCGATTTGCGACACCCATCAGTTCCCGTTCTTCATGCCGTCGCCGGACGGCCGATCGTACATCGGCATCGGCATTTCACTCCCGCCGGGTGACGACCTCAAGAGGTTCAACCTCTACCACTTCAACCCGGCCACGGGCAAGGCGACGGAACTCGAACAGTTCGCCGACACCGAGCAACGCAACGTGCGCTGGTCGCCGGACGGCAAGCGGTACGCGGTGAAGAAGCTCGGCGACGCCGACGTGTTCGCCGCGGACATCGACGGCAAGAACCGCAAGAAGTTGTTCGCCGTCCCGGACGCCGGCCCCGAAACGTACTTCATCGGCTGGTTCCCCGCCGCGCCGAAAGCGGCCGCCCCACCGAAGAAGAACGCGCCGGTGCCGACGGAGAAGCCGCCGGAGGGGGTGATTCTGGTGTCGAAGCTCTGCACCGATCCGCCGAACGAGATTCTCGAAGTGCTGGACACGAGCGGGAAATCCCTCGGGCACCTGCCGGTCGGGAACCTCGACAACGTTCGCGCGGCACGGGTGTCGCCGGACGGCAAGCGGCTCGCCTTCTCCCTATTGAATGAGAAGGGCAAACGGCACCAGTTCTACAGCACGGAAGACCTCTTCGTGGTCGATTTGCCGCTGACCGAACCGCCGAAGGAACCCGCGTTCGGCGACCTGCTCGATCCGAGTTTCGCCTGGGCACCCGACGGCAAGACCCTCGTCGTATCCAGCATCCCCGGTGACACCGATGTGTCGTTGCGCGCCGTGACGGGGACCGTGATGCCGCGGAAGACCGTCCGGTACGACGCCGCCACGAAGAAAGAGAAGGCTATCGAGCTACCGAAGGGGCACGCGGTGCAGGACATGACCCCGGACGGAAAGACGCTCCTGACGCAAGTCAAGGTCTGGAACAGGGGCGGGTTCGGGTACTCGTCGTTCCTCGTTCCGCTCGACACGCTTATGGCGAAACGGATCGGCGACGAGGACGACGGGTTCGCCATCGCCCGGTTCTCGCCGGTCGGGAACCGCATCGTCGGCACGCGGGTGGAACGCACGAAGTCGAACGAGACGGGGCTGTTTCTGGCCGACGCGACGACCGGCAAAGTGGACTCCCACCCGCTCTCGAAGGAGTTGACGACGGGGTTGTTCGACGCGTCCGTCACATGGGCACCCGACGGCAGGCGACTGGCGGTACTGTGGAGCGTGCCGGCACCGGGGGCACCGGGGTTGCCCGGCGGTGCCCCCGGTCCCCCCGGCGCAGCCAGTCGCCGACAGATCACGGTGCTGGACTCGGACGGCAAGAACGCGAAAACGATCCGCGAGTTCGCGCCGACCGAGTCCCCCCGTCACATCGATTGGGCCGACCCGAAGCGGAATGAAAAGGAAAAGTCGCCCGCCCCGCAGCCCAAGAAGAACGCCCCGGTTCCGAAGGCGGAGGTGAAGCCGGGGGTGGTCCTGCACCTGTCTGGGTACGGCCTCGGCACGCGGCTGTACGACGGCGGCAGTGGGAAGCTGCTGCTCACCCTGAAGGACGAGGCCCCAGGGTTCAAGCGGGGCGACGCGCGCCTCTCGCCGGACGGCAAGTGGGTGGCGGTGTTGGGACAGGTGATGGTCGTCACGCCGCCCGGCGTGCCGGCCCGGCCGCAACTGCCAGAGGTCGGCAACCAGAAGCTGTACATGGTGGACGTGACCGGCGACGGCGGCCTCGGCGAACCGATCGCGGAAGGTCTGAACCCCGGTCGGCTGGTCTGGGCCGCCGACGGCAACAGTCTGTTCTTCGCCGAGAACGCGGAAGAACGAGGGCGGCGGGGAAACCAGGCCGTCGATACCACGTTCCACGGCATCGATGCCAAGACCGGCAAGAAGGTGGCTCTGCCGAAGTTGGACGGGTACTTCCCGGTGGACGTGTCGCCGGATGGGAAGACGCTCCTGGCGTCGAAATTCGGGCCGGAGAAAAAGCCCGGCGGCGGGTGGGAACGGACGGATCACATGATCGACTTGGCGACGTTCAAAATATCACCTGTCGATGACGTGGCGGCCCAAGTCTGCCAGTTCCACCCGGACGGGAACGGGCTGATCGTGACTCGGCCCGCCGACCCGAAGAAGCCGCCCGGTATCGACGACCCGCTGGCGTTCTTCGTGTACGACCTCGCCACCAAGAAGGAGACGCCGGTTCCGTTGCCGGCGGAAGCGGCGGTGGCGTCGGCGCGCGTCTACCACGCCTTGCCGAGCCGAGACGGAAAGAGGTGGTTGTTCGTCTGGACGGAAGCGGCCCCGCCGCCGGCCGTCTGGCCGGCCGGTGCCCAGTCCGCTGCTACGCGATTCACCACGGCGGACGCGGCCGGTCGCAACGGGAAGACGATCTTCCGCCAAGGTGCCGACGGGCGGGACGACTTGATCCGAGGCCACTTCCATTACGTCGAATTCCGGTGAGGACGGTCGGTACAATACTGCCACGACCCGCGAGGAACCCGCCGTGCCGCTCCGCGACCACTTTGCCAACCCCGACCACCCGACGTGGCAGCCCGTCCACGGAGGGTGGCCGATGGTCATCATCCAAAACTTGGTCCGCCGGTTGCCGCCGCGTTACCGGGTGCATTCGAAGATTCACGTCCCCGCTGAGGAACCGGAGTGCACGGTGATCGAAACCGGAATCCCATTCTGGAGCGAACCGTTCCCGACACCCACGCTGGCGGTGGAGGCCGAAGGCGAAGCGCCGAGCGAGTACGAGGTGAACATCACCGACTTGGAGTCCGGCCGGCTGGTCGCGGTCATCGAACTGGTCAGCCCGTCGAACAAGGACCGCCGCGACAACCGGCAGGACTTCGTGGCCAAGTGCGAAGCGTTCGTTAACCGGGGCGTGTGCGTGACGGTCGTCGATCTCGTGACCTACCGGGACTTCAACCTGTACGTCGAACTGCTCACGGAACTCGGCCACACCGACCCGACCATGTCGGCGAACCCGCCACGGACCTACGCCGCCACGGTGCGGAAGCGGTGGCTGACCCGGCGGCGGTCGAAATTTGAAACGTGGTCCTCCCCGATGGCGGTCGGGCAACCGCTCCCGATGCTGCCGGTGTGGGTGGGCGACCGCGAGTGGGTGCCGCTGGAACTGGAAGCCACCTACGAGGAGACGTGCCAGACGCTGCGACTGCGGTGACGGCGGGTCAGTGGCCGTCGGCGACGAACCGCACGGCCGGGCCGTACTTCTCGACGAGCGCGTCCCGCACCGGCTCGGCGAAGCGGTTCACCGGCAGCCGCAGGGCGGTCAGGTCCGGCGGGGTGACGGCGGAAAGAAGGTGCTTCGCGCCGCCGTCGTCGAGGGGGTTGCGGGTCAGGTCGAGTTCCACCAAGTTTGGCCAGAACGGGGCGCGGGTCAGGGACCGCGCGCCGGCGTTGTCGGTGCCGGTCATCCGCAGCAGCAGCGACCGCAGCCCGCCGAGCGACCGGCTCCGGGCGAGCGACCGGGCGGCGCGGGGGCCGAGCGTGTTGTCGTTCAGGTTCAGCTTCCGCAGGCCGGTCAGGTGCGGGGACGCCGCCAGCACCTCGACGGCCGACTCGCGGAGGTGGGCGTTCGGCACCTCCAGCACCGTCAGGCCGGCGACCAGCGGCGATTCGACCAGATCGCTCAGGCAGCCGGCGGACAGGTAGCTGTCGGTCAGGCGGAGGACGCGGAGCCGGCCGAGCAGCCCGGACTGCACCAGCACCAGCACCGCGTTCCACGGCCACGAGATGCGGGTGAGGACCAGCTCGGCGAGCGCCTCCGCCCCGCCGGCCAGCCCTTCGATCAACTCCCGGCTCTGTTCCGTCGAGTGCCGGACGCCGAGTGCTGTCAGTCCCTTGCCCAGCGGCGACGCGAAGACACCTTCGAGCAGGTGCGTCATGGCGGGCGAGTCGCCCCGGTCGAAGTGCATGGCCCGCAGGCCGGTGGCGGCTGGCGCGGCGCAGAGGAACCGCAGCGGGTCGATGGGGGTGGTGAGGCCGGAGAAGCGGACCTCGCGGATGTCCGGCAGCCACGGCGACCGGACCAGTTCCTCCCACTGCTCCGGCAGGGCGGTGCCGAGGGCGAGCGACTGCACCGGCTCGCGAGTCCGCAGCAGCGGCAGCCCGCGCTGCAACGACGGCAGGAACGGCGCGCTCACCGCCCACCCGAACCCGCGCCGGAACAGGCGCTCCGGCACCCAGTCCACCCCGACGACGCCGGGCAGCGTGGCGCGGCGGTCGTCGCCAGTGACCCAATCCGGGCGGTGCGTGTGGCAGTGGACGGCGAACGGCTCGTATTCGGGGGTGTTGGCCAGTTCGACCTGCGCGCGGACGAACTCGGCCCCGGCCTCGTCGCCGCGCTCCTGGATGAAGTCGGCGTACACGAGGCGGGGCAGGTCGGCGTCCGGGGCCGCGACGATGGCGGCGCGGAGGGCGTCGTCGTCACTCATCGGAAATGGGGGACGCGGAATTCGGAGTGCGGAATGGAAGAAACGTTTGCCTTTCGGTCATTCCGCACTCTCCAATCAACACTCCACACTGGGATCACGCCTTGTCGCCGATCAGATCCCACCCCTTGCGGTACTCCTGCTTGATGAACTTCATGGCGTCGTCGTTGCCCGTCACCTTGAACGCCGGGCCGTCCCAGTTGAACGCCTTGCCGGAGCGGATGGCCACGTTGCCGAGCAGGAACGCTTCGGTCAGCAGGGCCGAGTAGTCGAAGTTGGACAGGGCGATGGTCGGCTTGTTCGCCTTGATCGCGTCCACCCACTCCTTCTTCTGCCCCTGGTCGCCGCCGCCGTTGGTCGGCAGTTTCTCCAGCTTGCCCTTCTCGACCCCTTCCAGCAGGCCGTTGTCGCACACGAACGCCGCGCCGTAGTCGTTCGGGCTGTACAGGATGCCCTTGCCGCCGACGATGATGGACCCGCTGTCCACCAGCTTCTTGCCGCCGTTCGCCTTCTCGGCCTTCGCCACCAGGTCGGCCGGCGGCAGCACCTTCTTGCCGTCCTTCTGCCCCTCGTACCAGTGCAGCGTGACCGGCGGCAGGTCGCCCCGCTTGGGGAACTCCATGGTGACGTGGGCGGAACTCGGGCACGTCTCCGGGTTCACGTCCCCGGCCTCGGCGGACACCTTCGTCGGGTGGGCCAGCTTCAGGGCCATGAACGCCATGTTCGCCGTGTGGCAGGCCATGTCGCCGATGGCCCCGGTGCCGAAGTCCCACCAGCCCCGCCAGGCGAAGGCGTGGTAGCCGGGGGCGTAGGCGCGATCCGGCGAGCCGGCCAGGAACTCGTCCCAGTGGACGCCGTCCGGCACCTTGAAGTCGCCCTTCGGCCGGCCGGTGATCTTCGGGGCCTGCGGCCAGATCGGCCGGTTCGTCCAGACGTGGACTTCCTTCACGTCGCCGAGCAGCCCGCCCTGGATCAACTCCACCGCCCGCCGCAGGCCCGTCTCGGCCGTCCCCTGGTTGCCCATCTGGGTGCAGACCTTGTACTTGCGGGCCGTCTCCATCATCATCCGCGCCTCGAACACGGTGCGGGTGAGCGGCTTCTGGCAGTACACGTGCTTGCCGTGCCGCATCGCGGTGATGCCGGCCAGGGCGTGCGCGTGGTCCGGGGTGGAGACGACGACGCCGGTCAGTTGCTTCATCACCTCCTTGTCGTCGAACAGCTTGCGGAAGTCGAAGAACGTCTTCGCGGCCGGCCACTTCTTGGCCGCCCCGCCGAGGTGCTTGTCGGCCTCGTCGATGTCGCACAGGGCGATCACGTCGCCGAACTTGCCGGCTTGCTCGATGTCCGACCGGCCCTTGCCGCCGACGCCGATGCCGGCGAAGTGCAGGCGGTCGTTCGACCCCTGCGCCTTCACCACGGAGGCGGCGGGGCCGGTGAAGAAGTAGCCGAGGCCGGCGGCGGCGCTGACCTTCAGCGCGGCGCGGCGGTGCAGACGGGTCGTCATGGGAGAGGCTCCCCCCGCGCGGGGGCGGGGAACGGGAAAGGGGATCGTCGGCGTGCGGCGGCCGGCATCCGACCGCCGTGGAAGCAGTGTAAGCAAGCGGCCACGGCCGGGCAACGACGAAAGGGGCGGGAGCAACGGCCGGGTGCGCCTTGTCCATTCGGCCCGGTCAGTTCTAAGGTGAGTGGGACACCACCGCCTCACGACCGCCCGCCGGCGACCCGGAGCGCCTCGACCCATGCCCGGCCCGAATTACAGCGAACTGAACGACGCCTACAACCTCGACTACCTCGAAGGCCAGTACGCGGTGTGGCTCCAGAACCCGAACGCGGTGGAGGAGCGGCTCCGCTACCTGTACCACGGGGCCACGTTCTTCGGCAGCGGCGAGGTGGCGTTCGGCCGGAACGGGCACGCCGGCGGATACCAACCGGCCCCGCTGTCCGCTCTGCCGGTGGACACCCGCGTGCAGGTGGCGGCCGTCCGGCTCATCACCGCCTACCGCGACCTCGGCCACCTCGTCGCCCGCACCAACCCGCTCGCCGACGCCGCGCCGGAACTGCCCCGCGCCCTCACCCTCGACCGGTTCGGGCTGACGGACGCGGACCTCGGCGTCGGCGTGGACGCCTCCATGCTGTTCGGGCTGAACGGCCGACTGCCCCTCCGCGACGTGCTGGCGGCTCTTCAGGAAACGTACTGCGGCACCGTCGGCGTCGAGTACATGCACCTCCAGGACTTCGCCCCCCGGCACTGGCTGGCCACCCGCATGGAGCCGACCCGCAACCGCCGCGAGCTGCCGGTCGAGCAGCGGCGGCGGGTGCTGCTCTGGCTGCGGCGGGCCGAGCGGTTCGAGAACTATTTGCAGACGAAGTTCCTGGGCAAGAAGCGGTTCGGGCTGGAAGGCGGGGACGCCCTCATCCCCATGATGGACGCGCTCATCGACCACGCGCCGGCGGTCGGGGTGAAGGAGTTCGTCATCGGCATGGCCCACCGCGGCCGGCTGAACGTGCTGACCAACATCCTCCGCAAGCCGGTCGAGGAGCTGTTCGCCGAGTTCAAGGATCCGTTCCGCGCCGACGCCGAGGAGAACGACGGCGACGTGAAGTACCACCTGGGGTACTCGTCCAACATCACCACCAGCAGCGGCGCGAACGTCCACCTGACGCTGACGCCCAACCCCAGCCACCTGGAGGCGGTCAACCCGCTGGTGCAGGGGCGGACGCGGGCCAAGCAGCGGGCGCACGCCGACGCCGACCGCGCCGCCGGCGTGCCGCTGACCATCCACGGCGACGCCGCCATGGCCGGCCAGGGCGTCGTCTTCGAGACGCTGAGCATGGCCAACCTGCAAGGGTACCGCACCGGCGGCACCGTCCACATCGTGGTGAACAACCAGATCGGCTTCACCACCCCGCCCCGCGACGCCCGCAGCACCCAGTACTGCACCGACATCGCCAAGTTCGTCCAGGCCCCCATCTTCCACGTCAACGGCGAAGACCCGGAGGCGTGCGCCCGCGTGGCCGAGCTGGCCATCGAGTTCCGCCAGGAGTTCAAGGCGGACGTGGTCATCGACCTGCTGTGCTACCGCAAGATGGGGCACAACGAGCAGGACGACGCCTCGGTCACGCAGCCGGTGATGGCGCGGAAGATCGCCGCCAAGTACTTCCGCCCGGAGAGCAGCACCGTCACCGTCAGTACGTTCATCCAGGCGCACGCCGACGCGCTGATCGCCGCCGGCGTCACCACGGCGGCGCAGGTGCAGGCCGACGACGACGCCTACCGAGCCGAGATGGACCAGGCGTTCAGCGCCGTCGAGACCGATCCGCACAAGGTGCCGATGTCGGCCTTCGCCGCCCGCTGGCGGGGGATGACCACCGACTATTCGCACGCCCCGGTGCCGACCGGCGTGTCCTACGAGAACCTGCGAAAAGTCGGCGAGCAACTGGTGGCGGTGCCGGCCGGCTTCCAGTTTCACCCGAAGTTGCAGGACAAGGACGCGAAGGGCAAGTACCCCGGCGGGGACAGCCCGTTCAAGCGGGCCGAGGACATCCGCACGCGGGGCACCGTGGACTGGGGAACGGCCGAGGCGCTGGCCTTCGGGTCGCTGCTGCTGGAAGGGCACCCGATCCGCCTGAGCGGGCAGGACAGCCGCCGCGCCACCTTCAGCCAGCGGCACGCCTACTACTACGACTACGACACCGGCGCGCCGTTCTGCCCGCTGGCGCACCTGCCCGACGGCGCGGCCTTCGACGTGTTCGACAGCTTCCTGTCCGAGGCCGCCGTCCTCGGCTTCGAGTACGGCTATTCGCTGGACGACCCGAACGCGCTGGTCCTGTGGGAGGCACAGTACGGCGACTTCGTGAACGGCGCGCAGGTGATCCTGGACCAGTTCATCACGTCGGCCGAGTCCAAGTGGAACCGCTCGTGCGGGCTGGTGCTGCTGCTGCCGCACGGCCTGGAGGGGAACGGCCCGGAACACTCGTCCGCCCGGCTGGAGCGGTTCCTCCAGTGCTGCGCCGAGGACAACATCCAGGTCGGCCACTTCACCACCCCGGCGCAGTACTTCCACGCCCTGCGACGGCAACTGAAGCGGAACTTCCGCAAGCCGCTCATCCTGATGACGCCGAAGGGCACGCTCCGCACCGTCACCTCGCCGCTCTCGGACCTCATCGACGGCCGCTTCCACGAGGTGTTCGACGACACCACCGTGAACCCGGCCGAGGTGAACCGGCTTCTGCTCTGCACGGGCAAGGTGTACCACGACTTGGCGGCCGCGCGGGCCGCCGGTCAGGTGTCGATTCCGGACGGGAAGAAGGCGACGGTGAAGCCGCTGCCGGACGCGGGCCGCACGGCCATCATCCGGCTGGAGCAGCTCTACCCGTGGCCGGCGGACCAGTTGAAGGCGGTGCTGAGCCGGTATCCGAACGCGGCCCGGTACTGGGTGCAGGAGGAGGCGGAGAACAACGGCGCGTGGCAGTTCGTGGACCGGCGGTTGCAGCGGCTCGGCTTCGGGGCCGAGTACATCGGCCGCGACGAGGGGTCCAGCCCGGCGTGCGGGTCGGAGAGCCAGCACAAGCACGAGCAGGCCACCGTCGTCTTCGCCGCCTTCACCCACGACGGCTACCGCCCCGTGGTGTGAGATGAGTCTCAAAAATGACTAACCACAGAGACACAGAGAAGACAAGAAAGAGTGTTGAAATCAATCCTCCTCTCTCTTCTCTGTGTCTCTGTGCCTCTGTGGTTAGTTCTTCGGGGATTGCCTTACTTCGCGGCGGCCACCTTGTTCGCCTTGGCGGCCTTGTACCGCAGGTAGGAGTACATGAACTCGTCCAGTTCCGGCCCGCCGTCCAGCACGGCGTTCACGGCGGGGATCTTCAGCTCGATGCCGTCCCGCTCCTCGCGGACCAGCGTGTACGGCTGCATGACGTAGCTGCGGATCTGGTTGCCGAACGAGATTTCCCCCTTGGCGTCGTACCGGTTGGCCAGGTCGCCGAGCCGCTTCTGCTCCTCGATCTGATACAGCCGGGCCTTCAAGAGTGCCAGCGCGTTGGCGTAGTTCTTCGGCTGCGACCGCTCGGTGCGGCTCTCGCCCCGCACGCCGCTCTTGTGAATGAGCCGCACGCCCGACTGCGTCTTGTTCTGGTGCTGCCCGCCGGGGCCGCCGGAGCAGAACGTCTGCATCTCCAGCTCCTTCTCGTTCACGATGATCTCGATGCTGTCGTCCAGCTCCGGCGTCACGTCCACCCCGACGAACGACGTCTGCCGGGTGCCGCCGTCGCCGAACGGACTGATGCGGACGAACCGGTGCGCGCCGATCTCGGCCTGGAGGTACCCGTAGGCGTACTCGCCGACGACGCGGAACTCGCAGCTCTGCACGCCGGCCTCGACGTTCGACACCTCGTCGATCTCCTCGACGCCGAACCCGTGCCGCTTGGCCCACATCGCGTACATGCGGCGGAGCGAGTCGGCCCAGTCGCAGGCGTCGGTCCCGCCCTGCCCGGCCTGGAGGCGGACGATGGCGTTGCACCCGTCCTGCTTGCCGGACATCATCGCCTTCAGCTCGAAGGCGTCGAGTTTCGTCTCGGCGGCGTCCAGCGCGGGTGCGATCTCGGCCTCGAAGCTGGCGTCCTCGGCGGCCATCTCGGCCATCGCGGCGATGTCGGCGTAGGCCTTGTCCAGTTCGTCGTAGGGCTTCAGCACGGCGTTCAGCACTTTCGCCCTTTGGATGACCCCCTTGGCCCCGTCCGGGTCGTTCCAAAAGCCGGGCGCGGCCTGTTTGGCGTCGAGGGCCTCGCGGTCCGTCAGTTTGCCAGGGATGTCAAAGCGACCTCCGGAGAGAGGCCAGGCGGGTCGCCATCTCGTCGGAGCGGCGGCGGAGATCAGAGTTCATGGGCAGTTCCTCAGAGGATGCAGCGGAGACGGAGGGACACCACCGGCCGGTGCCGGTTCGCGTATCGACACCGTAGTATATCGCCGAGGAGCAGGAGTCCATACACGACCTCGGTGACGCGAATGGTCCCAACCCCCACTTGGCAGCCCCGCCGATTCATCCGGCAGGAGTCCGAGCCGTTCGACACGTCCACCGGAACCGCGGTGTGGAAAACGGACGCGACGTTCGGGTTCGTGAAAGCCCTCGGCAACCGCGCCGGGGAACACGCGATGGCCAGCGAGTTCGTCGCCAGTTCCCTCGCCGCGTGGTTCGGCCTGATCGTCCCGGACTTCGCCCTCCTCACACTCCCGGAGGAACTTTGCTACCCGCTCCCTCGCGGCGCGAAAACGAAGCCAGGACCAGCGTTCGCAAGCCGGAAAATCGTCGGCCGGACCTGGGGCGGGTCGGCGGAGGAACTGACGGAGGTGGTCAACCCGGAAGCCGTGACGTGGCTCGTCGTGTTCGACACTTGGGTGCGAAACCGGGACCGCTACCCACCAAACATTCTCACCCGGAAGGCGAACTACGCGAACGTGTTCCTCGCCGACACCGAGAGCGTCAATGGCGTTCGCCTGTGCGCCATCGATCACACCCACTGCTTCGACGACGAGGAGGAATTCACCCGGCGCGTCGCGGACACGGGGCGGATCCGCGACGACCGGACGTTCGGCCTGTTCCCGGCATTCGGCCCACGCATCCGACCGGCATCGCTGCACGATTGCCGCGCCAAACTGCTGACATTGCAGCGGCAGGAGGTGGAGGCGATCATCAACCTCATCCCATCCGAGTGGCAGGTGAATACCTGGCAACGGGCGAACTTGGCCGACCTGATTCTTCAGCGGGCGAGCTACGTTGCCGATAGAATCGAGAACGGGTGGCGGCCGGAAAACCCGCCCGCTCCGGAGCATCAGCCATGACCGCGAAGCGAGCGTTGTACAGCCTCGTGCAGTACGTCCCCGACCCCGGCCGCGCGGAAGCCGCGAATGCCGGTGTGGTGCTGTTCGTCCCGGAAACCAAGCAACTCGAAGTCCGCCTCTCGCCCACGTTCAAACGGGTGAAGAGGGTATTCGACCTCGACCCGAAGCAGTTGGGCCGGGTTCGCTCGGCCGCGAAGGCGCTCGAACACCGTCTCGAGTCGGCACGAGGGGAGTTCGCGGGCGAAGCCGACTTCGCTCACTTCGTGGCGGCGCGGGCGGACGCCCTCAAACTGTCCACCCCACGGCTGATGCTGGTGACGGATGCCACCCGCGAACTTCACGAGTTGTACGTGGAGTTGGCCGGGGACCAGGAAAAGCGCACGAACCCGAAGGTCGAGACCGGCCTTCCAGTGCGTCTCGAAGCGGTGTTCGCAAGGTTGACTTCGGCCGGCAAGGCGTGGCGACCGGAACCACTCGCCGTTCCCCTCGTGAAAAAGAAGTTCCCCGTTCACGCCGCGTTCGATAACGGCGTTCGCAATTACGTCCGGGCGGAACCGGTTTCCGAAGGCCGACTCCAGCAATTGGGCTTCTGCGGTCAACTGATCCACAGGCACAAGATTGACGACCGCGAGGGAACGTTGGTCATCGTTTCCTCCTCGCCGGACGCTGACAACGGAGTCGAATCCCGGTTCGCGGAAACCCTGGCCGACTTCCACACCCGTTTCGTCCCGTTCCGCGATGTGGATCGGTTCGCCGAGGAAGTCGAGCGGGACGCGCATTGAGTCGTTCAACGCTTCGCCACCACCGGGGAGGACCGCGTATGGACCGTCGTGAAATGCTGGGGGCCGTCGGGTTGGGGCTGGTGGGGGGCGGCACCGCCGCGCCAGCGGGGGCGAGGTCGGAACGGCGCGGCCGGTCCGGGTGAGGGGGTGCCTGGCGAGAAGAGAAGTCCCCTCACCCGCCTCGTGCTGCGCACGCTGCGACCTCTCCCCCGCTCCGTGGGGCGAGAGGTGGGGGCCTGCGGCCTTCCGGCAGGCCATTTCCACGCCACTGCCTTACCCCGAACAGAGTCACCGCCTTCACCGAACTTCGAGGTTCTTTCGATGTCCAAGCTCGCGGGTCAAGTGGCCGTCATCACCGGCGGCGGGTCGGGCGTCGGGAAGGCGACGGCGGCGCTATTCCTGCGCGAGGGGGCGACCGTCGTCATCGCCGGGCGCGACGCGGCGAAGCTGGCCGCCGCCGCCGCCGAACTCGGCCACCCCGACCGGGTGCTGGCGGTGCCCACCGATGTCACCGTCAACGAGCAGTGCCTGGCGCTGATCGTCGCCGCCACCGTCGCCTTCGGGCGGGTGGACATCCTCGTCAACAACGCCGGCACGAACATCAAGGATCGCACGTTCCGCGAGTTGACCCCGGAGGCGTGGGACCAGATGATCGCGGCGAACCTGGACGGCGCGTTCTACTGCATGAAGGCCGTGCTGCCGCAGATGTTCGACCGCAAGGACGGGCTGATCGTGAACGTGGTGAGCGTGGCCGGCAAGCGGGCCAACCCGCTCGGCGGCGCGGCTTACGTCGCCGCCAAGTTCGGCATGGGCGCGCTCGGGCTGGTGCTGGGCAACGAGGAGAAGGACAGCGGCGTGCGGGTGAGCAACATCTACCCCGGCGAGATCGACACGCCCATCCTGGCCGCCCGCCCGAAGCCCCTGACGGACGAACAGCGGGCGCTCATCCTCCAGGCCGAAGACGTGGCCGAGGTGATCCTGTTCGTCAGTTCCCTGCCCGCCCGCGCGAGCGTCCCGGAGTTGGTCCTCAAGCCGACGGCGGCGACGTACTGGTGACGCGGGGCGTTTTCGTGGACGGGTTCTGCCGCCTCGGCCGATAAGGAGGACGTGCGGGCGGCGCGGTCCGAGCGGGTCGGACGGGTCGGGCGTGCCGGGAAGGGGACCGCATGGCCGCGAAATGGCTCATTTGGGCTGTCGCTCTGGGCTGTCTGACCGTCTCCGCTTGCTCGGCCGTGCGCGGCGACAAGGCGCGGGTGGTGCCTCTTCCGCCGGGCGCGACGCCGGACGACCTGCGCGACGCGGCCCCGGCCGCCCCGGTGCCCGCCGAGCCACGGCGAGCGGCCGTGGGGCCGTCCGCGAAGCCCGGCGACAAGTACGACCTCCTGGTGCTGACCGGCATCGGCTCCCGCAGCCTGTACGCCTACGGCCTGCTGAGCGGCTGGTCCGACGCCGGCACGATGCCGGAGTTCCAGGTCATCACGGGAGTGGGTGGCGGCGCGTACGCGGCCATCGCCCTGTTCGCCGGGCGGGAGTACCTGGCCGACCTCCGCCGCATCTTCCTCGGCTTCGACCAGCGGAAGGTGTTGCACGGCGACGCCTGGGACGCCAAGCGGTTCCCGCACCCGTTCGGCGTCGGCACCGCCGCCGTCGCGACGACCGACAAGATTCGGGCGCAGACGCGGACGGTCCTGACCGCCGAGTACTTCGCCAAGGTGGCCGCCGAACACGCCAAGGGGCGGCGGCTGTACGTCGGGACGACGAACCTGGACACGCAGCGGTTCGTGGTGTGGGACATGGGGGCCATCGCGGCCGAGGGGACGGCCGAGTCGCGGAAACTGTACGAGGACGTGGTGGTCGCCTCCACCGCCGTCCCGCCACTCCTGGACCCGTCCCGCATCGCGGTCGCCATCGACGGCAAGCGGTACGACGAGATGCACCTGGAAGGCGGCGTCACCCGCAGCCTGTTCTGGCACCCGCCGAGCGATGTCGCGGACGACCGCCACCTCGCCGGTGCCCGCGTCCACGTCGTGCTGGGCAACCAGCTGTACAACGACCCGGCGGCGACGAAGCCCGCTCTGCTCGACGTGACCCTGCGGAGCATGAAGGCGATGCTGCTGGCCATCCAGCGGGCGGACCTCGCCGACCTTTCCCACGCCTGCCGGGACCGGGACATGACGATGCGGTGGGCCGCCATCCCGCCGGACTACGGGCCGAGTTTCGAGACCGACGTGTTCGACCCGCCCCAAACGGCGAAGCTGTTCTGCGAGGGCTACACGCGCGGCCGGGACGGGCGGGCGTGGACGGACCAGCCGCCAAAGCGGGCGGCGAGTGAGGACCGTCCCCGTCGCGGAACGATCCTGACGACGGGAGCCGGGCGGTGACCAACGGCCCGGTCACTTCGCCGCACTCGTCTTGAAGCGGAAGAGGCCCTTGCCGGTGGCCGAGTACGTCATCAGGTACACCTCGCCGGCCTCGTCCTCGCCGAACGACATGATCGGCAGGTTGCTGCTCTCGATCGGCCGGTTGGCCGTCACCCGCTTGGCCTTCTCGTCGTACTTCAGCCCCCACACTTTGCCGCTGACGTAGTCGGCGTACAGGTAGTGGCCGTCGAGCGCCGGCACCGCCGTGCCCCGGTAGACGTGCCCGCCGGTGATCGACTTGCCCACGTCGTGGTTGTACTCCCAGACGGGGTCGGTGAACTCCGCCTTCGGGCCGCTGCCGTCCTTGCCGAACGGGTGGAACCCCTCCCGCCGCCGCCAGCCGTAGTTCGCCCCCTTCGCCAGCAGGTCGATCTCCTCGAACAGGTTCTGCCCCACGTCGCCGAACCACCCCTGGCCGGTCTTGCGGTCGAACGACAGCCGCCACGGGTTCCGCACGCCGAGGGCGAACACCTCCGGGCGGAACTCCTTCTTGCCGACGAACGGGTTGTCCTTCGGGATGGCGTAGGCGGTGGACTCGCCCTTCCGGTCCACGTCCAGCCGCAGGATCTTGCCGAGCAGGGTGTCGGTCTTCTGGCCGTGGTCGTCGGGGTCGTTGAACGCGCCGCCGTCGCCCAGCACCACATACAGGTAGCCGTCCGGCCCGAACGCCACCGTGCCGCCGTCGTGGTTCCAGTACTTGTGGCTGACGCGGAGCAGCTCCTCCTCGCTCGCCGGGTCGGCCTTCGTCGGGTCCGTCTTGCTCACCTTGAACCGGCTGACCACGTTCTCCAGCTTCTTCGTCTTGTCCGTGTAGAAGACGTAGAACTCGCCGTTCGTCTTGAACTTCGGGTGGAAGGCGAGGCCGAGCAGCCCCTGCTCGTTTTCGTTGTCCTTGTACAGCACCTTCTTCTGGATGTCGAGGAACACGGCCGTGGCCTTCGCGCCCTTCTCGATGGCGTGGATGACGCCCTGCTGGGTGGCGACGAACGCGCGGCCGGAGCCGTCGTTCGCGTGCGTCAGCACGAGCGGGCGGAGCGGGTTCACCTGGCCGCTGTCCGCGCCGGAGTCCCACCCGGTCCATTTCAGGTCGGCGAACGCCACTTCGGTCTCGACCGCCAGCGGCGTCTCGTCCACCTCCCAGCCGGGGATTTGTGCGGGGATCGCCAGGAGCGCGTCCTTTCCGGTGAGCAGCAGTTGCCGCGTGACCGGGTGGAAGGCGACGCAGTGCCCGCCGCTCAGCCCGCCGAGAACCTTCACCGGCTTCACGCCCGGCTTCGGAATGCCCCAGAGCGTATCGGCGGCGAGGACGAACAGCCGGCCGTGCTGGTCGAAGGTGACATCCCGGCCGCCCGTGAACGCCGTGCCCATCGGCTCGGCCTTGCCGTCGGTCACGTTCACCCGCGCGAACTCGCCGTGGCTTTCGAGGGTGAGGACGTGGTTCAGCCCGTCTGACGCCAACGAATACTCACCGTGGTCACCGGTGGGCAACTCGGCCACCTTCTTGATGTCGCCGCGCACCGGCGGTTGACCGGGTCGGGCAAAGCGGACGCCGATGCTGAACATGGCGTTCGATTTGCCGTTGTTCGCTTCGGCGACATAGGCCGCGCCGCGCTCGTCCACGGTGATGCCGGCCAACTCCTTCGGAGTACCGGGGAAGTCCTTCGCCGCCGCCCACACATCGGCCTTGCCCGTCGCCAGGTTGACGCGGTGGACCGCGTCCGTCGTCACCGCGAACAGCGACTGCTGGAACGGCACCAACCCCGTGACCTTGGCCAAGTCGGCGAACTTGACCGCCTTGCCGTCCTTCACTTCCAGGATGGCGTCGGCGGTGGCCACGAACGTGCGGCCGGCGGGGGTGACGCACACCGCCGTCGGGTTCTTCAAATCCTTGACGATCACCGTCGGCTCGGCGGCGCGGGTTGCGGCCGGCAGGAGCAGGGCGAACAGGCAGGCGAGTCGGGTCACGGGAAGTCCTTCGGACGGAGGGGGAGGTGGCGCAACGCGCTCAGCCAGTGTAGCGGAAGTGCCGGCCACCGCGAACGGGTGACGCGGCGAACCGGAAACGCCGCCGCCCGCGCCGGGGTCGGCGCGGGCGGGGCAAGGAATGGCTTCCGTCACCGCTCGGTCACTTCGACACCAGCGCCGGCGACTTCCCGCCCTTCACGGCGGCGATCAGTTTGCCGAACGTTTCCGTCTTGGCGTCGCCGCCCTTCACCATCACCCGCACGGTTTCCGTCACCGGCTGGCCGTCCACCGTCACCTCGGCCTTGAGGTCGTAGAAGAACGTCCCGTCCGGCAGGCTCGGCGTGTGGAAGTTGCGGGTGACGCCGGTGCCCGGCACCTTCTCGCCGTCCACGAACAGCACGGCGTCGGCCGGCAGTTCCACCGTCAGCCGGGCCGGGGTGGCGGCCGGCTTGGCCTTGCTCGCCTGGTAGTCGAGGGCGGCGAACGAATCGTCCGTGGTCCGCCGGTTCAGGTCCGGGCCGGTCGGCGGGATCATCGGCGGCACGGTCGGGCCACCCGGCGTGACGGCCGACATCGGCGGGTTGTTGAAGTCCGCGCCGTAGAAGTACGGCCCGACCACGCCGGTGCCGTAGCAGCCGCCCATGCTGTACCCCTGCGGGAACGTCGGCAGGCCGGCGAACCCGAACCCGAACGACGACGCGGAGACGCCCGGACTGTTGCCCAGGTAGTACACCCCGCCGGGGGCGGACGAGCCGTAGCCCGCGCCGCCGGGCACCGACCCGGCGTAGTAGCCGGTGCTGGTGGAGCCGGTGCTGGTGGAGCCGGTGCTGCCGCCGAACCCGTACCCGAGGCACGACGACCCCTGACAGGACGCGCCGTAGTAGGACGACCCGTGGCACGACGACGGTACGGCGTACCCGCCGCAGCCGCCGCACGAGAACCGGGCCCGCAGGCGGGGGAAGAGCGGGAACAGGGTCCGCCCGCCGCACCCGCCGCCGCACCCGACCGGCACCGCGTAGCCGCCGCACCCGGCGGCCACCGCGCCGCTGCACGACGCGCCCTGGCACCCGGCCCCGAAGTGGAACGACGGGGCGTCCCCGCCCGTCGCCATCGCCGACATCAACACGAAACTGTACATCCGTTGCACCTCCCGGTGAGCTTCGAACCGACGACGGCCCCTCCGCCGTCATGACAAGCTGAGTGACATGGTAAGTTTGGGGGGAGTGAGCGTCAAACGGCATCTCGCCGAGATGAGCGATTCGGAGCGAATGCGGCGATTCGCCGGCCCGACCTTGCCAACTGCGCGGGCTGTGCGGGACGAACGGGAGCCGTCAATCGGTGGACATGGCGAAAACTTGAGTCATTTCGGCGAGCGGAGGCGGGGTCACGGGAACGACGGGTGTCGTGGCAAGGGTGGGGGCGAACACCCCTGGGCGCGTCGGCGGGCCGGGTGGCGCGACCCACCACGCGGCGGCCGTCGCCGCCGACCACTCGCCGGCGACGGGGCAGACCTCCAACTCGGCGAGCAGCACGCCGGCAGTGCGGGGACGGTCGGCCGGGGACTTCGCCAGGCAGCGGAACACCAGCGCTTCGAACGCGGCGGTCACCGGCACGCCCCGCGCGGCGAACGGCTCCGGCGCGGCGCTGACGTGCTTCATCAGGATTTCGGCGACCGTTTTGCCGGTGAACGGCGGCTGGCCGGTGAGCAGGTAGTACGCCACCGCGCCGACGGCGTACACGTCGGCCCGCGCGTCCACGTCCTCCGGCGCGGTGATGCCCTCCGGCGACAGGTACAGCGGGGTGCCGGTGATGGCGTTGGCGGAGGTCAGGTTGGCCTCGCTCGCGTCGGCCGTCTTCACCAGCCCGAAGTCCAGCACCTTGACGAAGTCGCGCATGCCGCCGCGGGCGGTCAGGAACACGTTCGCCGGCTTGACGTCGCGGTGGACCATGCCGGCGTGGTGCGCCTCGGCCAGCGCGCCGCACGCCTGCCGCAGCAGGTGCGCGACGCGGGCCTCCGGCAGCGGCCCGTGGCGGGCGACGAGGTCGTCCAGGTTCAGCCCGTCGAGGTACTCCATCGCGTAGTAGAAGACGCCCTCCGGGGTGCGGCCGTAGTCGAAGATGGCGACCGTGTTCGGGTGCGTCAGGGTGGCCGTCAGTTGCACCTCCCGCTCGAACCGGGCGACGGCCGTGTCCGACATGCGGCCGATGTCCAGCAGCTTCACCGCCGTCGGCCGGCGGAGCATGGCGTGCTTCGCCTTGTAGACGGTGCCCATGCCGCCCGCGCCGAGCTTCTCCTCCAGCGTGTACTGGCCGAGCTGCTTGGCCTCCAGCACGGCCTCCAGCAGTTGCTTCTTGTTCCGGGCCAGGACCAGCATGGCGACGAAGATGCCGACGGCGGCCATCGCCAGCAGGACGAGCAGCACGGCGAACGCCCGCCGCAGGATGTACACCGGCTGGTACGCCTCCTCGCGGGACACCTCGGTGACGACGCCGAAGTCGTACTCCGGCAGCCACGTCCACGCGCCGAGGGTCATGACGCCGCGGTAGTCGCGGTACCCGTCCGCGTCGTGCCCCGGCCCGGCGGGGGCGTTCCTCACGGGCACGGTGAACGGCATGTCGTCGAGATCGCTGCGGGGGCGGTCGCCGGCCGTCAGGTCGGCCCCGGGGTCGCGGAGTTCGACCGACAGGATGGACCGCGCCCACGGCTCGCGGCTGATCAGCCCGTACCGCTTCAGGTCGGCGTCGAACCGCGACTGGGACAGCAGCAGGCCGGTGCGGTCGAAGGCGTAGGTGTCGCCCGTGACGCCCCCCCGCGCGGTGCGGAGGATGCGGGTGAAGTCGTCGTCCGGGCGGATGCGGAAGGCGAGCGCGGCGACCGGCTTGCCGGCCGCGTCGCGGACGGGAGCGGCGGCGAACATGGTCGGCGTGCCGGCCCGCATCTCGCCGTCCTTGTCCGGCAGCAGCACCAGGCTCTTCATCGGCCGGGAGACGGTGCCCGCGCCGTCGCTCACCCGCTTGAAGAACTCCTTGCGACCGGTCGCCAGGACTTTGCCGATGGCGTCGGGCGTCTCGGCCGCCAGCACCACCCCGTCGGGCGAGGCGAGGATGTAGCCGGTGTAATTGAACCGCGTCATGCGGGCGGCGAGCAGGTCGCGGAACCGGACCTGCGCCGGGGCTTGCAGCAGCGCCGTCGAGACGTCCGGCCTGCCGGTCCCGCCGAGTGTCAGCAGTTCCTGCGTCGCCGTCAGAAGGCCGTCGGTCTCGGTCAGCAGTTCGGCCGTCGTCTGCTGGTTCTTCATCCACTCCCGCAGGGCCGCCACGTCGGCCGCCAGGATGGTGTTCAGCTCGGCCGCGCGGCGGTCCCGCATGGCCGACTCGACCGAGTGGTTCGTCCACAGCCCGACGCTGGCGAGGATGACCGCCGCGATCACCGGCCACGCCCACAGCTGTCGGCGGAGGAACTGGCCGGACGCCGACACGACCGCCGCCCGTCGGAACGTGCGGACCAGCCGGCCGATGGCGGTGCGGGACGCGGAGGTGGGGGTGATGTGCGGCATGACGGAACGGGGGCAGTGCGGATGGACACGAATACTGTAGGACAAAAATCCCGTCCGCGCGGCCCGGTCGGGCTACCAAACCGCACCGCTTTTCCCGGCCGGCCGGAACGCGGGTGCATAACGTAGACACGCAATCCTTTTCCCCAAGTTCCGCCGAGGTGTGCCGTGGATCGCTTCCCCACTTCCGCCCGTACTTCGGCTGGCGACTGCGGCGGAATGTCGATGCCGGCACCCTGGGGTTGGGGTGAGCTGCCACCCCTTCCGCTTGAGTGCCTTGTCGGCGATGTCGGTGCGGTAGTGCGCGCCGGTGAACGAGAGGAGTTTCACTGCCTCGCAGGCGCGGGCCTTGGTCGCCGACAAACTCCCGATTCCGTTTCGTGTCGCTCAGGTTCTTGTCCATGATCGACATCGCCGCCGCGAGCAAGCTGTACGGGCCGAAGGTGGCCGTCGAGGGGCTGACGCTGACCGTGCCGGCGGGCGAACTGTTCGCCTTCCTGGGGCCGAACGGGGCCGGCAAGACGACCACCATCAAGATGCTGTGCGGCCTGCTCTTCCCGACGACGGGTACGGTGAAGGTCGGCGGGTTCGACCTCCGCACCCACGGCGACGACGCCCGCAAGCTCATCAGCTACGTCCCCGATCAGCCGTTCCTGTACGACAAGCTGACCGGCCGCGAGTTCCTGACGTTCACTTGCGAACTGTACGAAATGGCACTAGATTGCATTGGACCGAAGATCGCCGAAGTGATCGAGCTCTTTCACCTGGAGGAGTTCGCCGACGACCTGACCGAGCGGTACTCGCACGGGATGCGGCAGCGGACGGTGTTCGCGGCGGCGCTGGCGCACGAGCCGAAGCTGCTCATCGCCGACGAACCGACGGTTGGACTGGACCCGAAGAGCATCCGCGAGTTGAAGGTGTTGCTGCGGAAGCTGGCCGCCGGCGGGATGACCATCTTCCTGTCCACGCACACGCTGGACATTGCCCAAGAGCTGGCCGACCGCATCGGCATCATCGACCGCGGCCGCCTGATGGCCTGCGGCACGATGACCGAACTCCGCGCCCAGGCCGCCAGCGACGGCAACCTGGAAGACCTGTTCATGAAGATCACCGAAGAGGCGACGCCGGGGGCTGCCCCAGCCATTTGATGATGAGCCGCGACCGCAAGGGAGCATCTTCTCGGTTGAAAATCAAACGCCCCCTTGCAGTCGCGGCTCGTGGGCGGAACGGAGAACGGAACGGCCCTGGGGGATGAGCCTCGAAGTCGA
Source organism: Fimbriiglobus sp. (assembly GCA_043738505.1). GTDB lineage: Bacteria > Planctomycetota > Planctomycetia > Gemmatales > Gemmataceae > JALHQU01. Next base: position 8,031 of record JAYUFU010000351.1, on the reverse strand, counting down.
GAATCGGGTGAACAAACTCATCGAGGTCTGAGATGCCGCACGATTCCCCACCTCTCCGAGACCGGTTTCGCGGGTGCCTACTCGGCCTCGCGATCGGGGACGCGCTGGGTGGTCTGTTCGAGGCCCAGCCCGGTGATGCGATCCGTGCCCGATTCCCGACCGTTGACCGGCTGATCGAATACCCGCAACGGGAGCTTTGGTACACCGACGATACGCAGATGATGATCGGCGTCGCCGAGGCACTGATCGAACGGGGAACCATCGTGGAAGAGGTGCTTTGTCGGCGATTCGTCGAGAACTACGTCCCGTCGCGGGGGTACGGGCGCGGTGCTCGTGCGGTGCTGGAGGCGATGGAGAGCGGGGAGGATGCGGTCGCCGTTGCGGAGAGCTACTTCCCGGGCGGTTCGTTCGGGAACGGGGCTGCGATGCGGGTCGCGCCCGTCGGCTTGCTGTTCAACGACGACACCACGCGACTCCGGGAAGAAGCCCGCAAATCCGCACTGCCAACGCACCGTCACCAGCTGGGTATTGAAGGGGCAGAACTCCTTGCCCTTGGGGTCGCCGAAGCGCTGGCCATCAGCGAGTTTGATCGCGGGGAATTCTTCGTCGCATTACTCGTCGGGTGCCAGTCCGACGAGTATCGGATGAAACTCCGAACGGCGGAGCGTGTCGAGCGTTCCGACGAGTTGGCGACACTCGGCAACGGAATCGAGGCCGCCGAATCGGTGCCGACCGCAATCGGTAGCTTCGCGCTCACCCCACATTCGTTCGAGCACACCGTCGGCAACGTGATTTTCCTCGGCGGCGATACGGACACCATCGCGGCTATGGCCGGCGCGGTCTCGGGCGCGTACCTCGGTGCCGGAGCCATCCCCGCACGACTCCTCACGCTTCTGGAGGATGGGCCGCAAGGCCGTCGGCACATCGAACAGTTAGCGGACAAACTTTGGGAAGCGAGCGTCGAACGTCGGAACTCCGTTCGCGTCGAAGCGACGCCGGGCGCGTGAGCGATTCCAGACGAACCCGGCCCGCAAGTGCCGTGGGTGATTGCTGTCAACCCACCCACGGCCCTTGCGGGCCGGGTTCGCCAAGCTGGGCACTACGCCTTCACCAGCGTCACCCCTTCGCCGTTGCGGATACTCACGGTGCGGGACGCCGCCCCGAGGGTGCCGTCGGCGCGGAGCTGGCGGTACAGCCCGTCGAGCGTGTGCGTGGTGGCGGTGTTGTCGGCGATGGTGCCGGTCACGCCCCGCGTGTACGACACCGGCTTGTACAGCACCAGCGCGTTCTGATACGTCCGCTGATACACCTTGTATTGCAGGGTCGCGTTCGCCGGGTCGTTCCCCTGCGCGAACTGGCTGAACGCGCCCTGCGGCCTGCCGACGTTGTACCGGATGGCGTCCGTCCAGTGCCGCGTCCAGCTCGTCGCCGGCTCGTTCCCGCCGTTGAGCATCAGGAACGACAGGTTCGGGTCGGCCACCAGGTAGTACATGGCCAGGGCGGACAGCAGGAACCGGGGGTTGGCCGCGTCGATGCCGTTCGTCGGCAGGCTGTCCAGGATCTCGTAGGCCTTGCTCCCCGACAGTTGCCGGCGGTACGTCAGGGTGGCGGCCAAGTCCTCGAACTGCACGGCGTTGGCGTACTGCGGGCGGAAGGCGAACTCCTCCAGGTACGACACCCCGCCGCGGACCTGCGACTCGATCGCCTTGCCGCCGCCGACGGTGTTCGACACCAGCCACTTCGAGCCGAGGGAGGCGTTCACCGAGGCCACCAGGGTGCCGTAGCTGTTGGCGTATCCGCTCAGCGATTCGACCAGCCCGGTCGGGTCCACGTCCAGAAGACCGGTGGAGTTGTCCAGGAAGAAGCCGGCCGCTTTCGGCTGGGAGGCGGCGGCCCGGCGGTGGTAGTCCACGGCCCACGCGCGGAACTGGGCGGACGCCGGGTCGGTGGCGAACCGGTTCGGCCCGTAGTACGGGAACGTCAGCCGCGACTCGTACCCGAAGCGGGCGTCGTGCCCCGTCCGCCGCCTGGCGTACTCGGCGTCGTTCAGGTAGCCGTCGCCGTCCTTGTCGGCGGTCGAATCGAAGGCCGGGGTGGTGCCCTTCTGGTCGGCGAAGGTGGTGTAGTCGCGGCCGAGCAGCGAGGAGACCACCGGGGCGGTGCCGCCGACGGCGGTGCGGAAGCGGACGAACATCAGCCGCGCGCTGCCGTTCACGCTGGCCGCCACCCAGTCCTTCGGCGGGTCGAACAGGAGCTGCCCGTCGCGGCGGAGGCCGCCGGTGGAGTCGGTCAGGAGCGGCATCCGGCCCCACCGCGTCGGGTTGCCGTTCGCGTCCACCGCCTGCACGTATTCCAGCACGCCCTGCCAGTTGCCGGCCGCCGGCGTCTTCAGCTTGACGTTCATCTCGCGGAACTTCTCGGTGTACCCGACGACGACCGACTCCCCGGCGTCGGCGAACTTGCCGCCCGTCGGGGTCGTCCGCAGGTCGCGGTTCAGGTACGTCCAGCCGGTCGCGTCGCTCCCCCGGTAGACGCCCCAGAACTGGTCCACCGGCGTCGCCGACGCGCTCAACCCCTGGAAGGCGGTGGCCCGGCTGACGTGGTAGAAGGCCGCCTCGCGGTCGTACCCCATGCGGTCGGCGTAGGCCAGCCAGTCGGTCAGCAGGCTGAGGTAGATGTTCGAGATGTTCGTGTACAGGAGTTGCGGCGTGGTGCCGCTGACGGCCGCGATCGGGTCCACGTAGGACAGGTTCGGGATGACCAGATCGACGCCGGTCCGCAGCAGGTTCTTCTCGTACTCGGAGAGCGGCGTGCCGTAGTACGCGAGCTGGGCGATCCGAATGTGGCCGAAGTGCCGGGGGACGCTGGGCAGGTTCGGGTTCGGGGCCGGGATGGGAACCGGTGCCGGGGTGGGCCGCGGCGTCGGAGTGGGCGTGGGGGTCGGCGTGGGGACCGGCGTCGGCGTCGGGACCGGCGGAACGGGCGTCGGCGTCGGGGTGGGAGTCGGCGTCGGCTTGGGGACGGTCGGCTTGTCCGCCTCGGTCGGGATCGGCCCCGGCGCGGTCAAGCCGGTCGGGGCGGCGGTGACGATGAAGTTGTCGAACGTCAACTCGCCGGCCGCGCCCGTCCCCCGCGACAGCCCGGCCAGCCCGCCGGTCTTGAGGCCGTCGTCGGTGCGGGTCATCGCCCACGCCGGCGACAGCCCCCACGTCCCGGTGGCGCTCAGGTACTGGCCGGTGTCCGACCGGTAGACCTGCGCCCGCAGCTGGTTCCCCTTCACCACCAGGGACATTTGCAGCCACAGGTCGCTCTGCCAGCCGGCCGTCTCCAGCTTGCCCAGCGTCGTGGCGGTGCCGTTCACCACCCGCGTCAGTTCGACCGTCAGCCCCCGGCTCACCGTCAGCGCGTAGAAGGTCGGCCTGGACCCGTTGACGCTGGACCCCCGCGCGAACACGCCGGCCGGCGCGAGACTGTCCACGAACACCGACGCCGACACCTGCACGTCGGTCGGCACCGGCTGGGTCATCCACACCCGCGCCTGCCCGGTACTCGTCGAGGTGACGCGGAGCGTCTCGTCCGCGCGGGTGCCGAACTGCACCTGCCCGGCCCCCACCCACTGGCTCCAGCCGGGCGGCACGGTGTCGGCCGTTCCTTGGGCGAACCGCTCCTCGCGGAGGGGCGTGGCGGTGTTGTCGCCGGGCGGCCCGATGCGGAGGCTGTCGAGGGCCACCGCGCCGGCGACCGCCGCCGGCCGTGCCACCCCCACCACCCCTCCGGTACGAATGGTCGTGTCCGCGCGGTCGAGGGCCGCCACCGGCCGCCGCGTCCACTTGCCGGCCGAGTCCAGATACTGGTTCGTGTCGCCCCGGTGCAGGTAGACCGTCAACTGGTCGCCGACGGCGCGGATCTTCACCGTCACCCACTGGTCGTTGATCCAGTCGGCCGACTTCACCGCGCCGAGGACGACCGACTTGCCGGCCACCACCCGGACCAGTTGCAACTCCGCCCCGCGCACCACCGAGACGGCGTAGTAGCTCGGCGTGCCGCCGTTCGGGTTCTGCCCGCGGACGAACACCTGGGCCGGGCTGAGGCTGCTCAGGAACACCGCCGCCGACGCCTCCACGTCCGCCGCGTAGGGGGTGGTCACCCACGCCCGGCCGACGGTGCCGCTGGTGCCGTCGGACACCAGCCGCCCCTGGTCGCCGAGGCCGGGGCCGGCCCGGTCCACCGCGAACGTCGGCTGGCCCGGCTGGTTCGACCACTGCCGCCAGTCGGCCGGCAGGCCGGACACCGGCCCCCGCTGGAACGGCTCGACGAGCCACCCGCCGGCGGCGGGCATCTCCCGCGACTCCAGCCGTTCCACCGCGAACCGCGACTTCACTGGGTGGGACTGCGACATAGGCCAACCTGTTCGGGCCTGGCGGCATTCGCACGGCACAAGCCGGCGGCACCGCGAGGGGCCGGACTATACCCCCGTCCGTTTCGGTGTCAACTGAAACCGAAATGGAAAATCCCCGGAGATTTCGGAGGTCGGCGGCGGTAACACACAGTCCTTCTCTCCGCGTCATGCCGGCTGCGAGTGGGCATGAACACCGGACTGCCCCAGTCGGCGTTTGCCCAAGTGGCCAATTCGGCCCGCAACGGGCGGGCAAATCGTGCGTGCGTGGCCAGGAGCGCGGTAAAATGTCGGAGCCAACGGAGAACCCCCATGACCCCGACCCTGCCATCGACGGACCTGCTGCCCCCGCCCGCCGCCCACGGCGTCCGCGCGCCGCCCGCACCGGAGCCGGAGCTGGACGACGACGGCCTGCCGCCGTTCAGCGAGAACCTGCTCGCCAGGCTTCGCGAGCGCGACTGGCTGGACGGCGAGTACGACGCCGGCCGGCTGATCCCGTATCAGGACGAGTACGTGATCGCCGCGAACCGCACGATCCTGGCCCACAACTGGAACGTCAACTTGGCCTACGCCGCGGCGCAACGCAAGGCCGACGAACTCGGCATCCCGCACGGGATCCTCACCAACTACTTCGACGCCTGCTCGTAACCGCACGGGGAACCGTCACATGCCTCGCGTCCGCCTCCGCGTCCAGCATTCCCAGCCGCGAGTCGATGGCTTGACCGGGTGGGTGCAGGCCGTGGGAAAGACGGCAATCGACTGTTATTCACCTATCCGACCCCTGCGATCGTTCCGCGAGCTCCGCAACCATATCTATGAGTTCGGTTGCACTCACCATCCACGAACCGATGCATTCTCGATCGAATTGCTCCGGCAGACGAACTCCTATCGGAGGAATTCACTGTGCCCGAGCAACGTCATCATTAGAGACCACAGCGCCCTCAACCGCTTCCAACTGGGATTTCGCCAAGTCGTTCGGGCTGACGGTGACTGATTTGCGGTCGCTCTCGAATAAGCGAAGACGGTTCTGCTCAAACGCCTTAGTATGTTCGTCGACGCGCCGTTCTTGCGCAGGAATAAAAACTTGCCCACCCGAGCGAACTCGTCGAGGTGTTGTTCCCGATCACCTTCCTGTTGGTGTTGTTCGGCGGCCTGATCCTTGCCAGCGGACTCCAGCTGGCTTGGGCTGAGCGGGGGATCGACCGCGGGCGGGTCGCTCCCGCCGTGGTCCGCGACCGGGCCGTCCGCACCCGGCCGGGGACCGCCGAGAGCAACCCGAAGGATTACATCGTCGTGTCCTTCGAGTTCCGCGACGACGCCGGCCGCTCCCACCGCATCGAGCGGGAGGTCCGAGGTGGGGAAGCGTGGGCGGACTCTCGGCCCGGCGACCCGGCACCCGACATCGAGTATTCCCGCGGCGAGCCGCCGGCGTGGCGGTTCGCCGCGGAGTCTGGCCTGTGGCAACGGTTGACGCTCGTCGGAGGCGTGTCGGTGCTGGCGGCCTTCGGGTTGCCAGGTCTGTGCCGCTGGTATGTGGCACGCCGCCCAGGAACTTCAATTGACGGTGGGGCCTGAGAACGGGAGTCGCTCCTTTCCCGCTGACTCCCGCCGCGCGGGAGTCAGCAGCCCCTTCCGGCCGAGCGTCACCCCCGATCCTCCATCCCGCCCCGCATCACCCCCCTTTCCCGCCGGCTCCGCCGGAGGCCCCTCGGCCGGCGTCAGCTCGTAGCCCAGCTCCTTCGCCCGGCGTCTCAACTGCCCGTTCTGAACGGTGTACCGCCAGCAAACGACCCGCTTCTCGTCGCGGTTGTAGTCGAACTCGTACTCTTCGACGTAGCCGCCGTTGAGGAGTTGCGCCAACTCCTCGGAGTAGTTGTGGACCTGCTGCTCGGTCGGTTGCCCGTAGTAGAGCACACAGAGGTGCATGTCGGCCGAGACTTTCGACGAAAGCAGGCGGGCCTGGACGATCGTGAAGCTGCTCGACTTCGTGTAGCTGAACGTCATGCTCACCCTCGGAAAGACGGCCCGAGAATCTCCTGCCAGCAATCGACGGCCCGCCCTCGGGTGGTGGCAAACCGTGCCTCGGCGAGTCGTTCGAGTGATTCCTCTGCGGCGTCGACGATCCGCTGGCGGTCTTCAAGCGAGTAGTCGACCGACACGTTGTTCACTTCGTTCACCGGATCGAAGATTTCGATCGGTTTGCCGGTCGGAGCGGGCAGCTTCGACGCCGCGTAGTAGTCGGTAAAGGCGATCCGCGTCTTCAGTTGGGACTTTACCACGTACCGAAAAAACGCTTCGAGCGCGGCCGGGTAGTCGGCCATGCTGACCCCCGTGTCGGCGAGGTGCGCGACGATCATCTCGGAGATGAAGGACTTGAGGCGGAATGAAGCGTCGTTCTTCTTCCGCTCTTTGACCCACCACTTCACGAGCCTCACGACCTGGGCGAAGTCGTCCGGCTGCGCGGTCTTTCGCTTGCGGACGAAGTCCAGGTGCATCGGGATACTGGTGAGGAGCGGCTTCCCGGTTTTGCGGTTGTAGAGGTGGCCCCGCCACTGGGCGTCACCGGCGTAGTGGACCGGCGATACGTCTACGTCGAGGCCGGTCCCCTTGAAGGAGATCCGTACGCAATGCGTGACCGGCTTGATCGGGTCCGAGGCCATCGCCGGGTACGCTTTCCGAAGCCGCTCGGCGAGCCAAACGAGAAGAGCGATCTCGTCCTTGGGTGCTTCGGACGCCTTGACGTACAGTGCTACGTCGATGTCATTGATGGTCTTGAGGGCAGTACCCTTGGCCAGACTCCCCGAGAGGAGCATCTTCACCAAGCCGTACTCGGGGTGTTCGGAGACGAAGCCGTCGAGCTTATCGCGCAGCCGGTTCACCTGATCGCGGTAGACATTCGCGTCGTCTCGCTTCAGGTTGACCGAGTTGGCGGCGAACGTAGAAATGTCGAAATGAGTGATTCTCGGGCTGGTTGCGCTTGCCCGGTCGGCGGTACTGGTAGCTTCCATCGTGTGACGCCCTCGGGTTCGTCGTGAGTAGTTGGTGCTTAGCACTACAGCGCGGGTTGCGGCCTGACCGATAGTACGGGCATCGGGAGGGAACCCCATGACGGATGAGCAAATTGCCGCCCTCGGGCCGGCGTTCGCGGCGGAATTGCGGCGGTACCGGGACGGCTTCGGCCGGGACCGCACCGCCCGCCACTTCGACAACTACTGCCGCGGCCTGCTGTCCGACCTGCCGCGCAAGAGCGTCGAGCCGATCGCCCTGGCGTCGGGCACGGCCGTCCGCACCCTCCAGGAGTTCCTCGTCGCCGCCAACTGGGAGCACGTCGCCGCGCGGGAGCGGCTCCAGCGGCGGGTGGCCGACGCCGTGGCGGAGCTGCCGCCCGACCCGCTCGGCGTGATCGGCGTGATCGACGAGACGAGCGCCGCGAAGAAGGGGGACCGGACGCCGGGCGTGCGGCGGCAGTACTTGGGGTGCGCGGGCAAGATCGACAACGGGATCGTCACCGTCCACATCGGGGTCACGACGGGCCGGTTCCAGGCGCTGCTGGACGCCGAGTCGTACCTGCCCCAGTCGTGGGCGGCGGACCGACAGCGGTGCCGCGAGGCGGGCATCCCGGACGACGTGCGGTA
>JAYUFU010000350.1:0-4391 GCA_043738505.1 Fimbriiglobus sp. | reverse complement strand
CGAGTCGGGACGAACCGCCGACGGGATTCGTCCCGACTCGGGAGAGTCGGGCTACGAAGAGGGAGCGATGCCCCGTGAACACTCCCTCTCCGGAACGGGGAGGGGGCCGGGGGGTGGGGTCCGGGAAAGTGCCAAGAACACTTTGGCACTCCCGTAAGGATGCGATCCGATTCGGGCTTGCCCCGTTTGCCGGGGGGCGGTATTCCCCCCGGTCGCACGTTCCACACGGGTCGCGGAGGGCGGAGACATGGCCGACGAAAAGACGGGCGGGAAGGGCGGGCTGGTGAAGGCCGGGCTGGGCGGCATGGCCGGGCTGATGGCCGGGTTCGTCGGCGTGTACGCCACGTCCGTCGTGAACCAGGTGGCCAAGCCATCCAAGCCGGTCGCCAACTTCGCCGTCTCCGCCGAGGGGCTGACGGTGGTGTGCCAGAACCACGCCTCCGGCGACTCCGGCTGGTGGGACTTCGGCGACGGCACCCCGCTGGAGCCGTTCGCCGACGGCGACCAGGTCATCAAGCACACCTACGCCAAGCCCGGCAACTACAGCGTGAAGCTGACCGTCCGCAACTACTTCGCCGACGAGAACGAGCGGACGGTGCCGGTGGACATGACCCAGCCGGCGGTCAACACCCCGGCCGGCGGGCTGGCGGTGAACAACTTCACCGCCACGGCGGTCGGCGGCGTCACCTCCGCGCCGGCCACCTTCCGCGTGAAGGGCGACGTGGCGAACGCCGACAAGGTGCTGTGGGACACCGGCGGCGACCACCTGGAAGTGACCGACTCGCCGGGCGCGTTCGAGAAGCTGGTGGTGTTCGAGAAGCCCGGCACCTACCCCATCCAGGTGATCGGCTACAACGGCAAGAACGCGGTCAAGCGGTCGGCCACCGTCACCGTCTCCGCGCCGATGTCGGGCACCCTGTCGGTGGTCATCCGCACCGGCGGCACGGGCACCAAGGTGGACCGCAAAGCGTTCACGGAAACCGTCGCCATCCCGCTGCCGGCCAAGGACGCCAAGGCGTTCGAGCGGGTCATCGCCGCGCGGCCGGGGTACGTCCTCCTCGACGCCAAACTCGGCACGGTGGCCTCGACCGCCGCGAAGAACGTGAAGGCGACCGTGGCGGCGGACAAGAAGTCGGTGACGGTGTCCGGCGAGTGGACGGGCAGCGGCAACGCGGCGACGAAATCGGCCGGCGGGTCGGACCTGATGGTGCCGGTGATCCTGACCCAAGAGCGGAGCGAGGCGGTGACGCTGCGGTCGGAAACCGTGGCCGCGCACTTCGCCACGGATGCCTGGCTGTTCGGCGGCGAGTCCGGCATGCGGGTGGCGACGCTGGTGCTGCCGCCCCTGCCGGCGGGCGTGACCGCCAAGCGGACGCTGGCGCTGGAAGTGAACGAGACCCGCGCCGAAGGGGTGCCGGTGGTCATCGGCACGCTGCCAGAGTTGAAGCTGCCCTACGCGGCGCGGGTGCGCATCGCCTCCGGCGAGCAGGTGCTGGAGATCGCCGAGCAGCCCGGCGGGCAACTGAAGGCCACCCTCCGGGCGGCGCAAGCCCAGCGGGTCGGGCGGTGACGAGGTTCTCACGCCAGGCTCCTTCCGGTCGCCGCGAAGACAGGCGTCATCGCGGCGACCCCCATTCGCTCGGCTCGACTCTTCGACTTCACCCGCCTCCCGACAATTCCCGCCTCACATCCCGGCCGGGTTGCGATACGATAGTCCTCCACGCCCCGCGCCCCGCCGGAGATGCCGCCCGTGTCCGACACCCCGTCGCGCCGCACCTTCCTGCTCGCCTCCGCCGCCGGAGCCGTCGCCCTGCTGCCGGCGGCCGCGCTCGCCGCGAACGAGAAGCTGAACGTCGGCGTCATCGGCTGCGGCGCGCGGGGCAAGGTGCTGGCACGCGAAGTGGTGAAGCGGGACCACCGGCTGGTCGCCCTGTGCGACGTGGCCGAGTTCCGCTTCGAACACCTGTCGGCGGTGGCGACGGAGAACGGCCAGGAGAAGCCGGCCGAGTACCGCGACGCCAAGCAGCTCCTCGACCACAAGGGCCTGGACGCCGTCGTCATCGCCACGCCGACCCACCTGCACCGCGACCAGTTCATGGCCGCCATCCAGGCCGAGAAGGACGTGTACCTCGAGACCCCGGTGGCGTGGACCATCGCCGACGGGCGGGACATGAAGCTGGCCGCCGAGAAGGGCGGGCGGGTGGTGCAGGTCGGCCTCCAGCGGCGGAGCGGGCCGCACTGGAAGCGGCTCCGCGAGGTGATGGACGGCAGCGACTTCGGCGCGCTGGTGTGGGCCAAGGTGGTCGTCTCCCGGCCGTGGGGCAAGCGCGACCCGTTCGCCCCGCCGCCCACGGTCACCAAGAAGCAGCACGCGCAAATCGACTGGGACGGCTTCCTCGGCAAGGCCGGCAAGCGGGAGTTCGACGCCGACCGGTACTGGGGCTGGCGGTGGTACTGGGACTACGCCGGCGGGCCGCTCGCCGAGTTCGGCGGCGAGTACCTCGACCTGCTGCACTGGCTGACCGGCGTGGATTCGCCGAAGAGCGTGTCGGTGAACGGCGGCCAGTACCACTTCAAGGCGTGGGACACGCCGGACACGGTGCAGGCGACGTTCGACTACGGCAAGTTCGGCGTCGGCCTGTCGGTCGAGCTGGTGAACGGCGCGGACGGCCTCGGCCTCACCCTCGGCGGCACGCAGATGACCGCCGTCGTCGATCCGGAGTCGAAGATTCGCGTGTACAACACCACCGAGAAGGTCACGCCGAACACCGAGCCGGCGGAGGCGTGGAACGTGGACGCCGAGACGCCCGCCCACGTCAAGAACTGGCTCGACTGCTGCAAGTCCCGCAAGGCCACCGCCGCGCCCATCGACGTGGGCCACAAGGCCGCCATCCCGGCCCACCTGGCCAACCTGTCGTACCGCGGCGGCAAGCGGATCCACTGGGACGCCGAGCGGCAGGAAGTGATCGGCGGGTGACTCTCCCGCTCCCTTCGGTCGCGGCGATGACAAAGTGACTTCAACGCCCTTCAACTCTCCTTCCTTCGGTGTCCCCATGCTGCCCCTCGCCCTCGCGCTGCTCGCCCCGGCCGCCGACGCGCCGAACCCGTTCCGCCTCGCCGACGGCGACCGCGTCGTCCTCATCGGCGGCACGCTCGTCGAACGGGAGCAGAAGTACGGCGACTGGGAACTGGCGCTGACACGGCTGAACAAGGACAAGCAGGTCACGTTCCGCAACCTCGGCTGGAGCGGGGACACCGTGTGGGGCGAGTCGCGGGGCAGCTTCGACGGCCAGCCGAAGGGGTTCCAGAAGCTCGTCGCGCTGACGAAGGAGCTGAAGCCAACGGTCCTCGTCATCTGCTACGGGCAGGTCGAATCCCACGCCGGCGAGAAGGGCGTGACGGCGTTCGGCGACCAGTACGGCAAGCTGCTCGACGCGGTGGCCGACACCAAGGCGCGGGTGGTGCTGATCACCCCGCCGCCGTTCGAGGAGGTGAAGCCGCTGACCGCCGCCGCCGCCAAGAACGCCAACCTGAGACGGTACGTCGAGGCCACGAAAGCCGTCGCCGAGAAGCGGAAGCTGGAAGTCGTGGACTGGTTCGACTACGCCGACGCGAAGGAAACCAAGCCGCTGACCGAGAACGGCGTCCACATGGCGGCCGGCGGGTACGCCGAGACGGCCCGGCGGATTTGCCCGACGCCGCTGTCGCACGCCGACACCGAGACGGTCGCGCTGGTGCAGGCGATGCGGGACAAGATCGTCGCCAAGAACGAACTCTTCTTCCACCGCTGGCGGCCGCAGAACGAGACGTACCTGTTCGGCTTCCGCAAGAACGAGCAGGGACAGAACGGCAAGGAAATCCCGCAGTTCGACCCGCTCGTCGCGGCCGCCGAGAAGGACATCGCCGAACTGCGGGCGAAGCTCAAGTAACAGCACCAGAACTAACCACAGAGACACAGAGACACAGAGAAAACGAAGACAAAGAGGTCCGAAAGCAGTCTCTTCTCTCTTGTCTTCTCTGTGTCTCTGTGCCTCTGTGGTTCACTCTTCTCTTGGACATCATGAATACCCCCCAACCGGCCGCCCGCCTGCCCGCCAAGCTGCACCGCCGCGTCTGCCTCGTGCTGACGGAGGACGCCATGCTGGCCGAGGAACTGCTCGCGCGGAAGAAGCTGTCCGCCGACGTGCTCGGCCGGCTGTCGGACCGCACCCTTCTCATCCGCCCCGGCCGCGTGGAGGCGGTGCTGGACGAACTGCGGAAGATGGGCCACACCCCGCAAGTGGTCGGCAAGACGGCGGGGTGACGGCTTCGGCTGGCGTATCGCCTTGTTAGAGCGGACTTCACGGTGGTATAGCGTCTTGTTAGCCCGCCGCGCCAGCAAGGGGCGAGCC
>JAYUFU010000349.1:0-4406 GCA_043738505.1 Fimbriiglobus sp. | reverse complement strand
GAACGGCGCGACGTGAGTCCGCCGGTGGATCGGAACCGACGGACTCACGTCGCGCCGTTCGCCCAAGATGCCACTCACTCGCGGTCGCGGCTCGCAAGACGATCACTTCGCCGCGGCGACGGCCGCTTCCCGTGCCGCCAGGGCCGCGTTCACCGTCCGCTTGTACCGCCGCACCGCCCCGAACCACGGCTTGATGAGGTTGTAGTAGCCGATGTACCACAGCGCCGCGATGCCGTCCATCATGCCGATCTTCTTGCCCTCATCGTACGCGCGGCCGTAATACGAAATCGGCACCTCATACGTCCGCGCGCGGGTCTTGCACACCAGCGCGGTGATCTCGACTTCCATGCCGAACCCCTTGCTGGTCAGGTTCAGCGGCTTGATGACCTCGGCGCGGAAGGCTTTATAACAGGTCTCGATGTCCGACATGTTGCGGTTGGTCAGCATATTCGACAGGAACGTGAGGAAGCAGTTGGCCAGGTAGTGGTAGAAGTACAGCACGCGGGCTGCCTTCCGCACCAGGAACCGGCTGCCGTACACCACGTCGGCCTGCCCGGCCAGGATCGGCCCGATGACCTCCGGGATCTCCGCCGGGTCGTACTCCAGGTCGGCGTCCTGGATGATGACGATCTCGCCGGTGGCCAGTTCCAGCGCCTTCTTAATGGCCGCCGTCTTGCCCTGGTTCTTCGGCAGTTGGTGGAAGCGGATCTTCGGATGCCCGTCCCCGATGTACGCCCGGATCGCCTCGGCCGTCTTGTCCGTCGATCCGTCGTCCACGACGACGATCTCCTTCACCACCGCGCCCAGGGCCAGCACCCGCGTCAGGATTTCGGCGATCGTCTTCTCCTCGTTGTAGACGGGGACGAGGACGGACAGCTTGTCGGCGTGGTCGGACATCGGGCGCGGCTCGCGGGTCGCGGAGGAAGGCGTCAGAGTAGGGAACGCGGCGTCGGCGCGGAGGGGCAGTCGGTCGAGCGTCGTCGTCACGGCGGTCCCTCGGCGGGGGTGGCTGGTTGGGGGTCGAAGCGGCCGCGGAGGATTCGGGCGGGCACGCCGGCGGCAATCACGTTCGGCGGCAGCGGCTTGGTCACCACCGACCCGGCCCCGACGATGGTGCCCGCGCCCACGTCGGCCAGCACCACTGCGGCGCTGCCGATCCACGCGCCGGCCCCAATGGTGACCATCGCGCGCTCGCCGCCCTGGTCGCGGATCGGCACCGTCGGGTCGTCGAAGTAGTGCGTCTGGCCGCCGCTCGGCACATGCACGCCGGCCGCCAGCAGCACGTTCTTTTCCAAATGCACGAGGCCCAGGTGGCAGCGCGGGCCGACGTACACGTTCTCATCGATGACGGCCCCGGCCTGACTGAACAGCGTGCCGAAGCCGATGTCGGCCGACCGGTGGCACCGCTTCAACACGCATCCGAGGAAGGCCCGGCGGAGGAACACGCCGACCAGCCCCGGCAGCCCGGCGAGCATTTGCGACGACCCTTCCAGCGCGCGGTCGCGGCCGAGCAGCAGGCAGCCGACGGCGTACATCAGTAGCGCCGGCAACACCAGCACGACGCACAGCCAGTGCAGGCCGAGTTTCACCAACCCCTTCACGCCGCTCATCCGCTCACCTCGGCCGGTTCCTCGGCGGGTCGCCGCGCCGCCCGTCGGGGCACCGACGACCGGATCGGTTCGGACGCGACAATGTAGGACGGTCTCCGCTTCACTTCCGCCAGGATTTTCACCAAGTACAGGCCGAGCAGGGACGCGCAGCCGATTTGCAACCCGGACAGCAGAAGTGCGACCGTCAGCACAACCGCCCAACCGCCGGTGAGCGCGCCGGTCGCAATCGCGGCGGCCGTTGCCGTGCCGCCGAGGACCAGCAGCCCCGCCAGCCAGCCCATCGCCCGCACCGGGAACGAGCTGAAGTTCACCAGCCCGTTGACGGCGAGGCCGACCAGCTTGCGGAAGGTGTACTTGGCGGTGCCGGCGAAGCGGGCGTCGCGCTCGTAGGTCACGCCGACCTGTCGGAAGCCGACGAACGACCGCAGCCCGCGGACGAAGCGGTCGCACTCCGGCAGCCCGTTGAGGGCGTCCAGGGCGCGGCGGTCGAGCAGGCAGAAGTCGCCGGCGTCGAGCGGGATGGGCAGGTCGGACACGCCCCGCAGCAGTCGGTAGAAGGCGAAGTAGCCGAACCGTTTCGCCAGCCCTTCCTTGCGTTTCGTGCGGACGGCGTACACCACGTCGAACCCCTCCCGCCACTTCTCCAGCAGTTCGGGGATGACCTCCGGCGGGTCTTGCAGGTCGCCGTCGAGGGCCACCACCGCCTCGCCGCGTGCGTGGTCGAGGCCGGCCGTCAGCGCCGCCTGGTGGCCGAAGTTGCGGCTCAGGTGCAGCACCCGCACGCGGTCGTCGTTGTCCGCGAGGGCGTCCAACAATTCGCCCGTACCGTCGGTGCTGCCGTCGTCCACGAACACGAGTTCGTAGTCCACGCCGAGGTCGGCAAGGGTGTCGGTCAGGCGGCGGTACAGTTCGGGCAGGTTGTCGCGTTCGTCGAACAGCGGCACCACGGCCGACACGGTGGGGGCGTCGGGCGGGGGCATGGCCGAATCCTGCGGCGGGCGTGCGCGGTCCATCGTGCCGGGATTCTGCCCCGAAGTGCCGGGCGGACGCAAGGCCGAGTGCGCGGACGGTTTCCACCAGCCCCGCAACTTTCCGGCCCCCGACGAAACCGATCCCCGCCCCGCCCGCGCGGCCGCGGCCGTTCTACGGTTGCCGGCCGGACCCTCGGTTCCGCCTTTCGGGTGGTGGTGTTTTCATGATCGGCCGCACGTTCCTGGGTCGGTACGAGGTGACCAAGCTGCTCGGCGAGGGCGGCATGGGGCGGGTGTACCTGGCCAAACAGACCGACCTCGGCCGCCAGGTGGTGGTCAAGGTGATGCACGACCACATCGCCGCCGACCCGAAGTTCCGCGAGCGGTTCCAGCGGGAAACGCTGCTCATGGCGCGGTTCCACCACCCGTTCGCCGTCGCCCTGTTCGACGCCAGCCTGAACGACCCGGCCGGGCCGTGCATCGTCATGGAGTACGTGAAGGGCGGGAACCTCGAAGACCTGCTGAAGAAGGCCAAGAAGATGACCCCGCTGCGGGTGGCGCGGATCGTCGCGCAACTGAGCGAGGTGCTGCAGGCGGCGCACGACGAGAACATCATCCACCGCGATTTGAAGCCGGCCAACCTGATGGTGACGGAGCCGGACACGCCGAAAGAGCGGATCAAGGTGATGGACTTCGGACTGGCCAAGATGATCGACGGACCGGCCCGCCAGGTGACGGACACGACCGTCGATTTCGCCGTCGGCACGCCGGCGTACATCTGCCCGGAGCAGGTCCGGGGCGAGCCGATGGACCACCGCGGCGACTTGTACAGCGTCGGCGTCATGGCCTACGAACTGCTGTCCGGCCGCACGCCGTTCCTGGGCAGTTCGGGCATGGACGTGCTGCTCGCGCACGCCACCGAGGAGCCGCCGACGTTCGCCGACATCGGCCTGGCCGGGTGGGTGCCGAGGGGGGTGGAGGCGGTCATCCGCCGCTGCCTGGAGAAGGACCCGGACGACCGCCAGCAGTCGGCCAAGGAGTTCGCCGACGAGTTCGCGGCGGCCATCAAGGAGGCGAAGGCGGAGGCACGCGGCCGTGCTGCCGTTCATCCGGATTCGGAACTGATGACGGACGGCTCGGTGCTGCTACTGGAGACGGTCATTCCGCCGCCCGCCACCCCCGCGCCGGTCGTGGTGTCCGGCCGCGACCGCTCGTCGGAACGCAAACTCGCGCCATCGCCGACGCCGGTCGTCACTCCGCCGCCCCGCGACAGGGTGCCGACCGGCCTGCCGTTCGTCATGGAGGCGTGGATGCCGGAGACCATCGCGCTCATGAAGCTGAGCGGGTACGTCCGCGACTGCGCCGGCGAAGTCCTCAAGAACAGCGACGGGATCGTGGTGGTTCGGCTGCGCGGGTCGCGGGGCACCGGCTCCGGCACCTGGTTCGGGTTCGGCCGACGGAGTAGTGGGCCGGTCGAGGTCGAACTACGGATGACCCGGCCGGACGCCCGCCGCGAGAACCACCTGCACATCCACTGCCTGTTCCGCCCGACGAACGTGGCCCTGCTCGGCGACCGCGAGTGGCGGGACCGGTGCGAGAAGCTGTTCATCGAACTCCGCGCGTACCTGATGGGCGGCGTGTCGGTGTAGTGCCGGCCCGGAGCGTCGGCCGGTGGCGTTCGTGTCGTGCCTGGGCAAGACGACGGAGAAGCGGAAGGAGGCGACCGGCGGGTGTAGCTAACTTCTCCGGTGGTGACAGGGCAATTTGGGTCGAGGAGGGTCTTGCTCCTTCTCCGCTCGGATGGATCCGATGACCCCGCCCACCG
>JAYUFU010000348.1:0-13014 GCA_043738505.1 Fimbriiglobus sp. | reverse complement strand
GAACTCGTAAGAGACGCTCCCTTGCGGTCGCGGCTCGTCAGCCGAAGAGACGCTCCCTTGCGGTCGCGGCTCGTCGGTCGGGGTCACTTCGCCTTCTGCCCGCCGTTGGACGGCTTCGGCTTGTCGGTCGGCTTGCGGGTCGGGTTCACCGGCGCGTCCGACACGGGCGTGTACTGCTTCTTCAACACGTCGTTCTTGGCCAGCAGCTCGATGGCCTTGTCGATGGGCATCCGGGCGTAAGCCTTGTTCGCCTCGTGCGCCTCGGCCGGATCGACGAGCGGCCGCCGCTGCGTGTCGTAATCGACGTACCTGTCCGGGCGGAGGTCTTCGGGGTAGAGGTCGGGCCAGTTGCCGCTCGGCGTCTTGCGGAACGACATCAGGTACGGGGCCACGTCCTTGCCGTTCACGCGAGTGTCGATCTTCGGCGTCCCGTCGAGGCGGGGTTCGCCCGACGGCTGGCCGGGCAGGCTCGGCACCGCCTGGCCGCCGGTCGAGCCGATCCGCCCCAGGCGGTCGTTCAGCGGCACGTCCTTGGACGCGAGGGCGTCGCTGGCGGAGTCGTTCACGTAGCGGAAGATGAGCGTCACCGTGATGTAAGTGACGATCAGGGCGACGATCACGGCGACCGGCACGGCGACGATGCCGCCGAGGCCGAAGCGGTCCGGCTCGTGGCCGACGGCGACGCTCTTGTCGTCGATGCCGGGCGCGGCCTCGTGGTGCCCCGCGGACGCGCCGGACATGGCGATCCACAGCTGCGTCAGCGGGTTTTCGGGGCCGTGGGGTTTATCGCTCATGGCAGCCTCAAGTGGTTCTTGGCGAACCCCGGCCGCAAGGCCGGTGGGTGGTGTCATCCGATCCGGCACCCGCGGCCCTTGCGGGCCGGGTTCGCCCGTTGCGGCCTCAGTGGTGCTGGCCCCAGGTCTGGATGAACCGGGCCTCGTGGTTGCTCGGCAGCAGCGGCCGCTTGGCCAGCTGGCCGCAGAAGAACAGCCCCCACAGGCCGCCGACGCCGAGGATCGCGGCGAACGCCATGGGCGTGTGGTAGTACGTCTTGTACTCGACGTTCGGCAGGATCCACCACACCACGTCGCAGGCGCACACGGTGAGGAACAGCACGGCCATGATCCGCATGGCGGTCGGGCTGGTCTTCACTTCGCGCATCAGCAGCGTGACGAACGGGATGAGCCAGTGGAAGGCCATCAGGAAGTAGCTCAGGTAGAGCCAGTCCGAGACGTTCTCCTCGCCGCCGCCCCGCTTGCGGTAGTACGTCAGTTCCTCCGGCAGGTTGCCCGCCCACACCAGCATGTACTGGCAGAAGCTGGCGTACGCCCACACCATGCAGAAGGCGAGCGTCAGCGAGCCGATGTCGATGCGGAACTTGTCCTTGACGATGGCCAGCGTGTCGCCCTTCTGGGCCAGCGTGTAGAAGATCAGGGTGCAGAAGGCGAACGTGGTCAGGAACATGTTCATGCCGAACACGACGGGGAACATGCTGCTCGCCCACGTCGGCTCGACCGACATCACCCACTGCGTGGCGAAGAAGGTGAGCGTCAGGACGGTGATGAGGATGCCGGGGCCGCTGAACCCGCGGGCCTGGGCGGTGGCCGCTTCACTGTCCGCGTCCTCGCCCCGGCGGGCGTGACTGTGGATGCGGTAGGCCAGCAGCCCGAGGACGACGAACACGGCCACGTACTGGCCGACGAAGAAGATCGGGTTCAGGTAGTCGTGAATCTTGTGCTGGTTCTCGGCCACCTGCTCGCGGGTGCCCAAGTTGTCTTCGCCGAACATGGCCTTGGCGACGACTCCCTTGTCCTCGCCTTCCCAACCGCGGTCCGCCCACCAGAACGGCGAGTCCTTGCCGCCGTTCACGAACAGCGACGCGATGACCGGCACGCCGAGGACGAACAGCAGCGGCAGGGTCCGCAGGGACGCCTGGAAGATGCGGCGGAAGACGACGCCCCAACTGGCCATCATCTGGAAGCCGATCATGCTCAGGAGCAGCGCGCCGAACGGCAGGCTGCACCAGAACACGAACCCGCACAGGTAGGCGGTGAACAGCGTGCGGACGCCGTGGTCGGGGTCCGCGCTCAGGTTGATCGCGCCGAGGCCGCCGAACACGCCGAAGCCGAGCAGCGCCGCGCCGATGGACAGCTTGCGGAGGAGGCCGATGTCGGGCGCGTCCGCCGGGAACGCCGGCAGGTCGTGGCCGTGATCGTGGTCGCCGTCATGATGAATCGCGTCGGCCATTAGTGCTTCACCTCCGGCGTGCCTTCTTTCTTCACGGGCGGCTGGTCGATGGCCTGTTGCAGGTCGCCCGGCAGCTTGGACTTCTCGGCCAGTTGACTCAGTTGCAGGGCGCGGATGTATCCGGCCACCCGCCAGCGGTCGGCCGGGTCGGGCAGTTGCGTCGTGTGCGACGCCATGCCGCCGAACCCCCAGGTGATGACCTGGAAGATGTACCCGACGTTCACCTTGTCCAGGGGCATCCGCTTGCCCAGGCGGGAGAAGCCCCGGCTGAATCCCTGCGGGTGGTCGGTGTAGTCCCGGACGGCGCGGCCGCTGGCCGCGTCCGGCTTCATGCTCGACCAGTCCCGCGCGCCGGTCACGTCGTTCGGTCGGGCGGCGTTCGTCACCTCGTTGTCCGTCGGGTGGGCCGGGTCGCGGTGGTAGCTCGGCGGGCGGAGGAAGCCCCGCTCCGGGATCTTCCCGTTGCCGTGGCCGGCCGCCCCGTGGCACTCGGCGCACACCGCGCGGAACAGGTGCTGCCCCCGCTTGTAGTCGCCTTCGGTCAGGGCGAACGGGAACTTGTCCACGAAGTTCGCGTTGTCGGTCGGCGCGCCGGGGACGGTCATCACGTCCTTCATGTCCGGCGTCGGGTTCGGGTAAGCCGGCTGCGGCGTCCGGCCGAGTTCGGTCAGCCACGTCGTCAGCGGGTCGCCCTCGACCGGCTGGCTGACGTGGACGGTCCCCTTCTCGATCGGCCGGGCCGACTGCTTGAAGGGGAACAGGGCGCTCTCCTCGTAGGGCCGGTGGGCCGGCTGGTCGGCCATCTTCTGCTGGCAGCCGGCGGTCAGGAGGGCCGCCGCCGCGACGGTCATCAGGGTGGTCTTCATTCCGGCACCTCCGCCACGCTTTCGGGCTGCAAGCCGTTGAGGAACGCCGTCACCCGGCCGACCTCGAACTGCGGATCGACGCTCTCGATGCACAGGAAGAAGCGGTCCCTGGTGGCCCGCTGGAAGGCCGGCACGTTGAACACCGGGTGGTACGGCTGCGGCAGGCCGCACAGCACCAGCAGGCCGAACAGCCCGCTCATGCTGGCCGTCAGGACGAGCAGCGCCCAGGTGATCGGGATGAACTGCGGCCAGCTCCAGAACGGCTTGCCGCCGACGCCGATCGGGTAGTCGTACACGGCGATCCACGTCTGCATGAGTAGGCCGAGGGTGGCCCCGCACAGGCCGCCGATGAACATGACGGCCCCGATCTCGGAGCGGGGGAAGCCGAGTTCGTCGGCCACCTCGCCGACGGGGTACGGGCTGTACCCGTCCATCCGCGAGTACCCGGCCAGCCGCGCCGCGCGGGTGGCCGCGATCAGGTCGTCGGCGGTCGTGAACTCGGCCATCACCCCGTGGAGGGCGGCGGCGGTGGTGGGTTCGCTCACTTGGCGTTCTCCATGCAGGCGTGACCGTCGCGGCCGCCCTGCTTGCGCGGCAGGAACTCCCGCATCTCGGTGATCGAGATCATCGGCAGGTAGCGGATGAACAGGCAGAACAGGGTGACGAACAGGCCGACCGAGCCGAACATGGTGGCGTAGTCCCAGATGGTCGGGGCGTACCGGCCCCACGCGCCGGGGATGTCGTCGCGGCTCAGGGTGATGACGATCACGTACCGCTCGAACCACATGCCGATGTGGACCGACCCGGCGATCACGAACAGAAGGAACTCGTTGGTGCGGAACCGCTTGATCCACAGCAACTGCGGGATGACCGAGTTCGTCAGGAGCAGCACCCAGTAGCTCCACCAGTACGGCCCGTTCCACATCCGCTGCAGGGTGGCCGACCACTCCCGCTGACTGTGCCCGTACCACGCCATCCAGACTTCCAGGAAGTAGCCCCAACTGACGAGCAGGCCGGTGGTGATCATCACCTTCGCGCACAGCTCCAGGTGCCGCTCGGTGATGAAGTCCTTCATGCCGTAGAAGTGCCGCAGCGGGACGGCCAGCCAGACGACCATGGCGAACCCGCTGAACACCGCCCCGGCGACGAAGAACGGCGGGAAGATGGTGGCGTGCCACAGCGGCACGATGGCCACGGCGAAGTCGAACGACACGATGGTGTGTACGCTGAACACCAGCGGCGTGCCGAGGCCGGCCAGCAGCAGGTACAGCTTTTCGTACCGCCGCCAGTGGTACGCCGACCCGCGCCAGCCGAGCGACAGCATGCCGTAGGCGAACCGCTGGAGCTTGTTCTTGGCGTTGTCCCGCAGGAACGCCAGGTCGGGGATGAGGCCGACGTACCAGAACACCAGCGACACCGTCAAGTAGGTGGACACCGCGAAGGCGTCCCACATGAGCGGGGACCGCGGCTGCGGCCACACGGCCATGTTGTTCGGGAACGGGAACAGCCAGTACGCCAGCCACGGCCGGCCCATGTGGATGAGCGGGAACAGGCCGGCGCACGCCACGGCGAACAGCGTCATCGCCTCGGCGAACCGGTTGATGCTGGTCCGCCACTTCTGGTGCATGAGCAGCAGGATCGCGGAGATCAGCGTGCCGGCGTGGCCGATGCCGATCCACCACACGAAGTTGACGATGGCCAGGCCCCACGCCACCGGCTGGTTGATGCCCCACACGCCGGTGCCGGCGTAGAAGAGGTAGGCCAGGCCGAGGACGAGGGCTTGCAGCAGCGCGAAGCCGAACAGGAAGAAGCCCCACCACGCCTTCGGCGTCGGGGTGTCGCCGATCAGCACGTCGGCGATCTTGTCGCCCAGGGTGACGGTGTCGTAGCTGCCGCCGATCAGCCCTTCCGGGTGCGGCGGGTACACGCCCGGCGACCCGGCAGGGGCGACGCGGGGAGCGGTCTCAGTCGCGGTGGCCATATGCGGGTCACGCTCCCTGCGGCATGTTCGGGTTCGGGTTGCGGACGGCGGCGAGGTAGCTGGTGCGGGGCATCGTGTTCACTTCGGCCAGCAGCCCGTAGTTGTGCGGCTCGGCCTTCGTCCGGATGACCCGACTCTTGTCGTCGTTCAGGTCGCCGAAGGTGATGGCCTGCGTCGGGCACGCCTGCTGGCAGGCGGTCAGCACCTCGCCGTCGTACACTTTCGGCCGGCCGCCGATGTCCAGCTCCCGCACGGGGGTGCCGTCCGGCTTCTTCTTGTCCCACTCCCGCTCGGCCTCGATGACCGCCGCGCGGATCCGCTGCACGCAGTAGGTACACTTCTCCATCACCCCCCGCGTCCGCACCGTCACTTCCGGGTTGTTCACCAGCTTCAGGCTGTCGGTCGTGTAGTCGGTGTATTGCAGGAAGTTGAAGCGGCGGACCTTGTACGGGCAGTTGTTGCCGCAATACCGGGTGCCGACGCAGCGGTTGTACGCCATGTCGTTCAGGCCGTCGGCGCTGTGGACGGTGGCCCCGACCGGGCACACCACCTCGCACGGGGCCTTCTCGCACTGCTGGCACGGCACCGGCTGCACGTGGACGCGGATCTCGGCCGACTTCTTCACCTGCTCCTTCCGCTCGGCCGGCTTGATGCCTTCGGCCCCCAACTTGTCCTCCAGCACCTCGGCGGTCGGGATGCTGAAGTACCGGTCGAGGCGAATCCAGTGCATCGCCCGGCCTTTCGTCACCTGGTCCTTGCCCAGCACCGGGATGTTGTTCTCGGCGACGCACGCCAGGGTGCAGGCGGCGCACCCGATGCACGCCCCCAAGTCGATGGTCATGGCCCAGCGGCGGTACGTCAGGTTGGCGTCCTGGCCGTTCACCCGGATCGGGTTGGCGACGTACAGGCTGAGCGGCTTCAGCCGCTTGTCGTGGTGCCCGTGCCCGTCCTCGTGCTTCGCCTCGTCGTCGTGGCGCGGGTCGCGGTGGGGGTGCTTGTACGGCTTGGTGGCGTCGGCGTTCCGCTGCTTCTTCCGCTCCTCGTCCAGCATCTCGAAGTTCTCGACCGTGCCCGGCGTCAGGGCGCGAATGTCCTTGAACTCGCCTGGCGTGATGCTCGGCACCTGGGCGAAGATCTCCTCCGCCTCGAACTGTTTGAGGGTGGCGTGCCGCACCGGGCGGCGGGACTCCATCGCCGAGTGCGCGCCGGCGACGGCCAGCAGGAACCGCTCGTTCAGCCGCTTCATCACGGCCGGGGCGGTCCAGGCGGCGTCGGTGGTCCGCAGCTTGTAGGCGTTGAAGCCGGGGGTCATGGCCTTGTCGTCGGGGCTGCCCACCCGTCCGGCCCGCTCGCGGCCGAAGCCCAGGTGCAGCACCACCAACTCGTCGGCCATCATCGGCACGACGTGGACGGCCACCTTCAGCTTGCGGTCGCCCACGGTCAGTTCGGCGAAGTCGGTCTCGGTGCGGCCGCGCTCGCCGGCCGTCCAGCCGAAGCTCTGCTCGAACTTCAGCCCCTCGGCCGTGGCCGGGGACATCATCGCGGCGTTGTCCCACGTCAGGTTGGTCATCGGCTTCGGCAGCTCTTGCAGCCAGCCGTTGTTGGCCTGCTTGCCGTCGAACAGCACCGGGTCCGGGCGGAACTGGATTTCCAGGCCCTTCACGGCCGCGACCGACAGCGCCTTGTCGCCGATCTTGTCGGTCTTCACCGCGCCGGGGGTGGCGACTTCGGCCGAGCCGCGCAGGATGCCGTCGCGGACCGACTCTTCCCAGTAGCGGTCGAAGTTGAGCTTGGCCGGGGCACCGGTGGCGGTCGTCGTCTTGTAGGTGTCCCGCACCTTGGCGTCGATCTTCGTCTCGAACTGCGCCCGCCACGTCGCCTTGACGGCTTCGAGCGGGTCGGCGTCCTGGGTGCCGAGAATGGTGGCCAGCAGCTCGATGAGCGTCTTGCCGCCGTGCATCGGGGCGATGAGCGGCTGGATGACCGAGGCCGTCCCGTCGTGCCCGCGCACGTCGCCCCAACTTTCGAGGAAGTGCGTGGCCGGGACGTGCCAGGTGGCGTGCGGGACGGCCGTCTCGTCGGCGTACAGCCCGTAGTGAATCTTGGTCTTCACCTTCGCCAGCGCGTCGGCGAACTTGAGGTTCTCCGGCGCGTCGTAGACGGGGTTGACGCCCAGCAGGAACAGCGTGCCCACCTTGCCGGCAGTCATGTCGGCGGCGAGCGCCTTCAGGTCGGTCGTGGCCGGGGTCGGGTCCAGCGGGGCGCTGAACGCGACCGTCGTGCCGAACGCCCCGAGCTTCTCGTTGATGGCCAGGGCCAGCAGGTGCGTGGCGGCCGACTGGTGTTCGCCGGCGATGACGACGGCCTTGCCCTTGTGCGCCAGCAGGTCGGCGGCGACCGGTTCGATCCACTTCTTGGCGGCGTCGGACAGGTCGGCGGGGGCGGCAGCCAGCGGCACGCCGAGCCGGGCGGCGAGGGCGCGGGCGAACCCTTCCACTTCGCTCGGCTTGAGCGGCAGGCGGTGGTCGGCGATGCCGCCGGTGCTGGTCAGCGCCCCTTCGACGACGTACAGCCGATTCATCCGCGCCGACGCCTTGGCCAGAATCTGCTCGTGCGTCCAGTGGATGTGGTCGGGCAGCTTGGGGTTCGTCTTCCGCTTCTCGTCGTGTTCGAGGTCGTGGTCGGCCTGGATCAGGCTCAGCTTGCGGCGGGCACCGAAGTCGCGGGCGTAGCGGACGGCCCCCGGCCCGGTGGTCAGGAAGTCGGCATCCAGCGACAGGATCACGTCGGCGGCGTCCAGCTTGTAGTGCTGGCTGACGGGCGCGGCGAACGCGGCGGCGAGGGCGGCGGCCTCATTCGCCCGCGACACCGGCTCGTACCGCACCCACTTCGCGGCCGGGTACGTTTTCAGCACGTCGGCCATCAGCCGGTGGACGGTCGGCGAGGTGGTCGGCTCGGTCAGGAAGACGACGCCGTCGCCCTTCTTCCCGCTGAGTTCGGCTTTGATCGCGGTGATCGCCTTGTCGAAGGTGCTGCCGTTCCCGTTCAGGGTGACGGCCTTCGACCGATCCGGGTCGTGCAGCGTCAGCGGGGTGGCCAGGGCTTGCAGTTCGATGGAGCCGAGGCTGCCGGGGTGGTTCGGGTTGCCTTCGCACTTGATCGGCCGGCCTTCGACGCTCTTCACCAGCAGGCCGAGGCCGACGCCCGACTGCTGCGGCATGGCGGTGGCGAAGAACAGCGGCACGCCGGGGAGAACCTGGTCCGGCTGGTTGACGTAGGGCACCACCTGCCGCGGCGACGCCGGCCGGAGCGACGGGTTGCACCCGGTGGCCAGCGCGACGGACGCGCCGGACAGGGCGAGGAAGTTCCGCCGGCTGATCGGGTCCAGCCACGAGTCGGCGTCTTCGGGGAACTCGTCCCGCATCAGTTCCCGGAACTTGGCGGAGTCCATCCACTGCTCGACGGACTGAAACAGTTCGGGTTCGGTCCGGGCGGCGGGGGCCGGCGCGGTCGGTTCGGCGGGCATGAATCGGATCCTCGGTTCGGTCGCCGTGAGTCTTGCGTGCCGTTTCGATACTTGCGAGCAGCGACCCGCGAGGGAGCGGCATCTTGAAGATCAGGAAGATGCCGCTCCCTTGCGGTCGCGGCTCGCCCAACAGGTTACCGGTGGCAGATGCTGCAGTTCGTCAGGATGCTCTGCTCGCGGATGTTGTGCTGTTCCTTCAGCTTCTTGCCCAGGCTGGCCTGCGTGTGAGGCGCGTCGGTGTCGGGGTTCTTGAGGTCGCTCGGCTTGAACCGCATGTTCGTCACCTCCTCGACCGGCCGCAGGTGGTTCTCCGGCTTGCGGTGGCAGTCCAGGCACCACTCCATGAGCAGCGTCTTCGACTGCATGACCAGATTCATCTCGTCGATCTGCCCGTGGCACGACACGCAGCCGACGCCCTTGGCCACGTGGATGCTGTGGTTGAAGTACGTGTAGTGCGGGACGTTGTTGATTTTCGTCCAGGAGATCGGCTTGCCTTCCTTCCAGCTATCGCGGAGGGGTTGCAGGATGTCGGCCGAGTTCCACATCTGCTGGTGGCAGTTCATGCACGTCTTCGTCGGCGGGTAGCCGGAGTTGGCCGACACCTCGAAGGACGTGTGGCAGTACCGGCAGTCGATGCCGAGCTGGCCGACGTGGTGCTTGTGGCTGAACGGGATCGGCTGCTCGACCACCTCGCGGGTGCCGGTGGTGTAGTCCGACCGGTAGAAGGCCGCGCCCGTCGCGCCGGCGGCCGCCAGCAGCAGCGGGATGCCGAGCAGGCTGACGCGGGCCACCACGTTCATGCTCTTCGAGAACACCTGAGCCATATCGCGCGTCCTCCGACGGGGTCGGATCGAATCCGTATCGCGGGAACCACTGTTTCGGTGACACCAACCACACCCACCTCTCCCCGCTGGGGAGAGGTCGAATCGTGCGAAGCACGAGGCGGGTGAGGGGTTTGTTCTGGGAGCAAAACCCTTCACCCGGCTGCTGCGCAACCGACCTCTCCCCAGCGGGGAGAGGTGTTCAAACCAAGCCAATCACAGCGGCAGCGGGAACGGCGGCGAGATGCCGTCGAACGCCTGCTGCACGAACCGGTACGAGAACACCGCGAGGCTGGCCCCGAACCCGCCCAGGAACACCGCGTACCACGCCAGGTGGGTGCCGTCCTTGCCGCCGCGCCAGCCCATCAGGATGCAGATCAGGCCGAACAGTACACCGAGGCCGGCGACGGTGATGCCGAACGGGTACCACCAGAAGGTCAGCGTGCCCCACAGGGCGAGGCAGAACGACGCCGCGGCAAAGCCCCGCTGCGTCGTGTGGGTGACTGGCGTGACCTTGATCGGCGCGGGGGCGGTGGGGGCGTCGGCCATGAGGAATCACTTCGGTAAGCGGTCGGTCCTGCCGCGGATGGCCCGGACGCTCGGTGCGAAAGATTACGTTCTAGCGACGGACGCGGACATGGACAGGGGATTTCATGCAAACCTCGCGCCGGCCCGATCCGCATCGCCGAAACGTCAACCGCAGCTTGGAAATCCAAGCAACGCCAGCGGAATCGAAAGCGGCGCGGAGGCGTGATGGGGAGGCCGATTCCCGCCGCCGGGAATGCCGGCCGGAAACCGTCTCACGGTTGGGAGTGAGAGGGGTATCATGCAATCGATATTCTCACTCCGGCGGATGACCCTCAAGCGGCGACGACAACCGCCTTGTCGTCGCCGCGAGCGGCGCGAGGGAGCGAGAGGAGTGAGCGATGCGAATCCTGACGAGCCGGTACAAGCGAATCGCGCACCTGAAGTATGGCGCGGACGGCAGCCGGTTGTTCGGCTTCGGCGAATCGATGAGCGTTCAGCGGCAGGGCCGTTTCGTCACCTTCGCCGGCGTCGAAGGGTGGGATCCGCAAGGCTCGCCCGAACCGGATCGCGGCGTCGCGGACTGCGTCGCCAACGGCGGCTTCTGCGTCCTGCCGGACAGCGGCTTTGTCGCGGCTCACCGGGTTGCTGACACCTTTACATCGCGAGCTGTGGCTTACGACGCGGATGGGAACAACCCGCTCCACTTGCCCGTGGGCCATGCGGACCTAGGCTTCCCGATCGCGCTGTCGGCGAAAGGGGATCACCTGCTGGTCGGGAACCACAGCGACCCGTCCGCGATCCTTCGGTTCCGCTTACCCTTGGTCCATCCGATGGAAGCGGCGAAACGTCGTCCGGTGCCATCGGCCACTTACCCCTCGACGGCTCGCGGTCTCGCCTTCGAATTCCCGGCCGCCGGCGACGAGTTCCTGTCCGTCGAGCGGCACCACCACGAGGTTCTCGCGCAGTGGCGGACGCTGGCCGACTTGGCACCGGTCGGCACCCCTCTCCCACTGACATCCGCCACCAGTGCCGTCCGCTTCGCGGTCGAGGACTGTCGCCTCGTTGCCATCGCCGGGCCATCGCTGTTCAGTTACGACCTCGTGAGACCGGCGAAACCACCCGTCAAAAAAGTGAGTGGGGTGAACCGCAAGCACTTCACCGGCATCGCGGTCCACCCGGACGGGCGGCGCGTCCTCGCCACCTGCAACGACGAGACCGTCCGCGAGTACGACGCCGTCACCCTTCAGGAACTCCGCGCCTACGGCTGGAAGGTCGGGCGGTTGCGGTGCGTCGCCATCGCCCCGGACGGCCTGACCGCCGCCGCCGGCAGCGACACCGGCAAAGTGGTGGTGTGGGACTTGGAGTAGGCGGTTGCGGGAAGTGAAAAAGTAGCCTGACTCTCCAGAGTCGGGCCGAACCGCCTGTGGGATTCGGCCCGACTCTGGAGAGTCAGGCTACTTTGCCGTTGCGAGTTCGCGAGCGGGCCACGTTTTCCATCGCCCCACTCACGAGAACAGCGCCGTCACCGCCTCGCCCTTGACCAGCTCGCGGGGCTGGTTCAGGTGGTTGTGGACGATGGTGTCCGGCTTGATGCCGAGGCTGTGGTAGATGGTCGCCAGCAGTTCCGTCGGGTGGACCGGCGCTTCCTTCGGGGCCGAGCCGGTCTTGTCGCTCACGCCGTGGACGTACCCGCGACGGATGCCCGCGCCCGCGATGAGTGCCGTGTAGCAGTAGGGCCAGTGGTCGCGGCCGTCGTCGCTGTTCTGGTTGCCGCTGGTGCTGACGCCCCGGCGGGGGCTGCGGCCGAACTCGCCGACCACCACCACCAGCGTCTCCTTCAGCATCCCGGACTTGTCCAAGTCCTCGATCAGGGCCGACACGCCGGCGTCCAGCATCGGCGCGGCCTGGTCCTTCATCCGCTTGCTCAGGCCGACGTGCACGTCCCACGAGTGGTTGTCGCTGTTCGCCACCTTCGGCCACGTCACCTCGACGAACCGGGTGCCGGCGGCGATCAGTCGGCGGGCCAGCAGCAGGCACTGGCCGAACGTGTTCTTGCCGTACTGCTCGCGCAGCTTGGCGTCTTCCTTCGACAGGTCGAACGCCTCGCGGGCGCGGCCGGACACCACCAGGCCGAGGGCCTTGCCGTAGTACGAATCGAGTTCGTACTTGCTGGTCACTTGCTCCAGTTCCGGCATCCCCTTCGCCACCGTCTCGCGGAGGGTGGCGCGGCGCTCCATGCGGGCCGTGGACAGTTCGTCGCGGAGTTTCAGGTCATCGACCTTGATGCGGTCCATCTTCGCCAGGTCGGTGTCGTCGCCCGGCGGGTACAGCAGGTACGGGTCGTAGGCCTTGCCGAGGAACCCGGCCCCGCCGCCCTTGCCCACCACGTTCGACTCTTGCAGCGGGCGGGGCATCATGACGAACGGCAGCATGGGCACGGTCGGCGGCAGGAACTTCACCACGTTCGACCCGAGGGTCGGGAAGTCCTTGGCGTTGGGCGGCTCGAGTTGGCCGGACGGCGACACCTTGTCGGTGGTGTAGCCGGTGTGCATCTGGTAGATGGCGGCGGTGTGGTTGAACAGGCCGTTGGGCGTGTAGCTCATCGTCCGGATGAGGGTGGTCTTGTCGAGGACGCCGCCGATCTTGGGCAGCAGCTCCGTCACCTTGGTGCCGGGCAGCTTGGTGTCGATGGCCTTGAAGATGCTCTTGTTGGCGGCCGGCACGTCGTCCTTCGGATCCCACAAATCCAGGTGGCTGGGGCCGCCTTGCAGGTAGATGAAGATGACGCTCTTGGCCTTGCCGAAGCCCTTGCCGCCGGTCGTCTCGCCGGTGCCTTTGGGGACGGGGGCGTTGTTCGCCTGGGCGGACTTCAGGGCGAACAGGTTCGCCAAGCTGATGCCGAGGACGCTGGACCCGCCGATGCGGATCAAATCGCGGCGGGAGACGCCGTCGCAGGTGTCGCGGCCGGTGAAGCCGGGGATCGCCAGCATGGGCGGAATCCTCTGGGGTGGGAGAGGGCGGACGGGCGGGAAGGCCGGTGGGGTG